>NZ_JBEYVS010000067.1:0-28005 GCF_040644095.1 Streptomyces sp. NPDC047028
GGACGGCGGCCTATGCGCCCGGCCCATGACCCTGGAGAAAGCCGCCGGGTCCTCGTCGAAGCCGCGGACACCGGGACGGACTTTGGGGGCGCGGAGAACTGCGCGAGCAACCACAACGCGCCCGCACCCACCCGGCAACGGCGCCCGATGCCCCCGGCTCAACGCGCCCGGCGTGACGTCACAGTGAACTGCGCGCCGTCGGGATCCCGGAGGATCGCCTCCGTCTCATCCTCGCGCAGCACACTCCCCCCATGCTTCTCCGCCGCCCGCGCACACGCCGCCACGTCGGCGACCGCGAAGTGGATCTGCCAGTGCGGCCGGACGGACGGGTCCGGGGCCGCCTCCACCGCGCCGGAGTCGATGCGCGCCATCACGTCGCCCCCGCTGCGCAGCACCACCTCGCCGCCCTCGTACTGCACCTCGCAGCAGCCCGGGTGCTCGGTCGCCCAGTCGAGGATCTCGCCGTAGAAGATCGCCGCGTCGAACGCGTTGCGGGTGTGCAGCCGGATGAACGTGGGCGCCGCCCGCCGCCAGGTCTCCCAGTTGGAGACCAGTTCGCCCTGCCAGATCCCGAACGTCGCCCCGTCGCGGTCGGCGAGCAGGGCCGCCCGCCCCGGCGGGAAGGACAGCGGACCGACCGCGGTCGTACCGCCGCGCTCCCGCGCCCGGGCCGCGGCCTCGTCGGCGTCCCGGACCGCGAAGTACGGCGTCCAGGCCACCGCCATCTGCCACATCGCGGCCACTGCCGCGATCCCCGCCACCGGTACCCCGTCCGCCAGCGCGATGCGGAAGTGCTCGCCGAGCTTCGCCCCGCGCCACCGCCAGCCGAGCACGGCCGCGTAGAAGTCCTGGGTGGCCTCCAGATCGCGGCTGGTCAGGCTCACCCAGCAGGGGGCGCCGAAGACGGCGTGCGTGGAGACGATGTCTCTCTTCGTCCCGCCGCGGCGCGGGAGATCATGGTTCATGGCAGTCGCGTCCTGGTCTCGGGGCCCCGGCGGACACCGGTCTGTCACCAGTGTCCGGCCGGGGGAGGTACGGGCGCCTGTCGAGTACCCCGGTGGCAGGCGGCCAGGCGGGTGAGCACGATGGAGACATGGCAGAGAGCGAGTCCGACCGGATCTTCGAGCTGCAGGCCGAAGTCGACCAGATGAAGGAGGCCTTGGCCTCCCACGCCGTCGTCGACCAGGCCATCGGCATGGTCGTCGCCCTCGGCCGGCTGCCGCCGGACCAGGGGTGGGAGGTGCTCAAGGACGTCTCCCAGCACACCAACATCAAGCTGCGCAACGTCGCCGAGCTGATCCTCATCTGGGGCCGCAACGGGGACATACCGCCCGACGTGCGCGTCGAGCTGGAGGACGCGCTGGACCGGTACGGGCCGACCCAGGTGCCGGGCTCGCCGGCGATCCCCGGCGAGCCCGGGGAGTGAGCCGGCCGAGCGGGCGCCGGCTCAGCGGGCCTCGGCGAGCAGCTCCTCGCGCAGCCGGTCGAAGCAGCCGCTGAGCAGCCGGGAGACGTGCATCTGCGAGATACCGAGCTGCTGGGCTATCCGGCTCTGCGTCATGCCACCGAAGAACCGCAGGTACAGGATGGTGCGCTCGCGTTCCGGCAGCGCCTCCAGGCAGGGGCGGACCGCCGCCCGGTCGACGACCAGCTCGTAGCCGGGGTCCGGGCCGCCGATCGAGTCCCCGAGGGCGTACCCCTCTGTACCGGCCACCTCGGCGTCCAGCGACAGTGCCGAGAAGCACTCCAGGGCCTCCATGCCGGTGCGCACCTCGGCCTCGGTGAGCTGCGTGTGCGCGGCGATCTCCGCGACGGTGGGTGCCCGGCCCGGGATGGTCTGCGACAGCTCCTTCAGGGCGCCGCGCACCCGGTTGCGCAGGTCCTGCACCCGGCGCGGCACGTGCAGGGTCCACATGTGGTCGCGGAAATGCCGTTTGATCTCACCCGTGATGGTGGGCACCGCGTACGCCTCGAAGGCCCGCCCGCGTTCCGGGTCGTAGTGGTCGACGGCCTTGACCAGGCCCAGCGCGGCCACCTGGTACAGGTCCTCCAGGGACTCCCCGCGGCCGCGGAACCGGACGGCGATCCGCTCGGCCATGGGCAGCCAGAGCCGGACCAGCTCGTCCCGCAGCGCCTGGCGCTCGGGTCCGTCGGGCAGCCCCGCGAGCCGCTCGAAGGATTCGCCCGTCTCGGGGGCGTCGTCATGAGGATGAGGCTTCGTGCTGCCAGTGACACGCATCGCGCGCACCTCTCTCAGCAGGTGCTGGGTGGACAGACACCGTGGGAGGTGCACTCGGACCGGAAAAGGACACCGGGGCCCGGCTCTGCCGGCTCCCACGGACGTGCCTCCTGTCCGAAGCACATAGATGCGGATTCCCGGTAGCGGACATACACAAACAAATATGTCGATAACTGGCGGGTTTCATGCATTGCTTTTGACCACTCCTTGACGGTGATTACCTCTGTAGCAGAGGTAATCTTCGGGAGTGGAGGAACCGGAGAACTTCCCCGAGGACCTCGCCGACACCCTGGTGCGGATCCAGCGGCTGATCCGCCGGCGCCTGCGCGGCGGGTCGGCCGAGCCGCGGCTGCGCGGGGCCGACGTGGAGCTGCTGCGGCTGGTCGAACACCGTCCCGGCGTCCGCGTCTCCGACGCCGCCGGGCTGCTGCACCTGGCGGGCAACTCCGTGTCCACCCTCGTCAACCGGCTGGTGCGGGACGGCCATCTGGTGCGGGAGACCGACCCCGCCGACCGGCGCGCCGCCCGTCTGCTGCTGACCGCGGCCGCCGAGCGGCGACTGGAGGACTGGCGGCGCCGCCGGGCCGAGCTGCTCGGCCGGCAGGTGTCCCGGCTCGACGACACCGACCGCGAGGCCCTGCGGGCGGCGCTCCCCGCGCTGCGCAGACTGGCCCTCGCCCTGCACGAGGAGGCCGAGGACACATGAGCGCCGACCCCCCGGTCGACACCACCCCCGTCACCACCACCGACGCCGTCGCCTGCACCGGGCTCACCCACTCCTTCGGCGCCACCTTGGCGGTCGACGGACTCGACCTGACCGTCCGGGAGGGCGAGGTGTTCGGTCTGCTCGGCCCCAACGGCGCCGGCAAGACCACCGCGATCCGCTGCCTCACCACTCTCCTGCCGGTCCCCGCCGGCACGGTCACGGTGTTCGGCCACGACGCCGCCCGCGACCGCATGGCCGTGCGCCGGCTCCTCGGCTACGTCCCGCAGCAGCTCTCCGCCGACAGCGGACTCACCGGCCGGGAGAACGTCACCCTGTTCGCCCGCGTCTTCGACGTGCCGCGCCGGGAACGCGCCGCACGGGTGGCGCAGGCCCTGGCCGCCGTCGGCCTCGCCGACGCCGCCGACCGGCTCGCCGGCACCTACTCCGGCGGCATGGTCCGCCGCCTCGAACTCGCCCAGGCCCTGGTCAGCGCCCCCCGCCTGCTCATCCTCGACGAACCCACCATCGGCCTCGACCCGATCGCCCGCACCGGAGTCTGGGACCACATCAACGCCGTCCGCGCCGCCACCGGCATGACCGTCCTCGTCACCACCCACTACATGGACGAGGCCGACCAGTACTGCGACCGGGTCGGCCTGATGCACCTCGGCCGCGTCCGCGCCCTCGGCACCCCCGCCGAACTGTGCCGCGGCCTGGCCGAACGGCGGGGCGGCACGGACCTGCCCACGCTGGAGGACGTCTTCCGCGACGTCGCCGGCAGCGCCCTCGACGACACGTCAGGAGACTTCCGCGATGTCCGAAGCACCCGCCGCACCGCCCGCCGTGTCGGCTGAGGGAGCCGCGCTGCTGCTCCGCCCGCCGGCGCCCCGCGCGGGCTGGCGGCTGCTGCCCGCCCGGGTCACCGCACTGTGCGCCGTCGAACTGCAGAAACTGCGCCACGACCGCACCGAGCTGTACACCCGCGCGATCCAGCCGGCCCTGTGGCTGCTGATCTTCGGCCAGACCTTCACCCGGATCCGGGCGATCCCCACCGGCGGCATCCCCTACCTCGACTACCTGGCGCCCGGCATCATCGCCCAGTCCGCGATGTTCATCGCCATCTTCTACGGCATCCAGATCATCTGGGAGCGGGACGCGGGCATCCTCAACAAGCTCCTCGTCACCCCGACCCCGCGCTCGGCCCTGATCACCGGAAAGGCGTTCGCGGCCGGCGTGAAGTCGCTGATCCAGGCGATCGTCGTGATCGTCATCGCCGCCCTGCTCGGCGTCGCCCTCACCTGGAACCCGCTGCGCCTGCTCGGCGTGGCCGCCGCCGTCGTGCTCGCCGCCGTGTTCTTCTCGTGCCTGTCGATGACCATCGCCGGCATCGTGCTCAGCCGGGACCGGCTCATGGGCATCGGGCAAGCCATCACCATGCCGCTGTTCTTCGGATCCAACGCCCTCTACCCCGTCTCGGTGATGCCCGGCTGGCTCCAGGCCGTCAGCAAGGTCAACCCGCTCAGCCACGAGGTCGACGCGCTGCGCGGGCTGCTGATCGGCACGCCCGCGCACCTCACCGGCGACTTCGGCGTCCTCGCGGTGGCCGCCGTCCTCGGCATCACCGCGGCCTCGTCCCTGCTCGGCCGGCTCGCCCGCTGATCTTGCCCCGGACGTGATGTGCGGCACGCGGCGCACACCGGCCCGGGCGGCCGGGGGCGGATTCTTCCTGGGCAGCGCTTGATCAGCGATCAAAGCGGGCGAACCCCCTGGCCACAGCGCATTCTGCTCATTTGACAGTGCGCTGAGCACACAGATAGACAGCAGCTCTCGAAGGTCGAGAGGGGCACTGTGTACGAGCCGAACGTGGTCGGGGACTGGCACGAGTACGACGAGCATGCCGGTCTGCGCGTCCGCGTCCACCGCCTGGAGGCCGCCGAGCCGCCCCGCGGACGTGACGACGCCGCCGCCGGCCTGACGTACTTCAGTGTCCGGATCACCGTGGAGAACCGCGGCGCGCGCCACCTCGGCATCCACCTTGAGGACGGCCAGACCGACGTCCGGGTCGGCCCCGACGGGGAGGGCGCCTTCATCGACTGGCGCAACTCCCAGTTCATCGAGGGCTTCGACGTCTACCCCCTGCGCCGGGCCACCGCCGTCCTCTACGCCGCCGCTCCGGAGGCCGCCCTCACCCACGTCGACGTCCAGGTGCAGCTGCGGGTCGACGACGAGTGGAGCGACCGCCGGCTGTGGACGGGCGGCATCGGCGTCCTGGAGGGCACCGCGGCGACCGCGACGGTGACCGGCGGCCCGGGCAGCCTGGCCCACCAGGTCAGCGCCTTCCTCAAGGACCAGACGGAACCCGGCCCCGCCTGACGCCGACGCGCCCGTACCCGCGTACCGGCGCCGTGCACGGTCAGTGCGGGATGCCGTCGATGATCTCCCGGGCGCCCTGACGCAGCAGCGCCACCGCCACCGAGGTGCCGAGCGTGGCCGGGTCGAGGCGGCCCGCCCATTCGTGGGCGTTCAGGCGGGTCTTGCCGTCGGGGGTGAACACGCAGGCCCGCAGGGAGAGTTCCCCGCCGCGGTCCACCCGGGCGTACCCGGCGATCGGGCTGTTGCAGTGGCCCTGCAGCACATGCAGGAACATGCGCTCGGCCGTCGCCTCCCGGTGCGTACGGGGATCACCGAGCCCGCTGACCGCGTCGATCAGCGCCGTGTCGTCCTGCCGGCACTGCAGCGCCAGGATGCCCGCGCCGATCGGCGGCATCATCGTCTCAGGCGACAGCACCTCGCTGATCACGTCCGCGCGGCCGATCCGCTCCAGACCGGACACCGCCAGCAGCAGCGCGTCGGCCTCCCCGGCGGCCAGCTTCGCCAGCCGGCGGTTGGCGTTGCCGCGGAACGGCACGCACTCCAGCTCCGGGTGGGTGGCGGCGAGCTGGGCGACCCGGCGGACCGAGGAAGTGCCGATCCGGGTGCCCGCGGGCAGCTCGTCGAGGGTCAGGCCGCCCGGGTGCACCAGCGCGTCCCGGATGTCGTCCCGCTTCAGGAACGCGGCGAACACGGTGCCGGCGGGCAGCGGCCGGTCGGCGGGCACGTCCTTGACGCAGTGCACCGCGAGATCCGCCTCGTCGGCCAGCAGGGCGGCGTCCACCTCCTTGGTGAACGCCCCCTTGCCCTCGACCAGGGACAGGTCCCCGAGCCACTTGTCCCCGGTGGTCCGCACCGGTACGACCTCGGTGCGCACCCCGGGGTGCAGGACGGCCAACTCGGCGCGCACCCGCTCCACTTGGGCCAGGGCCATCGGTGAGTCACGGGAGACGATACGGATCAGTTCGGGCACGGACATGGGGCACACCCTAGACCCTCGGCCACCTCGAACCGGACCGGGACCGGCCGGCCCGGCACCGGGGAGCAGGATTCCGCCGCCGGGGATCGCGCGCCGGGCTCAGGCGTTCGGGTCGAACGGGATGCCGGCCGGTTTCGCCGAGGCCAGGTGGGAGGCGAAGTTCCCGTCCTTCAGGCCGAAGTGGGCGCTGCCGAAGTCGTACGCGCTCAGTTTGTCGCGCAGGCCGGTCGGATAGCCGTTCCAGCCGATGAGCGGCGGGTACTGCCAGGTGTGCTTGTCGTTCTCCGGCGGTTCGTCGTTGGTGTTCGCGAGCCGGAAGCAGTGGGTGCCGATGCCGTCCTTGTGGTATACGACCTTGGCGTGCGTGCCCTCGAATCGGACGTCGGAGGCCGGGTGCACGGTGAACGAGCCGTGGTTGGACGTCGAGACGTACCGGACCTGTCCGTCCTGGACCCACACCACCACGTGCTCCCAGTCGTTGCGGTGCCCGAACCAGCTGACGCCGGGCAGCGCCTGGTCCTTCTCGAAGTACAGGCCGTACAGGTAGCCGCACCAGCCGTTGTTGCACTTGTAGCGCGAGTAGCTGTTGGTGTTGTCCAGGTCGGAGGCGTCGTGGCAGTTGCCGTTGAGAGCGCCGGTCGGCTTCAGACCGGGGTTGATGCTGCCGTCGGAACCGATGGCGGGCGTCGGGTAGCAGCCGTCGGTGTCGTAGTCGAAGGCGGGCTGGTACGTCACCTCGGCCGGCTCGGCGTTGCCGGGCAGTGCCGGGGGCGGGGCGGCGAAGGCGACGCCGGGGAAGGCGATGACGAGAACGGCGGCACCGGCCGGGCCGGCGAGCCATCTGCGGGAGTGGACACGCGGCGTACGAGGCGACACGAGGGGTCTCCAACAGCGGTGGGGGGCAAGGGAGTTCAGCATGCCGCCCGTGACCCGCACTGCCAAGACTCGCGCATGTCCCGCGCGCGAAGCCGCGGCGAACGTCCGGCTCCCCGGTTCAGGGAGTCCCGCCGGACTCCTCCGGAAGGTCGGCGGCCGACTCCTCCGGCGTGAGGTCCGGGCGCAGCCGCAGCCAGGACGGCTGGCGCAGCATCCCCGCCCGCGTCCGAGTGCTGTAGCTGACCTCACCGACCAGCCGCGGCCGCACCCAGCGGGCGTCCGCGATCCGCGGCACGGGATCGAAGGGGCACCGGTCGGTGGCCACCGCCCGCAGCAGTTCGGCCAGTTCGGCCCGCTCCGCCTCGCTCCACCCGGTGCCCACGCCGCCGACGTAGCGCAGCCGGCCGCCCGCGCGCTGTCCCACCAGCACCGCGCCGGGCCGGCCGGTCAGCCGGCCCTTGCCGGGCAGCCAGCCGCCGATGACGACGTCCTCGCTGCGCATGTTGCGGATCTTGATCCAGGCGCGGGAGCGGACCCCGGGCTCGTACACCGAGTCCAGCCGTTTGCACACCAGCCCCTCCAGACCGTGCTCACGGGTGGCCCGCAGCGCCTCGGCGCCGTGCCCCGTCACGGCCCCCGGCGTCGACCAGTGGGCCCCGGCCAGACCCAGCTCCGTCAGCCGGGCCCGCCGCCGGGTGTACGGCAGCCCGGTCAGCGGCTCCTCCAGGTACGGCAGGTCGAAGAGCACCAGGTGGACCGGCACCTGGGCGGCCCGGCGGGCGGCCCGCGCCGGGGCGTGCGCGAGGCCCATGCGGCTCTGCAGCAACTGGAAGTCCGCCCGCCCCCGTTCGTCCAGCGCCAGCACCTCGCCGTCCAGGATGGCCGGGGTGCGGCCCAGGGCGGTGCCGAGCGGGCGGAGTTCGGGATAGGCGCCGGTGATGTCCTCGCCCGAGCGGGCCCGCAGCCGCACGCTGCCGTCCCCGGGCAGATAGACCATCACCCGCTGTCCGTCCTGCTTCGTCTCGTACGCCCACCGCGCGTCCTGCGCCGCGGGCGGCAGCGCGCCGGGGGTGGCGAGCATGGGCGGGATGACGGGCAGCGGCGGGGTCAGGGCGGTCACGGCTGAAGATGTCGACCGCTTCCGCCGCCGTCACGCGCACCGGGGCGCGGGTTCCCCTGAACGGGTCCGGCCTCAGGGGCTGACACCCGCCGCCTACTGTCGAGTAATATCCGGCGGCAGGTCACCCAAGGAGGAACCGTGCCCCGGTCCGAACGCTCACCCCTGCTGCTCGCCGGCCTGCTGGCCGTGGCCGGGGTCGCCCACTTCGCCGCACCGCGCCAGTTCGACGCCATCGTCCCGACGCGGCTGCCCGGCTCGCCCCGCGCCTGGACCTACGGCAGCGGCGCCGTGGAACTCGCCCTGGCGGCCGGCGTGGCCGCGCCCCGCACCCGGACGGCGGCGGCACGGGCCGCCGCCGCCTTCTTCGTCGGGGTGTTCCCGGCCAACGTGCAGATGGCCGTCGACTCGCGCCGCGGCCCCGCCCGCCGGCGGACCGCGGCGCTCGCCCGGCTGCCCCTCCAGGTGCCGCTGGTGCTCTGGGCGCGCGGCATCGCCCGGAGCGGGGAGGGACAGTCGTGACGGGATACATCGAGGTCGGCGACACGATCGAGGACTTCGCGCTGCCGGACGAGGCGGGCACCGTACGGCACCTCACCGAGCTGCTGGCCGACGGGCCCGTGGTGCTGTTCTTCTACCCCGCCGCGCTGACCCCCGGCTGCACCGCCGAGGCCTGCCACTTCCGCGACCTCGCCGCCGAGTTCGCCGCCGTCGGCGCCCGGCCGGTCGGAATCAGCGGTGACAGCGTCGAACGGCAGCAGGAGTTCGCCGGGCGGCACACCCTCGGCATGCCCCTCCTCTCCGACGCCGACGGGGCGATCCGCGAACGGTTCGGCGTCAGGCGGGGCTTCTCGCTCGCGCCCACCAAGCGGGTCACGTTCGTGATCGACCGGGACGGCACCGTGCTGGAGGTCGTCCGCAGCGAACTGCGCATGAACACCCACGCCGACCGGGCCCTGGCGGCCGTGCGGGCCCGGCAGGGCTGAGCCGCCCGGCGCCCAGGCCTGATGCGCCGCACCGATGGGATCATCCTGGGGCATATGGACCACGTCGCCGCCGTGGCGATCATCGATGCCCTGGGCAGGGTGACCGGGTGGAGCGACGGCGCCCGGCTGCTCACCGGCCACCCGGCCGAGGAGGTCGTCGGCCGGGCGGCGGCCGGCCTCCTCGCCGCGGACGTTTCCCCCGGCACCCTAGTCGCGGACCTCCTCGCAGGCACCCTCGCCGCCCGTCCCCTTGCCGTCCGCACCGGAACCGTCGCCCTGCGTCATCGCGACGGCCACCGGATCGAGCTGACCCTGACCGCCTGCCCCGTCCTCGGCCCCGACGGCGAACCGAGCGGATACGCCGTCACCGCCCAGCCGCCCGGCCCCGCCGTCCCGGCCGGCCCACCCGGCGACGGCCTGGCCGCCGAGGCCTTCCAGCAGGCGTCCATGTCCATGTCGGTCTTCGACCTGCGCCAGCGCTACCTGCGCCTCAACGGCGTCGCCTGCCGCGCGATGGGTGTCCGCGAGGACGACCTGATCGGGCGGTTCCTCCCCGGCACCGCGGCGGGCGCCGAGCACAGCCAGGGCTTCGTGGACCACCTCCGCCGGGTCGTCGACACCGGCCGGCCCGTCCGCTACGAGAGCTTCAGCAGCGCCCCCGTCCGCAACCGGGAACACGCCTGGAGCATGGAGATGTGGCCGCTCCGGGACGGCTCGGGCGAGCTCACCGCGGTGGCGCTCGCCGCGTTCGACAGCAGCGAGCAGTACTGGGCGCGCCGCCGGCTCGCCCTGCTCAATGAGGCCGCGACCGCTATCGGCACCACCCTGGATGTCGTCCGCACCGCCGAGGAACTCGTCGAACTCCTCGTGCCGCACTACGCCGACTTCGCGAGCGTCGACCTGCTCGACTGGGTCCTCGGCGCCGAGGAGCGGCCCGCGGCGCCCGACGACGCCGTGGACCTGCGCCGCGTCGCCCACGGCTCCGCCGTCGAGGGCGCCCCCGAGGCCGCCGTCCAGCTCGGCGCCGTCGACTCCTACCCCGCCGACTCGGCGCCGGCCCGCGCGCTGCGCGAGGGCCGGGCCGTGGTCAGCCACGCCGGAGAGCCGGACTTCATCCGCTGGATGAGCGAACGCGACGCCCGCTCGCCCGAGACCCGGCAGCTCCGCCACGGCACCCACTCCATGATCTCCGTCCCCTTGCGGGCCCGTGGCACCCGGCTCGGCGTCGTCGTGGGCATCCGCGACACCCACCCCGACGACTACGGCCCCGACGACACCGTCTTCGCCGAGGAGCTCGCCAGCCGCGCCGCCGTCTGCATCGACAACGCCCGCCGCTTCGCCCGCGAACGTGGCACCGCTCTCGCTCTCCAGCACAGCCTCCTGCCCCGGGGCCGGCTGCCCGGCCAGGTCGCGGTCGACGTCGCCCACCGGTACCTGCCGTGCGGGTCCGTCGCCGGGATCGGCGGTGACTGGTTCGACGTCGTCCCCCTCTCCGGCAGCCGGGTCGCCCTGGTCGTCGGGGACGTCGTCGGCCACGGCATCCAGTCCTCCGCCACCATGGGCCGGCTGCGCACCGCCGTACGGACCCTCGCGGACGTGGACCTCGCCCCCGACGAACTTCTGACCCACCTCGACGACCTCGTCACCCACCTGGGCTCCGACGACACCGGCGAGGAGGTCGCCGAACTCGGCGCGACCTGCCTGTACGCCGTCTACGACCCCGTCTCGCGCCGGCTCTCCCTGGCCGCAGCCGGCCACCCGGCCCCGGCGCTCGTCCTGCCCGGCGGCACCGCCGAGTTCGTCCCCATGACCGCCGGGCCGCCCCTCGGCGTCGGCGGACTGCCCTTCGAGGCGACCGAACTGGAACTCCCCGAGGGCTCCGTCGTCGCCCTCTACACCGACGGGCTGCTCGCGGACCGAGAACGGGACGGCGAGGGCGACAGCGCGACCGCCGAACTCCGCCGCGCCCTGGGCGCGCCCGCCGACTCCCTGGAAGCGCTCAGCGACGGCGTGCTCAAGGCCGTCCTGCCCGACCAGCCGAGCGACGACGTGGCGCTGCTCCTGGTCCGCACGCGAGCGCTCGGCGAGGACCGTGTCGCCACCTGGGACGTGCCGGCCGACCCCGCCCAGGTCGCCGCGTTCCGGCAGGCCGCCACGGAGCGGCTGGCCGAGTGGGGGCTCGACGAGGCCGCCTTCATCACCGAACTCGTCGTCAGCGAACTCGTCACCAACGCCATCCGCTACGGCGAACCGCCCATCAAGCTGCGCCTGATCCGCGACCGCGCCCTCACCTGCGAGGTCTCCGACGGCAGCGCCACCTCGCCCCATCTGCGCCGGGCCCACGTCTACGACGAGGGCGGGCGCGGCCTCCTGCTCGTCGCCCAGCTCACCCAGCGCTGGGGCAGCCGGCAGACGGGTGCCGGCAAGACGATCTGGGCCGAACAGCCGCTCCCCGAGGCCTGACATCCCGCTTCCCGCCGCCGGACACCGCCGCTCACTCCTCCCCGGCGGCGACCTGCGCGAGGGTGCGCCCGGTGCGTACGGAGCGGGCCCGCCGGGGGTCGGGAGTGCCGTGGGCCTCGGACCGGGCCGGTCCCTTGCGCACCAGCAGCCAGGCCTCCTCCTCGTCCTGACCGCTGCGGAACCGGGTGAGGGCGTACTCGCCGCGCAGCTTGGTGCCGTGCAGCCGGAAGCTCGCGTGCCCGCGGTCGAGGGACTCCGCGAAGTCCACCGGGCGGCCCCTGCGGTCATGGCTCAGCGGCTCGTACGTGCCGTTGTCCCACACGATGACGGTCCCGCCGCCGTACTCGCCCTTCGGGATCACGCCCTCGAAGTCCTCGTACTCCAGGGGATGGTCCTCGGTGGGGACCGCGAGCCGCTTGTCCCCGGGGTCCGAGGACGGGCCCTTGGGCACCGACCAGGACTTCAGGACGTCGTCGACCTGGAGCCGGAAGTCGAAGTGCATCCGGCGCGCGTCATGGATCTGCACCACGAACCGGGGCTGTCCGCCTTCCCCGCCGGCCGCCTTGCCGGACGGCTCCCGGGTCCGCTCGAAGTCTCGTTTGCCGCGGTACGTCCGCAGCCGGTCCTCCGCCGCCACCTGCGTCTCCTTCCGTCCGGCGCACGGCCCGTCCGCCCGCCGCACGGCCCCGGGTACCCGAATGGCACGGCCGGGTTCAGAACTCCTCGTGCGTCTCGGGATCACCGCCCAGCCGGCGCGGGGCGTGCCGGCCGAGGGCCGCCATCTGCTCGTCGTCCAGGGGGAAGCCGAAGACGTCCAGGTTGGCGCGCTGACGGTCGTGGTCGGCGGACTTCGGTACGGGCAGCGCGCCCAGCTGGACGTGCCAGCGCAGCAGCACCTGTGCGGGCGTCACCCCGTGCGCTTGCGCGATCCCCGCGAGCGCGGGGTCGTCCAGCAGATGGCTGCCGCGGCCCAGGGGACTCCAGCTCTCGGTGCGGATGCCCTTGGCGGCGTGGAAGGCGCGCAGCTCCTCCTGCGGGAACAGCGGATGCATCTCGACCTGGTTCACCGACGGCAGGACACCCGTCTCCTCCTCCAGCCGGCCGATGTGCTCCGGGGTGAAGTTCGAGACGCCGATCGAGCGGACCAGACCCTCTTCCCGCAGCTTGATCATCGCTCGCCACGAGTCGGCGTACCGGCCGAGCCGGGGGAGGGGCCAGTGGATCAGATACAGGTCGACGTACTCCAGGCCGAGGCGCCGCCGCGACTCCTCGAAGGAGGCGAGGGTCTCCTCGTAGCCGTGGTGCCGGCCCGGCAGCTTCGTCGTCACCGTGACGTCCTCGCGCGGCACGTCGCTGCCCGCGACGCCCCGGCCGACCCCGGTCTCGTTGCCGTAGTTCGCGGCGGTGTCCACCAGCCGGTAGCCGAGGTCGAGCGCGGTGCGTACGGCCGTCTCGGCCAGCGTGTCGTCCATCGGCCAGGTGCCGAGGCCGACCGCCGGGACCGTCGTACCGTCGTTGAGCGTGTGCGCCGGAATGCTGATCACGATGGGACCCTCCGTCGGCTGTCCGTCGGCTGTGCCGTCCCTCCAGCGTCACGGACGAACCCGGCGGCGACCAACCGGACCGCCGGTACGGTGACACGATCTCCACGGAGCGGGAATCCCGAGGACGAGCAGGGGAGCGGACATGGCTGTCGCAAACGCCGAGGGAGCGGAGGGAGCGGAGGACGTCGAGGTGCGGCCCGTGGCGGGGCACATCGGTGCCGAGATCGCCGGTGTCGACCTGGCCCGTCCGCTCGACGACGCGACCGTCTCCGTCATCAGGGCGGCGGTGCTGCGCTGGAAGGTCGTCTTCTTCCGGGGGCAGGAGCTGGACCACGCCGGGCACATCGCCTTCGCCCGCCGCTTCGGCGAGCCGGTCGTCCTCGGGCGGCGCGGCAGCGCCTCCCCCGCCGGCTTCCCCGAGGTCGAGACGACCGCCGACCGGCTGGAGCTGGGCGGGCGGTTCGGCATGGAGCACGAGGAATGGCTGCGCCGCCGGCGGCACACCCTGCTGCGCGGCTGGCACTGCGACCACGGCGCCCGGATCGACCCGCCGGCCGCCACCGTCCTGCGCGCCGAGACGGTCCCGCCCTACGGCGGCGACACCACCTGGGCCAACCTGGCCGCCGCCTATGCGGGCCTGTCGGCGCCGGTCCGAGCCTTCGTCGACGGGCTGCGCGCCGAACACCGGCTCGGCGTCGGCTACCAGCCCCGGACCGGCGACGACGCCTACGTCCGCCACCTGCTCGACCACCAGGTCGCCTCGGTGCACCCGCTGGTCCGGGTGCACCCGGAGACGGGCGAACGGGTGCTGTACGTCAACGGCTACTACGTCGAGCAGATCACCGGCGTCTCCCGCGCCGAGAGCGCGGCCCTGCTGGAGATGCTGCTGGAGCAGGCGGTCCGGCCCGAGTACACGGTCCGCTTCCGCTGGGAGCCCGGCAGCGTCGCTTTCTGGGACAACAGGGCCACCATCCACCTGGCCCCCGCCGACAACGCCCACCTGGACTTCCGCCGGATCATGCACCGGGTGATGCTGGCCGGTGACGTCCCGGTCGGCGTGGACGGCAGCCCGTCCAAGGCGCTGACGGGCACGGAGCCGGGCCGCTGGTGACGGCATGGCGCCCCGGCGGCCGGGGAAGCGGGCCCGGGGGCGTTCAGTCCAGCGGAATGACGACCTCGTCCTCGACGGGCGGGTCGAGTTCCTGGGCCCGGTTGCCGGTCGCGGCGAAGCAGCGCAGCCGCACCGCCTCCGGGCTGACGTCCAGGCGCAGGAAGCACTTGAAGAACGGCGGGCTGTAGGTGGCCGAGCCGGGGGAGAACAGCCGGGTGTAGATCTTGCGCACGGGCAGCCGGACCCGTGAGGTGCGGTCCGGCCGGCCCCCGGCCCCCAGCAGGGTCGCCACCAGCCGGGTGCGCCGGGTGACGCGGACGTCGGGTCCCGGCGCCCGGCCGGGCTCGGTCCCGAGCCGCTCGGCGACGACGGCCGTCGCCTCGGCCTCGGTGAGGGTGAAGAAGCGGCGCAGCCGGAGCCGGTGGCCGTACAGCCGGCTGTAGAAGGCCAGCGAGTCCCCGCGCAACGGGTAGCAGCGGAAGTCGGGTTCGGTGACGCCTCCCACCGAGACGCGGGGGATCGTGTGCGTGGCGTGCATGAACGCCCCGCCGCCGCCCGCGACCACGTACTGCACGGTGCGGCCGTCCACGTCGACGGGATAGCGCTGGTAGTTGTGGATGTCCCCGCCGATCGCGGCCACGTAGTGGTGGTCCGGGTCGCGGACGATCTCGTCGACGGTGCCGCCGCCCTCGATGGCGCAGGGGTGGTGCTCGCCGTCCACGTACAGCGGGGAGCCGGTGACGAGGATCTTCGGCTTCGGCCCGCGTGACGCCTCGCGCAGCCAGGCGCCCTGCTCGGCGTCGATCGTGCCCAGCAGCCCGGTGTCGATGCCGACGATCCGGACGGGTCCGGCGTCGAGGGCCCAGTACGGCCCCGGCTGCAACGCCAGCTGGCCCGGCGCTGCCCGCAACTCCCGTGCGGTGGCGAGGAGTTCCTCGTCAGCGGGGCGCGGCCGGTGCCAGAGCAGCGTGCGCCACCACGCCCGGGTCAGCGCCCGTGGCCGGGACTCGGCGTCGAGGGCGGAGGCGGTCTCGCCGCAGAAGACCCGCATGAACGCGCCCAGGTCCTCGTACCAGTCGTGGTTGCCCGGTATCGCGTATATCGGCGCGGGATAATCCTGGTACGGCCGGAAGAACTTGGTGCCGTAGTCGTCGGTGGCCCCGACGGGATAGATCACGTCGCTGGCGATGACCGCGAACTCCGTGCCCGCACCGGCCCTCAGGAACCCGGGGACGACGGCGTACTGCGAGGCGTCGCCCTCCCCGGTGTCCCCGATCACCATGAAGGAGAACCGTTCCGGCACGTCGCGCCGGACCACCTTGTCGCCGCCGGCCCCGGCCGCGACCCGTCGGGCCACCCAGCGACCGCGGGTACGACCGGTGGGGTCCCCGAACCAGGACGCCAGCACCCCGTTCCGCGCGGCCCACAGGGTCCGCGGATTCAGCCACGACAACTTCTCGACGTGGTCCGGCATCAACTGCCGGTAGACACCGGGTTCGGCGGGCCCCCAGCCGGCGCCCTGCGCGGTATCGCGTGAGGATTCAGACACGCGGTGAACGGTAACAACGAGCGGATCAAGGGGCGATGGGCGGGTACGCGCGACTGCCCATCGGCTGACGGCCCGTCATGCCGTGCCCTCCAGGGCGCCGGGAAAACGCGTGGGCCCGGCGGAGAGGCGGCTCGTGTGTCGCACCAGTCCCTATCGCGCCATAGGGAAAACCCTCGATTGACGTCACTCTATGTGGCATGGACTGTTCAATTCTGTCATTCTCCCTTCGCTGATCCTCCACGTTGTGTTCACGGATCACGGTCCCGTACAGCTCAGCTCCGCCCGGGCAGCACACCCGTCTGCCCGGTCTGTCACCGGCCGCTGACCCGCGGCCGCAGCAGGAGGAATTCGAGTGAGACGCCTTCCCCACAGACGCCTTTCCCACAAGCCGGCCACGGTAGGAGCCGCCCTGCTCTCCACCGCGGCGTTCCTCGCCATCGGCGTGCAGGCGGTCCCGGCCGCCGCCAAGCCGGCCGCTCCCCAGGCCGGCTCCCTGCACAGCGGTGCGACGGAGGCCAAGCTCTCCCCGGCGCAGCACCAGGCGCTCATGAAGAGTGCCCAGGACAAGACCGCCGCGACCGCCCGCACCCTCGGGCTGGGCGCGAAGGAGAAGCTGGTCGTCAAGGACGTCGTCAAGGACAACGACGGCACCCTGCACACCCGTTACGAGCGGACCTACGACGGCCTGCCCGTCCTCGGCGGCGACCTCGTCGTGCACACCCCGCCCGCCTCCCTGGCCGCGGGCACGGTGAGCGCGACGTACAACAACAAGCACCGGATCCAGGTCGCCTCGACCACCGCGACCGTCGCGAAGTCCGCCGCCGAGAGCAAGGCGCTGAAGACGGCCAAGTCACTCGCGGGGTCCAAGGCGAGCGCCGACAGCGCGCGCAAGGTGATCTGGGCCGGCCACGGCACCCCGAAGCTGGCCTGGGAGACCGTGATCGGCGGCTTCCAGGACGACGGCACGCCCAGCAGGCTGCACGTCATCACCGACGCCACCACCGGCAAGGAGCTGTACCGGTACCAGGCGATCGAGACCGGCGTCGGCAACACCCGCTACAGCGGCCAGGTGTCCCTGACGACGGCCCAGTCGGGCTCGACGTACACGCTGACCGACAACCAGCGCGGCGGCCACAAGACGTACAACCTCAACCACGGTTCGTCCGGCACCGGTTCGCTGTTCTCGCAGTCGAACGACACCTGGGGCGACGGCACCAACTCCAACGCCGCCACCGCGGGCGCCGACGCGCACTACGGGGCCCAGGAGACCTGGGACTTCTACAAGAACACGTTCGGCCGCAGCGGCATCAAGAACGACGGTGTCGGCGCCTACTCCCGCGTGCACTACGGCAACTCGTACGTGAACGCGTTCTGGGACGACAGCTGCTTCTGCATGACCTACGGCGACGGCTCCGGGAACAACGACCCGCTGACCGCGCTCGACGTCGCCGGCCACGAGATGAGCCACGGCGTCACCTCCAACACGGCCGGCCTGGAGTACACCGGCGAGTCGGGCGGCCTGAACGAGGCCACCTCCGACATCTTCGGCACCGGCGTGGAGTTCTACGCCAACAACTCCTCCGACCCCGGTGACTACCTCATCGGCGAGAAGATCAACATCAACGGGGACGGCACCCCGCTGCGCTACATGGACAAGCCCAGCAAGGACGGCGGCTCCGCCGACAGCTGGTACTCCGGCGTCGGCGGACTGGACGTGCACTACTCCTCGGGCCCCGCCAACCACATGTTCTACCTGCTGTCCGAGGGCAGCGGCACCAAGGTGATCAACGGCGTCACCTACAACAGCCCGACCTCCGACGGCGTCGCCGTCACCGGCATCGGCCGGGACAAGGCGCTGCAGATCTGGTACAAGGCGCTGACGTCGTACATGACGTCCAGCACCGACTACGCCGCCGCCCGCAACGCCGCCCTCCAGGCCGCGGCCGCGCTCTACGGCCAGAACTCCACCGAGTACGCCGGGGTGGGCAACGCCTTCGCCGGCATCAACGTGGGCAGTCACATCAACCCGCCCAGCAGCGGTGTGACGGTCACCAACCCGGGCAGCCAGACCTCGACCGTCGGCACGGCGGTGAGCCTGCAGATCAACGCCTCCAGCACCAACAGCGGTGCGCTGAGCTACAGCGCCTCCGGTCTGCCCGCCGGGCTGTCGATCAACAGCTCGACCGGTCTGATCTCCGGCACGCCCACCACCGCGGGCAGCTCCAGCACCACCGTCACGGTGACCGACTCGGCCGGGAAGACCGGCACGGCCAACTTCAGCTGGACGGTCAACCCGGTCGGCGGCGGCTGCTCCTCGGCCCAGCTGCTGAAGAACCCGGGCTTCGAGTCGGGCAGCACCGGCTGGACGGCGACGAGCGGGGTCATCACCACCGACTCCGGTGAGGCCGCGCACAGCGGGTCGTACAAGGCCTGGCTGGACGGCTACGGCCGCTCGCACACCGACAGCCTGTCCCAGTCGGTGACCATCCCGGCCGGCTGCACGGCCAAGCTCACCTTCTACCTGCACATCGACAGCTCCGAGAACACCACGAGCACGGCGTACGACAAGCTGACGGTGACCGCGGGTTCGAAGACCCTGGCGACGTACTCGAACCTGAACGCCGCCTCGGGCTACAGCCAGAAGTCCTTCGACCTGTCCTCGCTGGCGGGCCAGACGGTGACGCTGAAGTTCAACGGCGTCGAGGACGTCTCGCTCCAGACCAGCTTCGTCGTGGACGACACCGCCCTGGCGATCAGCTGACACCCGGCGCACGCCGGTCCCCGGCGCACGCCGAACCCTGACACACACGAGGTCCCGCACGCGGAAGCCGTCCGCGCGCGGGACCTCGCATGTCGTCAGCTCAGCGGATCCAGCGTGAGGTACGCCTGCTGCGGGCTGCCGTCGTGGACGAGCGACTCGTGGTGGCCGACGTCGTCGAAGGCGAACGCGTAGGCGTTGCCGTCGGCCATCTGCGCGTGGACCGCGCGCGCGTACTGGTTCGTCACGGCGTCCTGGTAGAAGTTCGCCGACGAGCTGTCCGGCTGGTTCGGATTCACCAGCAGCGTCGACCGGTTGAAGCCGGCGCACAGCGTGCGGGAGATGGGCCCGCGCACCGCGTCGTTCGGCGCGTCCAGCAGCTTGTGGCAGCCGAAGACGCTGTCCGCGTCCGGCTTCTGGAAGCTGGTCACGACCGCGCCGGAGGAGTCGGTGAAGTTCATGACGTTCCCCGCGACCCGGCCGTAGTACTTGGTGCCCGGCCGGTCGGCGAACGGCGTGACGGTGAGCGTCGACGTCGCGTACTTCTGCCAGACCCGGTTGACGTAGTCGTCCATCACGGACGCCGGCAGGGCCCCGGTCTCGACGCCGTACAGCGGGGACAGTGCGCGCAGGACGGTGCCGTCGGAACGGGTCTGGATCAGACCGGCCCAGCCGCCCGGCCGGCCGCGCAGCGCGTTGAAGAACCCGGTGTAGCCGCCGGACTTGAGATGTCCGGTGCTGCTCACGCCGCCGTCGGCGCGCTGCACCCCGACCGCGTACGGCGCCGAGAACATGTCCACCTGGGTGCTGTTGATGAACAGCCCGGAGTCGTTCAGCGTGTACTCCGACCAGTTGAACAGGATGTTCCGGTTGGGGTCGCTGGGGTTCTGCACAGCGGGCTGCACCAGACCGCCCGTGGTCAGCTTGAACACCAGCTTCTGGCCGTAGGAGAAGTAGATCCGGCCCGAGAACTTCGGGATGCGGATCGTCTTCGACTGCCCGGCGGCCGGGCCGGTGATCGCCGCGTCCGGTGCGGGCGTCGGCGGGTTGCCGCCGGCCGGCCAGGCGTGGAAGCCGCCGCTCGCGTCCGCCCAGCCCTGCCGGCCCGACGACAGCTGGGTGCCGAGGTCGTAGACGTACACCGGGTCGGAGCGGCCCGAGTTGTTGGTGATCTTCAGCGGAATGGTGTCCGGGACGGCGGCGCCGGCCCGGTCCGGCGTGCCCAGCGTGAGCAGCGCGCCGACCAGGGCCGCTGCTGCGGCGACGGGCAGCGCGGGACGTATCAGTCTCTTGAGCACTCTCCACCTCCGTGTGGGGTCGGGGTGGTACGGATATTGGTCCGTACCTGTTGTTGAGAGCGCTCTCAGAGTCGTGGTCGGGGCACGTTCATGTCAATGAGTTCGGCCGGATCCGTACGGCGTCCGCACCGGCGGACGCCGGGAAAACGGGTCAGAACGTGCGCTTCAGCAGTCAGAAGGTGCGCTTCAACAGGTCGAGCAGCGCCGCCCAGTGGCGCTCGTCGCCCTCCCGCTGGTACGCGTTCGTGTCGGCCTGGGTGTAGCCGTGGGGCGCGTCCGGATAGACCTCGCAGGTGTGCCGCACCCCGGCGGCGGTCAGGGCGTCCTCCAGACGCCGCATCTGCTCCTCGGGCAGGGAGGCGTCCCGGTCGGCGTGGCCGAAGTACAGCTCGGCGGTGATGTGTTCGGCACCGAGGTGCGGGCTGTCCGGGTCGTCGGTCGCGAGCCGCCCGCCGTGGAAGCCCGCCGCGGCCGCCACCCGGCCGGGGTGCGTGGCCGCCGTCCGCAGGGCGAGCCGGGCGCCCATGCAGTAGCCGGTCAGCGCCACCGGCCCGTCGGCGACGAGCGGGCTGTCGGCCAGCCACCCCAGGTACGCGTCGGCGTCCCGCGCGGTCCGTTCCGGAGTCAGCGTCCGCAGCAGCGGGCTGAGCCGCTGCCAGATGGTCGGGTCGGCCGACGGGTCGATGAACTCCGGGAGGTCCACGACGGGAGCCCGGCCCTTGCGGTAGAAGACGTTCGGCACCAGGACGGTGTAGCCGGCGCCGGCCAGCCGGTCGGCCATCGCCCGCAGGTGCGGCCGTAGTCCGTAGGCGTCCTGGTAGAGCAGCACGCCCGGACGCGGCTTCCCGTCGGCGGGGCGGGCCAGGTAGGCGTCGGCGGTGCCGTCCCCGGTGGGAATCTCGACGGTCGTGCCCTGTACGGCGGTCATGGGCGGGGAGCCTCCTCGGACGGTCGGCGGCACGGGACGGGAACCCGCCCCGGTGCCACGGGTACGCCCCATGCTGCCACGCAAGATCCCGGCGAGAGGCCCTGGACCAGGAGGCCCCGGCACACCTCATTCGAACCGGGCGGTGTCTCCCGCGCCGTGCCGGACGATCTCGGCCTCGCCCCCGGAGAAGTCCACGACCGTGGTGGGCTCGGTCCCGCAGTCCCCGGAGTCCACCACCGCGTCGACCATGTGGTCGAGCAGGTCCTTGATCTCCCAGCCCTGGGTCATCGGCTCCTCCTCGTCCGGCAGCAGCAGCGTGCTGGACAGCAGCGGCTCGCCCAGCTCGGCCAGCAGCGCCTGGGTGACGACGTGGTCGGGGATCCGTACGCCCACGGTCTTCTTCTTCGGGTGCAGCAGTTTGCGCGGCACCTCGCGGGTGGCCGGGAGGATGAAGGTGTAACTGCCGGGGGTCGACGCCTTCACGGCCCGGAACACGTCGTTGTCGACCCGCACGAACTGGCCGAGCTGGGCGAAGTCCCGGCACATCAGCGTGAAGTGGTGCCGGTCGTCGAGCCGGCGGATCGAGCGGATCCGGTCCATGCCGTCCTTGCTGCCCAGCTTGCAGCCCAGCGCGTAACAGGAGTCGGTCGGGTATGCGATGAGCGCCCCCTCCCGCACCGCGTCGGCGACCTGCGCGATGCTGCGCGGCTGCGGGTTCTCGGGGTGCACGTCGAAGTACTTCGCCATTCACCGAGCTTATGCCGTACCGGGTGCGCCGGGCGCATCCACGCCAGAGTCGGGGGCACGCTCGCGGACCGCCTTGGGATTCCTGTGCGCAGAAAATTCTGTGCGTACTTCCCGGAATCGGGGGCATCCGACTCCTGAGCCGCCCGGAGCATCCCCCCGCCCCGGGCCTGGCACAGCCGCCGGCGGCCCACCCCCCCCGGGCCGCCGGCGGAGCCATGTCCGCCGGCCGTCGGGCGACCGGGGGCCGGTTGCCGGGGGGACGTCCGGACGTGTACGCCGAGGTCAGCGCTAGGATCTGTCATTCGGACCAGGCCTGATCCGCAGGAGAGGCCGTGAGGACGAGGAGAGGCGGGGTGACCGGCAGAGCCCAGGAGGGGACGCACCAGCAGCCCCCGGACGCGCAGCCCCGGGACGAGGCCTGGGCGGCACAGCTGCTCGACCTGCTGCGCCCGGCCGCCCGGGACCCGCGCAGGGTCGTCGCCTGGCTCGCGCGGACCGTCGGGGCGACCGTCCGCCTCCAGGACGCGCACGGCGGCCTCCTCGCCGGAGAAGACCTGCCGCTGGACGAAGCCGTCGTCGCGGACGTCGTCACCGGCAGGATCTCCGCCGCCGCCCTGGACGACGGCACCCGTCACGTCCGCATGGTCGGCCTTCGCCACCCCGAACCGGGAGCGGTGCTCGCCGTCGGCCGGACCGCCCCCTTCGACCGGCGCGCCGCGGATATCGTCACCCACACCGCGGGCGTCCTCGAACTCCTGCTCAGGGAAGCGGAACTGACGGCGGCCGGACGGCAACTGCGGCGGGCCGCCGCCGATCTGCGGCTGGCGATCCTGCAACTGCTCATGGTCGAGGACACCGTCTCCGCCCGCCGGGTCGCCGCCGGTCTGTGGCCGGGCCTGCTGGAGGCGAACAGCGCGCGCGTCTACGTCGTCGAGGGCGCCCCCGCCGACCGCGACCGGATCGCCGACGAGTGCCAGGACCTCACCGACGGCCAGGCCCTCGTCGTGCGCTGTCCCGCGATGGACGGCCATGTGATCGTCCTCGGTCCCGCGTCCGTGGTGGGGGAGCGGCTGGGCGGACTGGTCGACGGCCGGCCGGGCACCTACCTGGGCGGCAGCCTCCGCCAGAGCCTCGCCCGGACCGCCTCCGCCTACGGACAGGCCGTCAGCGCCCTGGCCGTCGCCCGCTTCCGCCCGGACCGCGCCGCCGTCTACGCCGAGCGCACCCACCCCGAACGACTGCTGGACCCCGCCGCCCTGCGCGCCTGGTCCGCCGGCCTGCTGCGCCCGCTGGACACGCTGCCCCACCACACCCGTGCCGAACTGCTGGCCACCACCCGGCTGGGACTGGAGTTCACCGCGGTGAACGCGGCGAAGGTCCTCGGGGTCAGCCGCAACACCGTCCGCGCCCGCATGGACCGCGTCGAGACGCTGCTCGGCACGCGCTTCTCCGACCTGGCCGCCCGCGCCGCCTCCCACCTCGCCCTCAACACCGAGGCCACGCACGGCCCGTACGACCCCGGAGTGACCGCCCCGGACAGCCCGCACGGTGCCTCCGGGGTGGTCCCCGGCGGGCCGGACCCGGTCCGGCTGGACGACCTCCTCGGCCAGGGCACCCTCCGCGCCTGGGCCGCGAACCTCCTCGGCCGCCTGGACGCCGACGGCCGCGACCTGCGGGGCACCCTGCGAGCCTGGATCTCCGCCGGGGCGAACGCCGAACGCGCCGCGCAGGAGCGCGGATTGCACGCCCAGACCGTCCGCGAGCACGTCCGCGCCGCCGAACCGGTCCTGGAGCGGCACCTGCTCACCGCGGGCACCGACCTGTACGAGGTCGTGCTCGCCCATCTGGCCACCGGTGCCGTCGCCGTACCGGCCCTCGGCCGGGCGAACCGGGAACAACCGGACTCACCTGTGCACGGGTGAGCCCTCCGGGCGGTGTGGCGGGCAGCGGTGCGGTACCCCCGGCGCCGCGTCAGACGTAGGTTCGGCGTTCCGTGGGGTGCGACCGGAACGGGGGACCGGTCGCACCGCCACCGGTCCCCCGTGCACCCTCACCGGTCACCGGCGTACCGGACCCCTCACCCGTGCAGCCGGACCGGGATCTCCTGCCAGCCGTGGGCGATGAACGACGGCACCTGACGCAGTTCGTCCGGCTTGACGGCCAGGGACAGTTCCGGGAAGCGGTCGAACAGCGCCGGCAGCGCGGTCAGGGCTTCCATCCGGGCCAGCGGCGCCCCGACGCAGCGGTGTACGCCGATGCCGAACGCGAGGTGGTCGTCGGCCCCGCGGGCCGCGTCGAAGCGGTCCGCGTCCGGGCCGTAGTGCGCGGGGTCCAGGCCCGCCGCGCCGAACGTCGTGATGATCGCGTCGCCGGCCGGGATCGTGACCTCGCCGACGCGCAGGTCCTCGGCGGCGAAGCGCAGCGGCAGCGCCGAGACCGACGGGTGCGCGCGCAGCGTCTCGTCCACCACCGCGTCCCAGCCGATCGCGCCGGAGCGCACCGCGGCCAGCTGCTCGGGGTGGGTCAGCAGGGCGACGACCGCGTTGCCGATGAGATTGACCGTGGTCTCGAAGCCGGCCCCGACCACCAGCAGCAGCGTGTGCAGCAGCTCCTGGTCGCCGAGCCGGCCGCCCTCCTCGTCCCGGACCCGGATCAGCTCCGTCGTCATGTCGTCGGCCGGGTTCTCCCGCCGGTACGCGATGAGCGCGCCGAGCACCGTGCCGATGCGCTCGGCAACGGACGCCGCGTGCTCGGGACTCTGGTCGGAGGTGTCCATGACGTCGGCGATCAGGCTGGCCGCGTCGGACCACAACGCGTCGGGCACACCGAGCAGTTCGCAGATCATCCGCATCGGTAGCGGATGCGCGAGCCCGGCCCGCAGGTCGACCACACCGCCGCCGGCGCCCTCGGCGTGCACCGCGTCGAGCAGGCCGGCGGTGATGGCGGCGACCCGGGGGCGCATCGCCTCGGTGCGCCGGAGCGTGAAGCTGGGGGCCACCAGCTTGCGCAGCCGGGCGTGGTCGGGGCCGTAGGTGGAGAGCATGTTGACCACGCCCACCCAGTTCACGATCCAGCTCCAGGCGGGGTGTTGGCCCACCTCGGGCCACAGCCGCCAGTGCAGCCGCGCGTCCTTGCTGACCCTCGGGTCGAGCATCAGGTTCCTGAGGACCTCGTGGCCCGTCGGCGCCCAGGCGGGGATGCCGCCCGGCAGTTCCACGGGCACCACCGGGCCGAGAGCGCGCAACCGCGCGCTCTCGGCGGCCAGGTCGGTGCCGAACGGGTCGAGGGCGATGCGGTCGGTGACGGTCACGACGGGTCTCCTGGCTGGTCGGCCCTCTCCTGGGGCGGTCCCAGCCAGTAGACCCCGTCGTCGGCCTAGATCGACGGGTGCGGCACCATTCGGGGCCGAATCTGGCCGAGTCGTACCGGGTTTTGAGCGCAAACCCGAAGGTCCGTGAACGTCCGCTCGGGCTCGGTGCGCTGTCCGCCGAGGTCCGACCCGGTTACCTGGCCGCCGGTTCCGCGGGCAGGTTGAACACGTGGTCCGGCGAGATGATCTTCGTGATGGCCTCGCCGAACACGGTGCTCGGTTCGCTCCCGTTGTGGTTGATGTCGGTGTTGAGCACCACCACCAGGCTCGTCTGCGTGGACGGCAGGTAGACGGTGAGGGACTCGTAGCCCGGCAGCGAGCCGTTGTGCCCGATCCAGCCCTGCACGTTGAAGATGCCCAGCCCGTACCCGGAGCCGGCGATCGGCGTGGGCGGTGTGGTGAGCCGCTCCTTCTGGGTGGCCGCGCTCACCATCCGGCTGCCGTCCGGGAACACACCGGTGGCCACCGTGCGCGACCAGGTGTGCAGGTCGTCGAGTGTCGAGATCGTGGCGCCGGCCGCCCAGCCCCACGAGGGGTTCCAGTCGGCGGTGTCGGCCACCTTGCCGTCGGCCGTCTGATCGGTGTAGCCCTGCGAGTGCGGGGTGGGGAACTCGTTGCCCGTCGGGAACAGCCTCTGCTTGAGGCCGGCCGGGTTCAGGACGTGCTGGTGGATGTAGTCCCCGAGTTTCTGCCCGCTCTCCTTCTCGACGACCAGGCCGAGGAGGATGAGGTCGGTGTTGCAGTAGTAGAACTTCTGCCCCGGCGGGAACAGCACCGGATGCTTGAAGCTGTAGTCCAGCAACTGCTGCGGGGTGAACGGGCGTTGCGGATCGGAGGTCAGTGCCTTGAAGAAGCCTTCGTCCTCGGAATAGTTGAACAGGCCGCTGCGCATCTCCGCGAGCTGCCGAAGCGTGATCTTGTTCCCGTTGGGGATGCCGTCGACGTACTTGCCGATCGTGTCGTCCAGGTCGACCTTGCCCTGGTCGACCAGTTGCAGCAGCGCCGACACCGTGAACGTCTTGGTCTCGCTGCCGATCCGCATGTACAGATCGGGCGACATCGTACGGCCGTTGCTCTTGTCGGCGACGCCGAACGAGTGGACGTAGGCGCTCTGGCCCGGCGTCCGGATGTCGACGCTCACGCCGGGGACGTTCGCCTCGTGCATCACCTTGCTTACGGCGGCGCCGACTTGGCGTGCCACGGCCGGGGTGAGGTCGCGGACGGCCGTGCCCGACGGGGACGGTGAGGGCGAGGGCGAGCCGGCGGTGGCGAAGGCCGCGGGGACCGGGCCGGTGCCGCCCAGGCAGGAGCCGAGGCGAGCGGCAGCAGCAGGGCGCCCGCGAGGACGGCCGCGGCGACTTCTTTGCGCGGACGGGGGGAAGAACGGGACATGGGCTGACTCCAAGCACGTGATGACCGGACGTGCGGTGGCGAGACGTCGGAGCCCTGACCCGACCAGCATAGGAGCGCGCTCCCGGTGCTGCCCGTCGGCGGACGCGGGCCGCCGGGGGCGCCGTACCGGAGGCTGCCCCCTCCTCGTGGGATGCTTGTCGGACGGGCGGAACACCCCGTCCTGGCGGTGCGCTCACCCGACCCGGTGAGCACGCGGCACCGGGCGTACCGGCGGGGCACCCCTGGCGTTGCCCCGGCATGAACCGCATGGATCGCCCGGAGCGCGCGGACCGTGCCGGGCACCCGGACCGCACCGACCGCCCGGAGCCCGTGGAGGAGCACGCGGAGCGCCCGGATCACCCCGCAGCCACTGCACACCTGGACGCCACCCACCGCCCGGCGCACGCGGAGCGCCCCGCGCCCTCCCTGTTCCCGCGTCCGCAGGACCCGGTCACGTCGCCCCGCACCCGCCCCGGACCGGCTCACGCGCTGCGCACCCGCGAACCCATCTACGCCCGGCTCGTCGCCGAACGGTGGGCCGAGGGACGGACCGTGCCCGCCGAACGGGACGCGCTGTGGGCCTCGTTCACGGGTTCCGCACGCTCGGGTCGTAACGGTCCGGCCTCCCCTGACACGCGCTACTGCTCGCACAGCGGCGCGAGCACGGCCAGGGTTCCGTTGGCCCGGCGCAGCGCCTCCTCCAGCGCACCGGGCGCGTGCAGCCTGCCACTGCCGTCGGGCGGGACCAGCCACTCCAGGGCGCGCGTGGGGCGGTACGGCGGCGGTACGGCCACCCAGGCGCCCCTCGTCGCGTACCGGAGCCCGTCCCCCACCCACGTCCCGGACGGGTCCGGCGGCAGGAAGAAGCCGACCCGGCCCGCGGAGGCGTCCACCAGGGTCGGACCGGGGACCGGTCGCGCGGGCTGCCACAACAGGTCCAGGGTGAGCAGGCCGAGCCGGTCCGGCACGCTCAGCACGTCCCAGTAGCGGCCCGCCGCCAGCAGGGCGACCCCCGCGCCGTGGTCCCACTCCCACTTGCAGGCGCGCGGGTCGGCGGCCGCCGCGGCGAGCCACTCCACGCCCCGCATCCACATCGTGTTCGTCATGCACTGCTCCGGGGGATCGTCGACCGACAGGGGCGCGGGGAAACGGCTGCGACCGGGCATCTGGTGCGGCTGCCTGCCAACCCGGGCATATGCATGCTGGTAGATATTTCTACTTCGCGGAAGGGGTGGCGAGGCCTGGCGTTTGAACGGACCCGTTCCAATCCCGAGCACCGCCCGGCCGCTCGGGGATGCGACCCCGGCGGGATCGTGCTGGTCCGAGAGGACAGGTCGAGGGGCTCGCGCTCGGCGTCCACGGCAAGGTGCCCATCGAGAGCTACGTGCCGATGATGATGTTCGCCATCATCTTCGGCCTCAGCATGGACTACGAGATCTTCCTGCTGTCCCGCGTGCACGAGGCCTGGATGCGCACCCAGGACGCCAAGGCCGCGGTCGCCCACGCCCTGGAGATCACCGCCCGGATCATCACCTGCGCCGCCCTGATCATGGTGAGCGTGTTCGCCGCGTT
>NZ_JBEYVS010000068.1:0-26428 GCF_040644095.1 Streptomyces sp. NPDC047028
GGACGTACCAGTAGTAGTGGCCGTGGAACCGCTTCCCGAAGATCAGCTCGTACGTCCCCTTCACCCTCTGCAGGTCGGGAACACGGGTGACCCATCCGACGGAGTTGGGGCGGACGTCCACGAACGTCGTGGCACTCGTGGTCGAGGCGTGCTTCCACGTGTGCTCGTAGGACACGGTGACGCTGAACGTGAGGCTGACCTTCCAGCCGGGCAGCTCCGTCCCCGTCCCGACCCCCGTGGTCGTCGCGAGGCCGAGGCTGTTGGACTCCTCCACGGTGTCCGACCAGCCGACCCCCGAACGCTGCGTCAGCCGCGTGCAGTTGAAGGTGCTGTCGCCCACCTGGTGGGAGTCTCCGGCGACCGTCTCCGCCGCGCCACTGGGGTGGAACACGCACTTGTCGGTGCCGTTGTTGCACTGGGCCAGCAGTTCGGCGGGGGTCGGGGTGTCGTTGGCGGCCTGTGCCGGCGGGGCGGCCAGCAGTCCGCTTCCCACGCACAGCACGGCCAATGCCCCCGCGATACGGGCCCGGTGGCGCTTCGGCCCCGGCGAAGACCGGAAGCCGGATACGAACCCGGACACCGTCCGATGAACGTCCTCGGTCATCGGCTCCTCCTCACCTGAACTCGATGGACTGGGCCTTGTCGTTCCACGTGCTGTCCAGCTGCGGAGTCAGATCCCGGAAGGGCGACGACGACGCACCCTCCATGTAGGGCTCCGTGTGCAGGACGATGTCGCACCGCGCCCAGCTCTGCACCGAGGACAGCCGGCCCTTCCAGCTGTCCGGCAGGTTGAAGTAGAAGTTCGCCTTGCCGTTGCTCTGGCACGGGTGACTTCCCCAGAGGGTCATCGAGTCCCCGCCGAAACCGAAGTCCGTGAACAGGGTGCCGATCACGACGTCGGACGGCTTCAGGACCGAAGTCTGCGCCCCGGCCGCGTTGTCCTTGATGTTCTGCTGCGCGTATTTCTGGGCCAGGAGCAGCGACTTGAAACACTTCTCCTGCCCGTTGTCGACATTGGCGGCGCAATGGCGTCCCCCCGATTCGGGAGCGGCATTCGCCGAGCCTATGACGGTTGCCGCGCCGACGAGTCCGAGAATGCCGGCGCCGATGCCGACGGCCATCCCGGTACGCCGCTTCCGTTTCCCCATGTGGTCGCATCCCCTGCTGTTCGAAGTGACGGGAAATGCCGCCGCCGGAACGAACGGGCGGCCCATCTCTCGCTGACCTGGCTGGTGCGTACGCGTCCTCGGAGGCTAGCGGTCCGGCCTCCGCCGCAATTCCGCGCCGGGGCAGGCACCTGGGTAGGAAGAGTGCCCTTACGCGCAGACGGACGTGCCGTCGCCGTCGATATCCCGTCAACCGGTCCGGAAACAAAGGATGGCGCCCCCGGAGTTTCCCGGGGGCGCCCCTTGCCACGGCGGCCGCTTCCTACGCCGTGGCAAGCTTCGTGACGACGAGGGAACGGAAGCCGGCCGGGCGGTACGGAAGATGACGGCCCACCAGACGCCGTTCTGGCGCGGCTCCCGGTCCCACGAGCCATGGTGGCCCACGGATCGCCGCGCCGACGGGTTCGGGCGCGCCCGTCAGGGTCCCGTAACAAGTCGGCCGGCCGGAAAGCCGGTCAGCCGGCCCATCTCCCCGACAGGAACGTCACCGCGAACACCGTGCTCAACGGCCCGACGACGTAGACGTACGCGGTCTTCAGCCAGGGCCTGCGCAGGCTGGCCCCCGCCAGGGCGACCCACAGGGGCCACCACAGGAGCGTGGACCGGGGGATCGACATGTACCAGTAGGAGGTGCCCAGGGCCCACAGGCTCAGGGCGATGTACAGCGCCTCGGGCCGGCGGCTGGCGCCGCAGCAGGAAGCAGAGCAGCGCCAGCCCGGCCGGCATGGCCACGAGTTCCGCCTGGAACATCAGGGCGTATCCGGTGGCCTGGGTTTCGGCGAACGCCGCCCGCCAGGTGGTGGTCCACGCCTCCCAGGGCGCGTGGAAGTCCCGGTACCAGCCGCGCTCCTGGGCGTGGCTCCACGCCATCCAGTCGCCGGTGTGCGCGTGCAGGTACCAGGCGTAGAAGCCCGCGGGCACGGCAGGGAGCCCCAGCCAGGGCAGCGCCCGCCACTGTCTCCGGGAGGATGCGGACAGCACGAGGTGCAGGACCAGGGCGGCCGCGAGGAAGAGGCCGCCGACCCGGACGGCTGCGGCCGCGGCGGTCAGCGTCGCCGCGAGCGGCCAGTTGCGCCGCTGGGCGGCGAGCCAGGCGGGCAGGGCGAGCGCGAGGAAGAGTGACTCGGTGTACCCGGCGGCCAGGAAGACCGCGCACGGGGAGAGCAGCAGGAACAGGACGCTGCGCCGGTCGGCGTACGTGCCGGGCAGGTGGGCGCGGGCGATCCGGGCCAGCGCCAGCATGGCGACGGCCCCGGCGACGAACGAGACGAGCAGCCCCGCGGCGGTCCACTGCGGTACGACGACGTGGACGGCGCGCAGCAGCAGCGGGAACCCGGGGAAGAACGCCTCCCGGTTGTCCCAGCCCGCCTGCCAGAGGCCCGACCGCCCCGGGAAGTAGCCGTCCCGGGCAATGTGCAGGTAGTGGACCCGGTCCCACTGCTGGAAGGCCGTGAGTGCCGAACGGGCGGAACGGCGCCGGAGTCCGGGGGGAACAGCCACGGCACGCAGTACGCCGTGCCCCAGACGGACACGCGCGTCAGCAGATGGAGCCACAGCACGTCACGGTCGGCCGGGCCCGGCCGCGAGGCGATCCGGGCCAGCGGGGCTCGTGCGGCCCGCGGTGCTTCGCCTGCGGCCAGGGCCAGGGCCAGGGCCGGGGCCGGGGCCGGGGCCGAAGCCGGTCGGGGCGTTCGGTGGGGGCGGCGACAACTCGCGCGTGTCCATGGTCATGTGCGTGTCTTTCGGGCGGCGGGATCAGGGCGGAGAGGCGATGGTGATCGTGGTCCGCTACCTGAGGCCGATCGCCGCGCAGGCCGCTGCGTACGGGGCGGTGCAGATGTCCGAGAGCGTGAAGACGCCGTCCGCGACGACGGTGCTCTTGATGTTGCTCCTGGTCAGAGCGGTCACCTGGACCAGGCGGGCGGGGACGTCCTTCGTCGTCGGGCTGTCGACCTTGTCCTCGGCGAGCGCGTCGAACTGGATGTCCCTGCCCTGCACTTTGGTGACCGCCAACTGCGCGGCGGCCTCGGCCTCGTCGGCGTACGGCTTGTACACGGACATGTACTGCTCACCCGTGACGATCCGCTGCACCGCGGCCAGATCCGCGTCCTGCCCGGTGATCGGCGGAAGCCGGGTGACACCGGCCGCGTGGAACGCCTTGACGATGCCGCCGGCCATGCCGTCGTTGGCGGAGTAGACCGCGGAGATGCCGTTCCCGCCGAGCGCCTTGATCGCCTCGGCCATGTTCGCCTGGGCGTTCGCGGGGTCCCAGTCCTTGGTGTCGTACGACCGGGCGACCGTCACCTGCCCCGACAGCTCGGAGAGCGCACCCCTCTTGAACTGCGCGGCGTTGGGGTCGGTGGGCGAGCCGTTCATCATGACGATCTTGTCGGAGGTGTCGGCGCCCGGCCCCAGGGCCTCCAGCAGGGTGCGCCCCTGCACCTCGCCGACCAGCGCGTTGTCGAACGAGACGTACGCGTCGATCGGCCCCTCGGCCAGTCGGTCGTAGGCGATGACCGGGATGCGCGCCTCCTTGGCCCTCTCCACCTCGACCCTGATTGCGTGCGCGTCGACTGCGTCCAGCACGATGACGTCCACCCGGTCCGCGATCATCTTGCGCATCTGCCTCGCCTGGAGACCGGCACTCGACCGGGCATTGGCGTAGTCCACCTTGCCCTTCGGGGTGAGTTCGGTGACCTTCCTCTTGATGATCGGGTAGTCGAACTCGGAGTAACGCGTGTTCGCCGTTTCCGGCATCAGCACGCCGACCGTGATGTCGTCGCCCTTCACCGACGTCTGTTGCGTTCCCCTCGCCGTGAAGACAGCGCATCCGGTGAGTGTGAGGGCCATCGTGCAGGCGGCCACGGGCAGGGCGATACGACGCATGGAGGGCTCAATTCAGGGTGGTTTCCGGACGGGGCGCGGCTTCGGGCCCCCGGGTGTCCAGAAAGACAACGCGGAAGGCGTACTTGGCGTCAAGGAGATCCGCCGGGATCGCGGGAACCGCGGTGCCGGTCTTGGCCCCAGCCCGAATATTGGGGTAAATCCCCAGGGCGCATGACGGGGGACGTACCTAGATTGTCGAGTGGCGCACCTTCCGAAGCGCCGAAGCCCGAAGCATGACGGGTGAGGAAATCCTGGTCCAGAATTCAGGACAGTGATCATCCCATGTCATACGTGCACAATCCGTTCGTCGTTCACCGCCCGCAGAGCATCGCCGGGCAGGTGACTCTCCTGCAGGCGGCACTGCTGGCGCTGGTCGTGCTCTGCATCGTGCTGGTCCAGGTGGCATTCGCGCACCGCCACGCCGCCGTCACGGCCGAGCGCCGCACGGCGGCCGCCGCCGACCTCGTCGTGGCGGCGGACACCCTTGTCGTGGCGACGGACACCAGGCGCGCCCACCGCGCCCAGCCCCGCCCGGCGGACACCACCGGGCATCCTGCGGGAGCCGCCGGATCTCCGGCGACGCCGGGCGGCATCCGCAGCACGGAGGGCGACGACGCGTCGCGGCGCCAGAGAGGGCAGGCCGCCGCGCCCGTCGGGGATGCCGAGGGCGACGTCGTGGTTCTCGGAGTGGCCCTCGGTCCGGCACTCGGACCAGTTCTAGGACCTGCCGGGATCAGGCCCTGGAGCATCCTGGGCCAGGTACGCGCGCACCTGTCGCTGATGCTGGGCGCCGCGGTCGGGGCGCTAGTGGCGGCCATGTACGGCGCTGCGCTGATCGGCAGGCGGCTGCGCCACCCCGGCCGGGCCCCGGAGGACAGTTGCCGGGCCGTGCTGCGCGCGGTGCCGCTCGCGGGCCCCGAGGGCGACGTCGTCGCACTGCCCGTCGCCCGGACCCGGGCGCCCGCCGCCGACCGGATCGCCGACTGGGACGTGCCCCGCGATCCGGCCGCGGTGGCACGGATACGCAAGGCCGCGGCCGGCAGGCTCGACGCCTGGGGCCTGGCCGAACTCGGCTTCACCACCGAACTCGTCCTCGGCGAACTCGTCGCGAACGCCATCCGGCACGGCGCCGGCCCCATCCACGTGCGGCTCGTCCACGGCCGGACCCTGATCTGCGAAGTGGCCGACGGCAGCAGCGCCTGCCCGCACGCCGGTCACGCGGCAGACTCCGACGAGGGAGGCCGGGGCCTGTTCCTCGTGGCGCAGATGGCCGACCGCTGGGGCGTGCGCCACACCCCGTGGGGCAAGGTCGTGTGGGCCGAACAGGCACTGCCCGGCTCCCCGCGCGGACCGGCCTGAGAGCGGCCTGAACGAGCGGTGCCCCGGCCTGAAACGCTCACCCCACGTGATCAGTTCGCGCGCGCCGTCTTTGGGGAAACCGGCTTCCCGAGGTGGGATGAGCGCACGTACCGGCCGGTAGCGCCCGAACGCGCCGCGCGGTGGCGGACCGCGGGAGTTCTCCATCGGCCTCGAACCGGGCTCCGCGCCGAGTTGACGGTGACCAGTCATCACCCACACACTCCCGAAGCGATGGGAGCGCTCCCATCGGCTTTTGCTGAGCGCTCCCCACGAGCGTTCCCATCTCGACGCGACAGCGGAGCCGACCGGTGACGGCGGCCCCGCTCGGTCGTCCGCCACCACACCGGGAGATCACCCATGAGCACGAATTCCGGGCGCTTCAGACGCGCCTTATGCGCCGCGACCCTCGCGGGCGGCCTCGCCGTCGCCGCGTGCGCGACGGCGGCGCCCACCGCGAGCGCGGCGCCCACCGCGAGCGCCGACCCCGCCCGTACCGCCGGGAGCAGCGGACCGGCGGCAGCCACCAGCGGCACGGTCGACCTCGGCTCCTGGATGGAGCAGATGCGGGGTGTCATCGGTGACCGGCCGCTGAACAGGATCGTCATGCCGGGCAGCCACGACGCGGGCACGGCGGGCATCACCAAGGACAGCGGCATCTGCGATCTGGGCGACACCGCCTCCACGGCGAAGAAGAACCGGGACATCGCGGCCAGCATGTCCATCAGCCAGAGCGGTTCGCTCGTCCAGCAACTGGACGCCGGTTCCCGCTACTTGGACCTTCGCCTGTGCAAGCAGGACACCCGGTGGTACCTGTACCACGGGGGCCCGCTGGGCCGGCAGTTCTTCGACTCCCTGGACGGTTCCGGCCACCTGGTCAAGGGCGAGGCCGACGAACTCGCGGACTGGGTCCACCGGCACAAGAAGGAGGTCGTCATCGTCCGGGTGCAGGCCGTAGCACCCCCCGCCACCGCCAAGGAGGACATCCGGGCGGCCGTCTCGGAGCTGGGCGGACTGCTCGACGGCAGCCGGCTGGACAACCCGGAGATCGCCGACGGCTCGCTCAGCCCCACGTCGACGTACGACCAGTTCATGGCGGCGGGCAAGCACATCGTCCTCATCGACGACACGGAGAGCACCACCTACCCGTGGGCCTGGGGCCGCTCCGCGCAGTCCTTCCGCGGCAGTTACGTGCAGGTCTCCCACGACTGGCAGGACATCCTCAAGAGCATCCTCACGGGGGACCAGGCCCAGGAGAACCGCGACGAGGTGATCAAGCGGGCCGGGGAGGTGTTCGCCAAGGCCCCGGCGGGGGACGCGGACAAGTTCTTCGTCCTGGAGGGCATCACCGACCCCACCAACTCCATCCCGGACGCCGCCCTGGCCTGGTTCTGGAAGGAGCTGGGCCTGGAGTCGCCGGACACCGCCGACCACATCCTGCTGAGCCTGGAACGCAAGCTGAACAAGCAGCTGCTGGACGAGTTCCGCGGTGACTGGAACACCTCCAACATCACCGACAACATGAACGTCATCATGACGGACGACGTCAACCAGAACTCGGACGGCGTCTCGGCGGGCGAGCTCCAGCGGGAGATCATCTGCAAGAACCTCCCGGACGTCCCGCTCACGCCGCACACCTTCTACGGCACCGGCCGCGCCGCGGACGGCTCGTGGACGGCCCCCACCCCGCTGGCCGGCGGCCGGGACGGCTTCCGCTTCCAGGGCTCGCGCGAGGCCGAGGCGGGCATGCCCGACGGCAGTACGCAGGTCGTGGGCATCGGCATCGACGGCAACATCTGGCACACCATCCGCCGTGCGGACGGCTCCTGGCAGGGCTGGAACATGGTGGCCGGCCAGGACAGCGGGCATCCTGGGTTCGCCGCCAGCGAGGTGGCGATCACGGGCCTGCCCGACGGTGATTCCCAGATCGCCGCCGTCGGCACCGACGGGTACGTCTACCACAACATCCGCAGGGCGGACGGCACTTGGCAGGGCTGGGCGGCTCTCGGCGACCCCGACGGCGGCCGGGTGAAGGCGTCGAAGGTGGCGCTGGCGGGCATGCCCGACGGCAGCACCCAGGTCCTCCTCTTCGGCGCGGACGGCAGGATGCGCCTGGCCACCCGTTCCAAGGCCGGCCCCTGGAGCGCGTGGTCGATCGTCCCGGGCGTCAACGCCCCCGACTTCCGCGGACGTTCACTGTCGATCGCGGCCCTGCCCGACGGTACCGCCCAGATCGCGGCGATCGGTGAGGACGGCAACATCTGGCACACCATCCACCGTGCGGACGGCGCCTGGACCGGCTGGGGCGCCCCGGCCGGGGTGTCCACCGACACCATGGGAGCCTCCACCGTCGCCCTGACCGGCATGCCCGACGGCGACAGCCAGATCGTCGCGGTCGGCCTGGACGGCAACGTCTACCACGCCGTGCGCTCCCACGGCGGTGACTGGACACCGTTCCGCCGCGTGCCCGGCGTCCACGGCGCCGACGCCTTTGCCGGCGACCAGGTGTCCGTCGCCGGACTGCCGAACGGTTCCGCACAACTCCTGCTCACCACACGCTGACCGTCGCAGAACCGTCGTGGAGGCCCGGCCCAGCACCGCCGGGCCTCCACGACGCCCCACCGGAACCGCTCAGCCGACGTGAGCAGTTCACCGACGGCTCACGACTCAGCTGCGGGCAGTCGTGCCGCTGGGGCGGCACGGGTGGGCGCAGCGGCACCCTGGCAGCGCCGGCAAGCGCCCCCACCCCCGCCCAGCACCGACACCGCCGCACCACACACCAACGGCACCGGCCCCCCGCCGCCCCACCCGAGCCCCAGGACCCCGCTTGTGCCCCCGCACCGCGATCCGCTTGCATGGCCGAACCGGCCCCCGTCCGCACCGAACGGGTGCCGAGCGATGACGGCGGAACGCACAGACCGCCCCGCAGCCCCCGCCCGGCGACGGGCGTCCACCTTCCGGGTCCGAGGACGCACCCGGCGCCGTACCCACCCCACCCGGATTTCCAGAAGGACCCTCATGCCCCACACCCGCCACGCCGACGGACGCGCCGACACCCCCACCCCTACCCGCACCACGCTGCCCGCCCCCCGGACCCCGTCCCCGCTCGACGCTCCCGTCCTGCGCTGGGGCGTGATCGCCCCCGGCGGTATCGCGGCCACGTTCGCCGAGGCACTGCGCACGCACACCGCACAGCGGGTCATGGCCGTCGGGTCGCGCGACGGGGACCGGGCCCGCGCCTTCGCGGACCGGTTCGGCATACCCGCGGCCTACGGCAGCTACGCCGAGGTCGCCGCCGACCCGCACGTCGACATCGTGTACGTCGCCTCACCGCACTCCGAGCACCACGCGCACGCCCTGATGGCGATCGAGGCGGGCAAGCACGTCCTGGTGGAGAAGGCGTTCACCCGCAACGCCGCCGAGGCCGCCGAGCTGATCGAAGCGGCCCGCGCGCGGGGCGTGTTCTGCATGGAGGCCATGTGGACGCGCTGCCTGCCGCACATGGACGTCGTACGCCAGGCGCTCGACCTGGGCCTGCTCGGCGAGGTGCGCATGGTCACCGCCGACCACGGCCAGTTCATGCGGCCGGACGTCAACCACCGCCTGTTCGCCCCAGAACTGGCGGGCGGGGCGCTGCTGGACCTCGGCGTCTACCCGGTCTCCTTCGCGTCCATGGTGATGGGGCCGTTCGCGTCGGTCACCACCGTCGGGGACACCGCCCACACCGGCGTCGACGGGCAGGTGTCGGTCGTCGTCACCAACGACGCCGGCGCACACGGAGTACTGAACACCACGCTCTTCGCCCGCACCCCGACCACCGCCACGATCTCGGGCACGCGCGCGCGACTGGAGATCGAGGGCGACTTCTACGCGCCCTCGGCGGTCCGTCTGATCGGGCGGTCGAACGAACTGCTCGGCAGCTACGCCCCCGCACTGCGCGACGGCGGCCTGTGCTTCGAGGCCGCCGAGGCGGCCCGGTGCGTGGCCGCCGGCAAGCTGGAGTCGGACCTCATGCCGCTCGACGAGACACTGCGCGTCATGCGGGTCCTCGACCGGATGCGCTCGGACCTGGGGGTGACGTTCCCCGGCGAGTGACCCGGCCAGCCGCACGGACACGCCCTGCCGCCTCGATCAGCGGACCGAGGCGAAGACGGCCCGCACCTGCTCCAGCCGTTCCTCGTTCTCCTCCGCACTGAGGTATTCGTTGAACGTCGCCGCGTGATACGCCTCCGGGGTGAAAGGGCGTCCGAGGATGTACTGGTACACCATGTAAAAGCCTCCCTCGTCGAACACGTCCAAGCCGGCGTTCTGGCAGTGCTCACGCAATCCCTCGGCGACGTACCATGAATTCCCGTCACACCAATAGACGCCGGTCGCCACCTGAATGGTTCTCCCGCCGGTGGCATCGTCGATGATGAGCAGCTCGTCCGTCTCCTCCTGGTTCTGCACCAGGGCCACGAGATCTTCCGGCACGCCCTTGAAATAGGATCGCTGAACCGCGTAGTCCTCGCCCTCTTCTTCGTGGCAGTCGAACGTGTTCAGCTCCGACTCGTGCAGGAACGTCACCAGCAGAACCTTCCCGTCCGCGGCGAAGTACCAGGCCAGCGCGTCGCCGTCACCGCAGTCATAGGCGAACCGCTCAGCTCCCGCCAGTTCGACGGGCTCTATCTCCTTCAGTGTGTCCACTATCTTCGCGCGCCGCTTCAAGTCGTTCAGCGGCGTTTGCTGAAGGGCATTCCAGGGGTGCTGTTCCTTTTCTTCACTCATGGAGCGACCCTAGCATCGGTCCGGCAGCGGTCCTTTAATTCTCCGGATCGCATTCTCGGGATCGCGGCGTATTACCGGGATCGCAAGGAACAATGCGCAACTTTAATGAGCGGTTTCGACGGAGTCCAGCAGCATGCGTGCCGTCCGCACGAGCAGGGAACCGGAACGGCGCGCGGCGAGTGCGGACAGCCCGGCGATCGGCGGGCGGCCGGGGGCCGACTGCGCGCACTCGGCCGCCAGCGCGAGGAGGCCGGCGAGGCCCGCTCGTCCGGAGCCGCCGTCCGCGGGCAGCACCGGAGGGAGGACCGCGGCCAGAATCGCGTACACGCTCGCCGGGGCCTGGGAGGCCACGGGCCGCAGGGTGTCCGCGATCCGGTTGAGCTTCAGGGCGTCGATGCCGATCAGCTCCGCGACCGTACGGCCCAGCCGGCCCGTGTCCAGGGCCTCACGGCCGAGGAGTTGGAGCAGCGCGTCGGCGGTGGCGGTCCGCTCGGGCATCCCGGCCGCGCCCATGCCGTAGGCGAGCGCCAGGTACACCGCCGGACCGGCCGGACCGGGGGCCTCGGCGACGGCGGGCAGGTGGACTGCCGCGCACGGCCGGTCGCACTCCGCGCCTTCCGCGAACGCCGCCAGGGTACGGGTGACGACCGCCTCGGGATGACCAGGCAGAACGGCGAGCCATTGCGGGAAGGCGCGGCGCCAGGACTGTTCGTGAGCGGCCCAGGAACAGTCGTCCTGCTGTGCGGCGTACGCGTCGCCGACGACACGGAACGCGGGGCCGAACCCCTTGAGCCGGTCACCCGCGCTCGCCGTACCGACCCGGATGAGGCGGCACCGTGGGCACCGGTGGGCCGCCTCGGGGTCGTCCGGATACGTGGGCGGCGGGAGCGTGGTCTGCTCACCGACCGGCGCGGGGAAGCGCCCGTCCGTCATCCACCGCGCGAGGCGCCGCCCTTCGGGCGTGCCGAGGGCATCCGCCGCCGAGGGCGGTACGCCGGGATCGGCACCGAGCCGGAACAGCGCCTGGTCGAAGTCCGCCTCACCCACCCGGACGCCCAACCGCTGGTAGGCGCGCAGACGTTCCAGCAGGACCCGCGGTTCGAGTTCCCCGGTGGACAGGCTCGGAGTGGCCAGCAGGAACGGCGGTGCCTCGCCCGCCTCCGTGCGGCGTGCCGCCTCGACGATCCGGGCGGTGATGACGGAGCCGAACACCCGGTGTCCGCACCCGTCGTGCGGCACGTGCCCGGCGGTCCCGTCGAGCAGGGCGGCATCGGTCCGGCCGGCCACCGCCATGGCCACCAGGGAGACTTCGACGCGTCCGTCCTCGCTCTGCACGCGGTAGTCGTGCGCGTGCAGCACGGGGTGCACCGCTTCGGCCAGGGCCTGCCGGTTCCGGTGCGCCAGGCGCACCAGGCCGTCCAGGACCCGCTCGACGGCGATCGGCTCCGGCGTCCGCGCGCTCAGCACGGCGTTCAGTTCCGCGGCGACCTCCTGCGCGTCCTCCATCGGCGGCGGGAGGGTGCTTGCCGGGGCCGGCGCGGGCAGGTGTTCGACGTAGGGAGCGCCGATGGGCCGTGCTTCCGGTGCCGGCGGCTCGCCGAGCAGTTCGGCGGCCTGTTCCCGCAGCGCGGCGGGGAGTTGCCCGGCAGCCTCGGCAACGAGGGCGCGCGCCTCCTCGTCCAGCCGGTCGCGGTACGCGCCGATCACGGTGAGCGCCCTCTGCCGGGTGTCCGCCGACGGGTGGGCGAACGCCGCGGTCAGTTCGGGGACCAGGACCCCGGCCAGGTCCGGGTCCGCCCGCAGCGCGCGTTCCAGGAGCTGGAGGGCGGCGTTGACGACGGTGCGTTCCGGCCGGAACAGGACGGAGGCGGCCCAGTCGGCGAGCTGCTTCTCCGTCAGCCGGCCCGCGTCGAGGTACGCCTGGACGCACTTCACCGCGGCGGCCGCCTTCACGCCACCGCCGTCCACGGCGACTGCCAGCACGTCCGCCACGTCCTCGTCCGTCAGGTGACGGCGGTCGTCCGCCAGCACGCCGAGGGAGGTCACCGCGTTCTTGGCCACGGTGGCCGGCCCGTCCCGGAGCACGCGCACCCACTCGGCCACCTGCCCTTCGGGAAGGCGGTCCTGCCGGGCCAGAGCGGTCACCGCGTGACCGAGCAGCTTCCCGGGCATGCCCTCGACCCGCACGGAGGCCCGCGTCCACAGGTCGAGGTAGGGCGCGAACTCCTCCTCGGTGGGCGCGAGTCGCTCCATCAGACGCACGTACCCGGTCATGCGAAGGCCGTCGTCGTTCGCGCGCAGCGTCTCCGCAACGGCGGCGATGACGCTCCGGCGCTCGACGATTCCCTCGTCCACCGCGGCGGCGATGATCCGCGCGGCGGCGTCGTCCAGGTCGTGGCGCAGGTCGGGGAGGGCGTCGGGCAGGGACGGCAGGAACGCGGCCGCGAGCGGATCCTCCCGCAACCGCCGGGCCGTGACCGCCGCCTTCTCCTTGGCATCCGCCCTGCGGCCCACGTGATCCTCAAGACACCCGCACGCGATCCGGGGCGTGGGCTCGACGGCGACGCCGAGCCGTCCGGCCAACTGCCGCACCACGCCGTACGACTGGTACGGCGCACGGGCGAACTCCGCGAGCCAGCCGGGGCCCCTGGTCGCCACCAGGTCCACCACCGTGTCGTCGTCGAGCCGGGTGTACGTCCGCAGCCGCGCCGCCTCGGCGGCGTCCGGGTGCCAGGCGATGGCGACCGTGCACATGCGCCGGAGCCGGGCCCCCATGCCCTTGGCCCGGTCCCAGCCGAAGTCGGCGGCGTCGTGGACCCGGATGACCTGCAGGGCCCGCGCGAGGATCAGCCGGCGCTCTTCGGGAAGGAGTACGGCCCGGCGGCAGAGGTCCGTCACCTCGGCCGGGCCTCCGTCCTCCAGGGCGACCGCGAGATCGCGGGCGTCGCCACGCAGTCCGGACGGGACGGCCACGGGCCCCAGCCGCTCGCTCGTGTACCGGTTCCAGAGACTCGTCAGCGGTTCCGCGGCCGTCTGGCGCTCATCGCCCCAGGGCGGTCGGAAGGTGAACTGTACGTAGTCGTGCTGGCGGCTGCGTTCGTCGGCGGGCCAGTCGGGCATCCCGCGGACCTGGCGGACGAACTGCCCGGCCTCGGAGTCCTCCCCGGCGAACTGCTCCAGCCAGGTGTTGAAGTCGTTCATGTGTCTGTGCCTCCCGGAGCGGGTGCGGACGGAAGCTGTGCGGCCGTGTCCCTGTGGGCCCTTCGCCGCACGATGTGGACGGCCAGCGCGTGCTTGCACGGGCCCCGGCCGCCGCGGTGGGCGGCCCACCACCGGCAGGTGCAGCTGAGTTCGCCGTCCGCCGCCTCGCGCACCTGGTGCACGACGTCCCCGGAGGTGACGGCGGCGGTCGCCCCGAGCAGCCGTACGGTACCGGAGGCGGCCAGGGTCCGGGCGGCGACGAGCCGCGGGTTGTGGCCTTCGGCGCGTGCGGTGTCGTAGGGGAGTTCGCGGTGGAAGTAGGCGCACTCCGCGATGTCGTAGCCGACGGCCCCCGAGGTGCCGAGCCGGGCGAGGGCGGCCCTCACCCGGTGCGTTGTGAGACCCGCGCGTTCCGCGAGGGCGGAGGGGGCGATCCGCGGGTCCCAGGACAGCAGGGCCGCGACGGCCTCGGCGTCCCGCGCCGTGTCGTCCGTGGCCAGCGCCGTCAGGACACCCCCCTCACCGGAGAACCCGCGCGCTGCCTCCGGTGACAGCGTGAGCGTCAGGCGCATGCCTGGCAGGGCCAGCTCCCAGGCGCCGGCGGTGGGCGCGTCCCCTTCGGCGGGTGGGCCGTAGACCCGCAACCTCGTGGCGTGGCGCAGGACTTGGTGCAGCGCGGCCAGCCGTTCGGGGCCGGGCAGGCACACCGCTCCCCGGCCCGCACGGGTCGTCAGCCGCAGCGAGCGGCCCGCCGGCACCGCCCACAGGGCTCCCCGGGAGGCGGCCGGGGAACGCGGCAGAGAGCGCAGGAACCGCACCGCCTCGGCCGCCGTCAGCTCGGCGCGCAGATCGAACCCCGCCGCGCTCACCTGCGCCTCGGCGAAGCCGCGCAGCCAGCGGTCCGGCAACGTCACCTTCTTCTCGACGACCCGGCCCGACAGCGTGGTGACGGCGAGGTCGTCCGGCCCGACCCGCAGATGCAGCGGATCGTCGTCCGCCAGCCGCGAAAGAGCCGTCCGCAGGGGCGCGTTGACGTCGACGTTCGTCGTGCCGTGCCCGGTCTCGCCCCCGTCCAGGCCCTCTTGGAGCACGTCGAGGCGGGCGTAGACCCCGCAGCAGGCGGAGAAGGACTCGAAGCGGAGCCGGTCGCCGTTGCCGGTGACCACGGGGTCGAGCGAACTCGCCGGGCGCGCCTGGTGGTAGCGGGACGCGGCGACGTCCGCCACCGCCAGGATGCCGCGTGCCGTCGCCCGGGGCGAGGTGAGGAAGCCGGAGAAGAAGTGGGGCCGCGCCTCGGCACCCGCGGGCGAGAAGCCGCCCGCGGTCTCCAACCCGAGGACCGGTCCGCCACCGGCGCGTCCCAGGGCGGACGGCCGACCGTAGGCGAGTATCTGTTCGAATCCCGGCATGCGGCACAGCCTATGGGTCATGATCGGCCACTCCGCAGGCCCGAAAACCCACCGGAGCACCGGGGACGCGGCCCGCCGGGGCATCGTGGGGACGGGCAGGGGAGTGCCCCGCGGGCGTGCGGTCGGTGGCGGACGGTGCCAACGCGCAGGTGCCGCACCGGGGCGGAGCGCACCACGGCAGGGGACGCCCCCAGCGACAGGGGTCGGCCCCCGCCCGTTCCGGGCGGCCGGAGGCGCACGGCGGGCAGCACCGGAGCCGCCGTCGCGAAGTGCTCACGCACATTAAGCACTTGGCCGCTCCCGCTACGCCGCCGCGGATCGGTGACACTCCCGTGGGGCCCGTGGGCGTGCCGCGGACCCGCGGCTCGCCCGTCGGGCAGTCGACCCCGCCTGCCGGGCAGCGGACCTGCGACTCGCCCGCCGGGCCGCCGACCCGCTGGCCGCTGACTCCGCCTGCCGGGCCGCCGACCCGCTGGCCTGCGACTCGCCCGCCGGGCTGCCGCCCCACGACTCGCCTGCGGCCCGCGACTCGCTCGCCGGCCCGGTGCGCCCTTCCTCGAAGCGGCCACGCCGGCCCGGTGTGGCCTTCTCCTGATGCGGCCGTTGCCGCTTCCGCCCTACGGCGCATGCAGCGCCAGCGTCGGCGACAGCCGAGCCGCCCGCACCGCCGGATAGAGCCCCGCGACCGTGCCGATGACCAGCGTGGCGCCGAAGCCCGCCGCCGCCGACCAGGGCGGCACCACCCACGGCAGGTCACCGACGTACGCGTACAGGCCGGTGGCCAGGGAGCCGAGGACGATCCCCGCCAGGCCGCCGAGGCCCGACAGCAGCAGGGACTCGGTGACGAACTGGACGCGGATCTGGCCCCGGGTGGCCCCCAGACCGCGTCTCAGCCCGATCTCGTGGCGCCGCTCCAGCACCGAGATGATCATCGTGTTGGCGACGCCGACCCCACCCACCAGCAGGGCGATCCCGCCGAGCCCGAGCATCAGGCTGCTGAACGCCCCCTCCGTCGCCGCCTTCGCCTGGAGGGCCGCGGACGGATCGGTGACCTTGACGTCCTGCGGACTGCGCGGGTCGATCGTGGGGGCCATCAGGGACCGCACCTCCTCGACCGAGGCGTCGGTGGAGCGTTCGTAGACCGAGGTCGGGTGGCCGTCGAAGCCGAGCAGCTTCCGCGCGGCCTCCCAGCCGAGCAGCGCCGAGCGTTCGATCTCGGGGGCGAGCGGCAGCGGTGCGAGGATACCGATGACGGTGAAGTACCGGTCGCGGATCCACACCTGCCCGCCGGGAGCGGTGACGCCCAGGCGGCGGGCGGCGACATCGCCGAGGACGACGGCCGGATAGCGGCCGTTGGCCTTGTTCAGCCACGTCCCGTCGGCGGTGCGTCCGCGCAGCACCTTCAGCAGGCCCTCGGTGGCGGCGACGACCTGGATCCCGCCGTTCTCCTCCTCGGGGATCTTCTCCGTGCGGCGCACGGACGCGTCCACGAGACCGGTCGCCCCGGCCTCCTCCACCCCGGCGATCCGGCCGACCGTGCCGACCGCGTCCTCGGGCAGCTTCACCTTCTCGCCCGCGAACATCGAGTCCCCGGGGGTCGCCACCAGCATGTTCGTCCCGAGCCTGTCGAGCTGCCGCGTCAACTGGGCCTGGCTGGAGGCGGACGCACCCACCACCGCGATCATCGTGGCGATGCCGATGGCGATGCCCAGTGCCGACAGGGCGACCCTGACCGGTCTGCCGCGCAGCCCCGACGAGCCGGCGTGGAGGACGTCGCGGGGTCCGAGGCGGGCGGGGGAGAGCTTCCCGCGGCGCGCGGGCGTACGGGTGTCCGTCACAGCAGGCCCCCCGCCATGGTCCCCCGGACCCCGGCGCCCCGTACCCCGGCGCCCCGGCCCGTGTCCTCGACGACGAGACCGTCCCGGATGCGTACCTGCCGGGGCAACTGCCGGGCGATCTCCGTGTCATGGGTGATGACCGCGATGGTCGCGCCGTCCGCGCCGAGGTCGTGCAGCAATTCCAGCACCGCCTGCCCGGACGCCGAGTCCAGCGCCCCGGTCGGTTCGTCGGCGAGCAGCAGATCGGGTTCGCCGACGACGGCCCGGGCGATCGCGACCCGCTGCTTCTGCCCGCCGGACAACTCGTGCGGACGATGGCCCATCCGGTCCCCGAGCCCCACCCGTTCCAGCGCGGCGGCGGCCTCGCGCCGCCGCCGCGCCCGGGACATACCGCGGTACAGCAGGCCCTCGGCCACGTTGTCCCGCGCGCTGATCCCTGGCACGAGATGGAACGACTGGAACACGAACCCGATGTGCCGTGCGCGCAGCGCCGACAGCGCGCGGTCGGACAGGGCGGCGACGTCGTGCCCGGCGATGGCGACGGAGCCCGCGGAGGGCCGGTCGAGGGTGCCGGCGATGTGCAGCAGAGTCGACTTGCCCGACCCGGACGGCCCCACGATCGCGACGAGTTCCCCCCGCTCGATGGTGAGGTCGACCCCACGCAGCGCGGCTACCCCGCCCGGGTACTCCTTGGTGACCCTGTCGAGCCGTACGACCTCCTCCCGAGGGAAGCCGTCCTGCCGCGCGCTCCCGGAACCCACATCCCTGTTCATATCGCCGGCACCCCCACCCGCATGCCCTCGCGCAGTCCGCGGCCCGACACCTCGACGCGGCCCTGTCCGAAGAGGCCGAGGCGGACCTTCATCTCACGGGCCCTGCCGTGCTCGACGATCTGGAGGCCGAAGCCGCCGCCGGGCAGGGCGAGGAGCGCGTTGACCGGCACAGACAGGACGCCCTTGCGCGTCTCGCCGGTGAGATGGACGGTCACCGGTGACTGATCGATGCCCCGGACGTCCTTCAGGTCGCCGAACCCGACCGTGACCGTGACCCTGGGTGTCTTGTCGTTCGGGTCGTCCCCGCCGCCCGTCCGCGCGGTGCGGCCGACGGACGTCACCCGGCCGGCCGCGCTGGTGCCGTCCGGCAGATCCACGGTCACCCTGGTGCCGGTCCGCGTGAGCCGGCTGTCGGCCACGGAGACACGGAAGGTGACGGTCCGCCGGGAACCGGTGGTGTCGAGGACCGGGCGGCCCGGAGCGACCCGGTCGCCGACGGCCGCGCCGGCCGACTTGATCCGTACGGCGCCGGGGGCGAACGCGATCTGCCCGGGACCGGCCGTCCCCGTCTGCTTCAGCCCGTGCGACTTCTGCCAGCGCTTCACCGCGGCCGCCGTCAGGCCCGTGTACTCGTCGTCGACGGTGAACCCCGTGTAGCCGAGCGCCGCGAGGTTGCGCTCCAGGTCTTCGACGTCGCGCCCCTCGTCCCCGTCGCGCAGCGTCCGGTACATCGGCCCGGCGCCGTACATCAGCCGTACGGCGCCGCCGTCGATCTCGTACAGCTTCCCGTCCCGCTTCACGGTGGAGCCGATGCCGGCGCTCCAGGTGAGGGTCCCGGCGCCGCCCGCGTTCAGCCTGCGCTCCCGGCCGTAGCCGAGCGTTCCGCCGACCTGGCTGCTGTCGCTGAGGTCGCCACGCGTGACCGCGGCGGTGGCCGGGGGAAGCTCGGAGCCCCGCCGGGACGTCTCCTCCGGTGAGGAGGACGACACGGCCACCGCCGCCACCACGCCCCCCGCGACCGCGAGGACGACCAGGACGGACATCAGCACGCGCCGGGTCCGTGCGGTGCCCCCGCTCATCGCACCACGCTCTCGCAGGACTGCTCGGCCTTGTCCCACTTCTCCTTCTCCGCACCCTGCGGGGCCGCGGGGAGCTTGACCGAGCCGCCGCCGAAGTCGGGGTCGGGGAAGTCCAGCCCGTTCTTCCGCATGCACCGCGCGAACTTCAGCGCCTTGTCCTTGTCGGCCTGCGTGATCGCGCCACCACCCGCCCCGGCCGTGCCCCGGCACGCCTTAAGCGCCTTCTCGATCGCCGCCCGGTCACCGGTGAGGGGGATGCCCTGCTGCTCCTGGCCGGGCTGCGGGTCGGGCACGTCCAGCCCGTTCGCGCGCAGGCACCTGACCTGCTCCAGCTTCTTGTCGTCCGCGTCGGCCGACGCCTTCCGGCCGGTGCCGTCCTGGGCCGGGCCGCCCGCGCACGCGCCGGCGAACAGTGCCAGCGCGCCGACGAGTCCGAAGGCCGCCGATGCGCGCCCCGCGCCTCTCGGGTTCCTCATGATGTCTCTCCCTGCCTCTGGGCCCCGCCGTACGGCGAAGAGCCGGTCCGGAACCGGGGCCGCACCCTCCGCGAGGGGCCCCGGGGACCGAGCCTGCCGCCGAGCCGCGTTTCGCCTCTCTCACCGCGGGTGCTTACACCGGCGAAAGGTGGGTCTCGGATACACAGGGACCATGCGTGTGCTGGTGGTGGAGGACGAGGAGTTCCTGGCCGAGATGATCGCCGAGGGACTGCGCCGCGACGCCCTCGCGGCCGACGTGGCGCGCGACGGCCACGAGGCGCTGCGCAAGCTCGCCCTCGGCGCGTACGACGTGATGGTCCTGGACCGTGACCTCCCCGGCCTGCACGGCGACGAGGTGTGCCGGCGTGCGGTACGGCAGCGCCTGCTCACCCGGATCCTGATGCTGACGGCGTCGGCGACCGTACGGGACCGGGTCGACGGCCTGGGCCTGGGCGCCGACGACTACCTGACCAAGCCGTTCGCCTACGACGAACTCCTCGCCCGGGTACTGGCGCTCGGTCGCCGCGCCCACCCGGCGCTGCCACCCGTCATCGAACGGGCCGGACTCACGCTGGACACCGCCCGACGGCAGGTCTGCCGCGACGGCCGGTTCCTGACGTTGTCGCGCAAGGAGTTCGCCGTCCTGGAGGCGCTGCTCCGCGCGGACGGCGCGGTCGTCAGCGGCGAGGACCTGATTGAGCAGGTGTGGGAGGAGGACACCAGCTACCGCACGAACGCGGTACGGGTCACCCTCAGCAAACTCCGCGCCAAGCTCGGCGACCCACCGGTGGTCCATACCGTGCCGGGCGTGGGCTACCGGATCACCGGGGACTGCGCGTGACCAGCGAGCGCGCCCGGCTGACGGCGCTGTACGGCGGACTGCTCATACTCGCCGGCGCCCTGCTGACGGGCGGCGTCTACCTCCTCGTACGGCAGGCGCTGCACGGCAGCATCACGCGTGCGGTGACGGCCGTGGTCCCCGTCGGTACGGCGGCCGGGGCGCAACTGGACCTCCGGCCGCCGTACCGGCTGGCGGACGCCAGCGGTCCGCTGCCGTCCCCCGGAGTGGCCCGGCGGGTCAGCGACGCGACCGAACACGCCGTGCTCGGCAACCTGCTCACTGTCTCCGGCGTCGGGCTCGGTCTCTTCGCCCTCGTCTCGGTCGCCCTCGCCTGGTGGATGGCCGGACGGGTGCTGCGGCCGGTCGCGGTGATCACCGCGACCGCACGCCGGCTGTCCGGCGAGAACCTGCACGAGCGCATCGCCCTGAAGGCCCCGCCGGGTGAGCTGAAACAACTCGCCGACACCTTCGATGAGATGCTCGGCCGGATCGAGCAACTGGTGTCCGCACAACAGCGTTTCGCGGCGAGCGCCGCGCACGAACTGCGCACCCCCCTCGCGGTCCAGCGGGCCGCCGCCGAGATCGGGCTCGCGGGCGAACCGCCACCGGAGAAGGTCGTCCGGATCCGGCGGAAGCTGATGGAGGTCGCCGACGAAAGTGAACAGCTCATCGAGGGACTGCTGTTGCTGACAGTCTCCGAACAGGGGCTGAGGCACCGGGAGCGCACCGACCTGGACACGGTGACCTCGGCGGTGGTGGACGGTCTCGCCGCAGAGGCGGCCGGCCGGGGAGTCGCGGTGGACATCCGGGCGGAGCCCCTGGAGGTGTGCGGCGACGGGGTGCTGCTGGACCACCTCGTCCACAACCTCGTCGGCAACGCGATCCGCTACAACCGGCCGGGCGGCAACGTCACCGTACGGGTCGGACCGGAGCCGGGGCCAGCCACCCTGGAGGTGGTGAACACCGGGCCCGTCGTGTCACCGGACACCGTCCACCATCTCTTCGAGCCCTTCCGCCGGGCGGAGGCCCGCCGGCACGCCCCCGGCGAGGGCGCGGGTCTGGGCCTGTCCATCGTCGCCTCGATCGCCCGCGCCCACGACGCCGAGGTGGCGGCGACGGCGAACCCGTCCGGGGGCTTGACGGTCCGGGTCATCTTTCCGCCCACCTGACCTGCGGAGACGGCGTCGGTGGGCGGGGGCGCGTCAGGCCTTGAGCGAGCGGCCGGCCACGCCGAGGGTGAGCCGGCGCGGGGCGAGCTGGGCCGCCACGGCCGAGATCCGGTTGCCCAGTCCGGCGACGATGCTCGGCGGGGTGCTGCCCCGCTCCAGCGCACGCCCGGCCGCCGCGACGACGTCGGAGGGCCTGGCGACCTTGCCGACCATCGCGTCCCGCGTGCCCACCACCTCGAAGAACTCGGTCTCGACGGGCCCCGGGGACACGGCCAGCACCCGCAAGCCGGACCGGCGCGTCTCATAGGCGACGGCCTCCGTCAGACTCAGGACGAACGCCTTGGTGGCGCCATAGACCGCCATGGCGGGCGTGGCCTGGTAGGCGGCGGTACTCGCCACCGTCACCAGCGCGCCCCGGCCGTCGTCGGCCAACTGGGGCAGGAACGCACGGGTGAGGTCGGCGACCGCGAGGACGTTGAGCCGGATCATCCGGGAGATCTCCTCCGGGTCCTGCTCCTGGAAGGGACCGTGGCTGCCGAAGCCCGCGTTGTTGATCAGCGTCTGGACGGTGAACCCGCGGGCCTCCAGGTCCTCCCGCAGCGCGGAGCCGCACCGGTCACCGGTGAGGTCGGCCGCGAGGGGCGTGGCCGTGACGCCGTACGTGGCCTCCAGTTCCGCGGCGAGGGCCTCCAGCCGGTCGAGACGGCGCGCCACCAGCACGACGTCCGCGCCGCGCCGCGCCCAGTGCCGGGCGAACTCCGCACCGAGGCCCGAGCTTGCGCCGGTGATCAGGGCGCGGGTGCCCCGATAGGCAAAGGTAGACATGACAGCGCTCCGCTCGACTGGTCCGAGATCCGACGAGGCGCCAATGTAGGCACTGCCATCATTGTAGTCAACTGCCAACATGAGGGTGGGATGACGACCGGGCCCACGGCGGGATGTGACGACGGGACTACGGCAGTGCGGCGCCGCGTGCGGTGATCCAGAGGCCGTACCACTCCTCGTGCGTGAGGCCCGGCTCCCGTCGCGCGGCGTCCGCGCAGGCGCGGATGCGTTCGGGGCGCGCGGAGCCGACCACCGGGGCGATTCGCGCCGGATGCCGCTGCAGCCACCACAGCAGGATCGTCTCCGGTGTGGTGCCCTTCGCCTCGGCGAGGGAGGACACGAGCCGGCCGGTGGCCCGCTCCGTGGGCGTCTCCTGCAGTCCGGTGTACCGGCCGCGGGCCAGCGCGCTGTAGGCCTGGACCTGGATACCGTGCGTCCGGCAGTGCTCCAGGGTCCCCAGCGGGAAGCCGACGCCGGCCGCCTCGGGCGTGTTCACCAGCACCCCGGCCTCGAGCCAGTCCCGGTGGTGCAGGCTCATCTCCAGCTGGTTGACGACCAGGGGGAAGTCCAGACGGTCCTGGAGCCGCGCGATCTGGGCGGCGCTCATGTTGGACACCCCGACGGCGCGCACCAGGTTCTGGCGGTGCAGCGAGGTCAGCGCGCGGGCGGTGTCGTCGGGGTCGGCCAGCGGGTCCGGCCGGTGCAGCAGCAGGACGTCGACGGCATCTGTGCGCAGCCGGGTGAGACTCGCCTCGACCCGGTGGAGGATGCTCTCGCCCCGCAGGTCGTACAGGCCCGGCAGGTCGCCGTCGGCCAGGCGGATGCCGCACTTGGTCTGGAGCACGATGCGTGTCCGCAGCCCGGGTGTGCGGGCGAGGACCTCGCCGAACACCGCCTCGGACTTGCCGTGCCGGTAGATGTCGGCGTGGTCGAACACGGTGATGCCGCTGTCCAGCGCCGCCTGGACCGCGGCCTCCGCCTCCCCGATCTCCGCCGCGCCGTACGGAGTCGTGTCCCAGCCCCCGCCGAGACCCATACAGCCGTACAGCAGCCTGGCACCGCCCACCTCCGGGGCCGTGTTCTGTTCCGTCGTCATACCCGCCACCCTCGCACGCCGCCCCCTGCGCCACGGACGGCCGACGTAGGCTGTGCCCGCGTGCGCCATGTTCGCCATGTTCGCCGCGCGGCCATTCGGGCAACAGGACCAGGACGGCGAGGACACAGCATGCCGGGAAAGACGCCGCGCGCCTCCCACGCGGACCGGGACCGGGCCGTGGACGTCCTGCGTGTCGCGGCCGGGGACGGCCTGCTGACCCCGGACGAGCTGGACCAGCGCCTGGAGGCCGCACTCACCGCGCGGACCCTGGGTGAACTGGCCGCGCTCACCGCTGACCTGCCGTCCGCCGGGCAGAGGCCGCCGGCGCCGGCCAAGGCCAAGGACGCGGTCCGGATCAGGCAGTCCGGCGGCGGCCCCCTGGTGCGGACGGGCCGCTGGACGGTGCCGCGCAGGCTGGAACTCGTGGTGACCGACAGCGGGGCCAGGCTCGACTTCACCGACGCGGTGATCACCCACGACACCCTGCGGATCGACCTCGTCATGACGGGGAAGACCCTGACGCTGGTCACGAGGCCGGGCATCGTGGTCGACACGGACGGTCTGGAGCTGGTGGACAGCAGGGTCACGCACCGTCGTGCTCGCGCCCACCCGGACGAGCCCGTCGCCCTGCGCGTGGAGCTGGTCGGGCACAAGGCCAAGGGCCGCGTGCTGGTGCGGCCCTCGCGCCGCACGTTCGGGCAGTGGCTGTTCCGCCGGTAGGTGAACTGCTCATCCACAGTGAGCGGTTGAGAGCCTGACCGCGCGCTCCCAGGAGGGGCACGGACGCGCGATCCGCCTGCGGGCGTCCCCGGGCGGACGCGCGGGACACGCAGCACACGCGCGGTGCGCAGCGCGCGCAGCAGGGGGAACGGGTCCGCCCAGCACCCGTGCGGCCTGCGGCTCAATCGTCAGGATCGAGTCCGTCAACGGCCCCGCAGAGTCTTGACGGTCGGCCGTCAGAAGGCTGTCATGGGCGCATCGTGTTCGTTCGCGTTCGTTTCTGGTTGATTTCGAGGAAGGGCGCGAGGGGCCGGGAAACGGCCCCGGACAGCTTGCGAAGGACCTCCATGAACGTCTCCCTCGCTCCACCACGCAAGACCGCGCTCCTGCTCCTGCCCGCTCTGCTCCTGATCTGGCCGGCCCTCGGGCCCATGGCCCAGCCGGCGGCCGCGTCCACCAACTCGCAGTCCCTGTTCTACGACCCGGGCCCGTCGCACAGCTGCTGGGGACGGCTCGTCGAGAGCCCGCCGGACGGCGACACCTCCGTCGTCGCCTCCCAGACGAACCTCTCCGGCTGCGGCGACTTCTCCGCCACCAACGAGTTCACCCGCGACAACCCCGCCGGTGCCACCTGGGACCTCGGCACCTGGGGCTGGAACAACAGCTCCTGGGGCCAGTCGACCGGTCCGACCTTCACGGCCCAGCCGGGCTCCCACTCGGTGACCATGAATGACAACGCGCCCGCCGACTGCACCCTCCACGAGACGAACGTCAGCTACACCTACCAGGACGCCCAGTTGCGCCCCAAGGTGAACCGCCAGTTCTTCACGCTGGCCGACGGCCAGGTGAACGTCTCGTACAACGCGACGGTGCACAAGACCAACTCCGGCTGGGGGTGTTCCGAGAACCGCGCGATCCTCACCACGGACTTCATCTTCTACGACACCAACGGCGGGATAGACCACCCGGACGTCATCTCGATCGTCCACTACGACCCGTCCTCAAGCGGCTTCCTCCCCAAGGACGGCAACGGGGCCTACTGGTCGACCCACTGCGACGGCACCCACGGCGACTGCCGGGTCACCGTGCCCGGCAACACGATGCTCCAGGACTCCCAGCAGGGCGCGGTCAACGACGACGTCAACGCACTGTTCGACCGGTGGAGCGCGTACCTCAACCCCAAGGGCCTGCCGAAGTCCGCCTTCAAGTTCAAGGGCGTCCAGATCGTCAGCAGCAACAAGGGAAGCAGCACGACCAGCACGGTGAGCAACATCGACGCGCGCATCACCCCGTACGCGTCCGTGCACTCCGCCATCACGAACGCGACGCCGACCGGCTCCCTCTGCCTGGACGACACCGGCGGCGTGCCGACCTCTCCCGCCGTGCCCGAGCTGTGGACCTGCAACGGCAACAGCGCGCAGGACTGGACGCTGAACCAGGACAACACCGTCACGGTCCAGCCGAAGGCGGCCACGACCTCCGACCCGCCGCTGTGCCTGGACAACAGCACCGGCAGCTCCGGCGACCACAACCCGGTGGTCCTCTACACCTGCAACGGCGGACCGAACCAGAAGTGGGTCCTCGGCCGCTGGGGCGAGATGTACAACCCGGCGACAGGAAAGTGCCTCCAGCCCACGTCGGGCGTCTCGGGCGCCGGACTGGAGATCTTCTCCTGCTGGGGCGGAACGAACCAGAAGTGGTACGCGGGCGAGCCCGACCCCTTCTACCACTGACACACGGCGCCCCCTCCGACTCCGGGCCCCGCGGGCCCGGAGCTCCGGCCCCCACCCCCACTCCCCGCCCCCCCCGGTGATCATGATCAACCGTCTTGTATGGAGTTCGAGATGAACGCACACGGCTCGGGTCACCGGGCATCCAGACGCCCCCGCGCATCCAGACGCCGCATGGCGATGACCGCCGCCGCGGCCCTGATCTGCGCGACGGGCGTCGCCGTACAGCCCGCGGCGGCCGCCCCGGCCGCCGCCCCGGCGCCCGCCGCCTCATCGGGCAAGCACACGGTGACGTACGACGGGTACTCGTTCCTGATCGACGGGAAGCGGACGTACCTGTGGTCGGGGGAGTTCCACTACTTCCGGCTGCCCAGCCAGGACCTCTGGCTGGACACGCTGCAGAAGATGAAGGCCGCCGGCTTCAACGCGGTGTCCCTCTACTTCGACTGGGGCTACCACTCCCCGGCCCCCGGCGTGTACGACTTCACCGGCGTCCGGGACGTCGACAAACTCCTCGACATGGCCGACGACCTGGGCATCTACGTGATCGCCCGCCCCGGCCCCTACATCAACGCCGAAGTCGACGGCGGCGGCTTCCCCGGCTGGCTGTCCACCAAGCCGGGGAACACCCGCACCTCCGACCCGAACTACCTCAAGTACAGCGACGAGTGGCAGACGCAGATCGACCGCATCATCAAGCGCCACCAACTCACCGACGGCGGCGGCTCGGTGATCCAGTACCAGGTGGAGAACGAGTACTACAACGGCTCGGCCGCCGGGCGCACCTACATGAAGCACCTGGAGGACAAGGCGAAGGAGGACGGCATCACCGTCCCCCTGGTCGGCAACAACAACGGCACCTTCAACTCCGGTGACGCCGCCCTCGACGTGGACGCCGCCGACTCCTACCCCCAGCTGTTCAACTGCTCCGACCCCGCCAAGTGGAACCCCGTCCCCGACATCAGCTACGACCACGTGACCGGCAAGCCCCTGGCCACCGCCGAGTTCCAGGGCGGCGCCTTCGACCCCTGGGGCGGACCCGGCTACGACAAGTGCGCGGAACTGATCAACGACAAGTTCGCCGACGTGTTCTACA
>NZ_JBEYVS010000069.1:0-26110 GCF_040644095.1 Streptomyces sp. NPDC047028
TGGATCGCGCCGGTGGCGTCGGCCTGCAACGCGGTGATGATCTCGTTGATCGCGGTCTGGAGCTGGCCGAGCTGGGCGAGGCGGGCAGCGGGACGTGTCCGGGTTCCGCGGCGCCGAAACGAAGACCGGCGGCCCGGGGAAACGGGCGCCGGCCACCTCGACGAACAACGGAAGGCATACGGACTGATGCCCGAGATCAGCAACGCGACGGTCAGCATGGTGGCGGCGTATCTCGCGGCCTTCGTGGGATCCGCGCTGGGACTGCGCTGTGTCGTGCGCTCGGTCCATCACCGGGAGGGGTGGAGACCCGGCTGGCTGGTGCTGGGGGCGGCGGTGACCGGCTGCGGGATCTGGATGATGCACATCATCGTCCTCATGGGCTTCTCGGTGCCGGGAGCCGTCATCACCTTCGACCCCGACCGCGTGCTCCTGAGCCTGGCGGTCGCCGTGGCCGTCGTCGCCGTGGGCCTGTTCATCGTCGGCTACCGCGGGGCCGGCCGGGTGTCGCTCGGCGTCGCGGGCACCGTCACCGGGCTGGGCCTCGCGGCCGTCCCCTATCTCGGGGTGGGCGCGATGTACGTCAACGGCACGGTGTACTACCGGCCCCTCCTCGTGGTCCTCTCGGTGCTCATCGCCGTCGCGGCGGCGACAGCCGCCCTGTGGTCGGCCGTGTCGATCCGCGGGTTCCTCTCCTCGCTGGGCGCCGGCCTGTTCCTGGCCGCGGCCATCGCCGGCATGCACTACACGGCGCTGGCCTCCGTCGGCGTCCATGTGCGCAAGAACCTGCTGCCCGGGCCCGGCGAGCCCGCGCTGTCGATGATGTCGATGCTCATCGGCCCTGGCATCTTCCTCCTGCTCGCCACGGTCTTCATCGTCCTGGACCCGCTTCTCATCCTCGGGGAGGGCGAGTGGGACGAGCGGACGGACACCGGGAGCGCTCCCGCCGCGACGCCGGACACCCCCGCCCTCTTCGACGTGCGGCAGCCCGACTCCCGCCGGTGACCCGCGGCGGGGGTTCAGCCCAGCATCTGCACCAGGTCCCGCACCTGGCGCCGGTTCTCCACGCCGGCCTTCCCGTAGATGTTGCGCAGGTGGTACTCGACGGTCTTGGTCGTCACGTACAGCTCCCGCGCGATCTCCTTGTTGGTCCACCCCTGGCCGACGAGTTTGGACACGTCCTGCTCCCGGTCGGTCAGGTTCTCCCAGAAGCGCTGCGCCCTGGACGTGCCGACCCTGTCGTCGGTCCGCTTCATCAGCTCGGCGCACTGCGCCTCCAGCGGGGCGGCTCCCATCTCGCGCAGCCTGGCTGACGCCAGAGTCAGTTGTCTCGCGGCCTCGGCCGTGTCCCCGTGGTCGATCAGGACGCGGCCGTAGTCGCGGCGCAGCATGGCCCGGTGCAGCGACGGCTCACCGCCGTCGGAGCCCACGGCCAGTCCGCCGCGCAGGTGGCGCAGTGCGGCATGGCGGTCGCCGCGCGCGGCGGCGGCACTCCCCCGGACCCAGGCGGTGCACACCGCCGGGAAGGCCCCGTACGGCGCGAGCGGCTCCAGCAGGTCGGCCACCTCGTCGGCGGCATCGGCGGCGCCGCTGCGGGCGTGGGCCACTCCCAGCTGCGGAAGGGACCAGAGCCGGTAGACACGGAAGCGGTCCCGGTGGGGCGGTTCGTCGATCACTCCGGCCAGCGCGTCGACGACGGCACGCCAGTCCTGCCGGGCGAGCCCGAGAATCGAACTCGCCTGGGCCAGGTGGAAGTACGGCCCGGCGAAGTCGGACGCCTCCGCGATGGCCCGCATCTCGGCCAGGTCCTCCCGCGCCGTCTCCCACCGTCCCTGCAGGGACGCGAGCGCGGCGCTCATGCCGTGCAGGACGACGAAGTCGTTCGCTCTGCCCTTCGTCTGCGCCTCGTCGAACCCCAGGGACAGCATGCGGGCGGCCTCGGTGAAGGCCCCGAGCACGATGTGGCCGCCGACCGCGTGGACGACCGCGCCGAAGTCGTTGCGCCGGACCAGATGGGGGGATCTGCGGCGGGATACGACGGTGAGGTCCGCCAGCGCGCCGAGCAGCTGCCCGGTCTGCCCCCGGAAGAGGCCGCGGCAGGCCAGTGAGCCGAGGTCGTACACGGAGACGTCGCTGGGGTTCTCCCGCAGGTGGGACAGGGTGTGCAGGCCCTCGGCCGCGCCGCCCAGCAACCCGGTGGCGAAAGCGATCACCGACTGTGCCTGACCGACGACGGTGGGGTCCGAGCTGTGCGCGATGGCGTCGCGGGCGGACTGGATGGCCTGTCGGCCGAGCCCGAGGGAGTTCTGCACGGAGGCCAGTTCGGCACAGGCCCGGCCGGCGCTCTCGCCGTCGCCGTAGCCGCGCCGGGCCATGTGCAGGTACTCGGCGGCCGCCGCGTCGTGTCCGCGCGCGATTTCGAGCAGGCCGAGCACCTCGTTGCGTTCGGGACCGGCCTCGGTGGCCGTCACCCGCGGGGCGTGGGCCAGGGCGAGCTGGTAGTGGCCGCTGAGCACGAGCAGGCGTACCGCCCGCAGCAGGGCCGCGGTGCGGGCTGCCGGGTCCGGATCCACCCCGGCGATGCCGAGGAGGTACTCGGCGGCCCGCGAGGGGACGCCCTGGCGCAGTTCGTCGGCCACCGCCTCCCAGAGCTGTCCGGCCAGTTCGGGGTCGTAGCTCTCGGCGGCGGCGATCCGGTGGCGCCAGCGTTCCGGCGGGTCGAGGACGGCGGCGGCGCTCCGGTGGAGCCGCTTGCGTTCGGCGAGGGGGATGCCGGTGTAGAGGGCGTCCCGCTGTCCCGCGTGCACGAGCGCGACCCGGCCGTGGCCGCCGGCCGTGCCGATCCACTGCGCCGCGCCGTCCGTGATCAGCGGTTCCACGTCGTCGAGGAGGGTCGACGAGCCCGTCAGGTGCCGCAGTACGGGCAGGTCGGCGGGGGCGTCGAGGACCGCCAGTGCCCGCAGGGCCCGGGTGCTCTCCGTTGGGAAGGACAAGGACCAGTCGCGGACGATCTGCGTCAGTGACGGCGGTATGGTCCCGTGGGCCGGGTTCTCCGGCAGGAGTCCGTCCGTGCCGGCCGCCCCCGTCAGCGCGCGCAGGTACAGCGGATTGCCGCCGCTCCACCCGTGGACCACCGAGAGCCGGGAGGCCGAGACGGGGGCGGCGCTCGCGGCCATCAGGAAATCGCGGGTCTCGCTCCTGGTCAGGCCGTCCACGTCGATCTGGGTGGTGCCGGGCCGGTCTCCGACGAACCCCGTCCGGCGGCGGGTCTCGTGGGCCTGCTCGGTGGTCACCACGGCGAGCAGCCGGTCCTTGGGCATGCGCAGCAGCATGAATCCGAGGGCCTGCAGCGAGGCGGTGTCCAGGTGGTGGGCGTCCTCCAGCACGAGGAGCAGGGGGTGGTCGGCCTTGAAGTCGTCGACCGCCGCGATCAGTGCGCCGCCGGCGCTGAGCACGGTGCTGTCCGCCTCGATCCGCAGGCCGCCGTTCCAGCCCTCGGCCCGCAGGATCTGCAGGAGCCGGTTGGCCGCGGCGAACTCGATGTGGCGCTCGCCGGGCGTGCCGGCGACGTGCGCCTGCCGGAACCGGGTCAGTTCCGCCGCCGTCGCCTCGACGAGCGTGGTCTTGCCGATGCCGAGGGGTCCGCAGAGGAAGAGGATCTGGCGGTCCCCTTGGGCGGACCGCTCGGCGAGTTCCGCCATCCGGCGAAGCTGTTCGGTTCGTCCGATCGCGGTGTGCCCTGTGCTCATGGTCGATGCCTCTCGCCGCGTGGGCGTCGCCCGGGGCCGCGTCCGCCGGCCCCTGGGGCCGCACCCTCGCACCTTCAGGCTCCGCCCGGGGACGACACGGCGCACGTCGCGCGGCGCGTCGAGAGGGGAGACGCGGGGTGCGCCCGCCGACCCCGGCTCGGTGGCCGGACGCCGAGGGCGGTGGCCCGGTCGCGTTGGTTTTGGCTGCGGGCGCGTGGTGGCTGGTCGCGCGGCTCCCCGCGCCCCTTGCGGGGCACGTTAGATCAGGCCCTCTCGGATTGCGTAGGCCACGGCGTGGGAGCGGTTGCGGAGTTGGAAGCGGTGTGTGACGTCGTGGAGGACGTTCTTCACCGTCCGCTCCGAGTAGGCCAGGCGCCGGGCGATCTCGCGGGTGTCGAGGCCCGCGGCCACGAGTTTCAGGACGCCCTCCTCCCGTTCGGTCAGTCCCGTCACCCGCAGGCCGCGTGGCGCGAGCACCTGCTCCTGCACCTGGGACACTCTCTTCAGCAGCCGGCCGAGGAGATCGGGAGGCACGACACCGGCGCCGCGGTGCACGGAGGTGATGACCTGCACCAGCCGGTCGGCGGTGGCCTCCCGCCGCCGCACCACCCCGCCCACGCCCGACTCGACGGCGGCCATCAGCGCGGAGTCGTCCATTTCCGAGACGACGGCGACCACGTTCCGTACGCCCTTGCCGCGCACCCTGCGCAGCAGTTCCGCCGCCTCCTCGTCCATGGTCTCCGTGACGATGAGCCCGACGGTCTGCGGCGTGACCTGCTGCTCGTTCGCGATCCAGACCTCGGCACGGCAGCTGAGGGCCGCGGAGATACCCGCCGCGGATATGGGATCCGCGGCCTTCACGTAGAGGAAAATCCGGTCCGACACCATTTTTCCGGGCACCCCTTCGGTACATTCACGGGCCGCCCTTTCCCCGATGGGCAGGCCACTTGTTTGCCCGTTCAGCCTCTCCGATCCGACCTGTGCGGGCCATGGCTCCAGGCGTTCACCAGTTGCACTGAACCGGTGATCCGTACGGAAGAGGGAAGCGCACGAAAAAACGCTCGGCTGCCCTTGTGGACACCGTTCGAGGAAATAGTTGAAAAGGCCGCGCAAGTGCGGCTAGAAAATAGGGGACTCCACCCCGCCGCCGGCCGGAGAATTCCCGCCCCGCTGCTCCGGAGGCGGCTGCCGCGGAGACAACGCCGACGCCGGTCCACCCACATTCCCTGTGGGGGACCGGCGCGCGGCCCCAGCGGCGGACCGGGGCCCGAGGGGGACAGGGGCCGAGGGTCTCGCCGTCATCTGCTCCAGGCAGGGCCGTACCGGGGCAACAATGCCAACGACACCGCCGGAGCACATCGGTGATTTTCCCTAGTCCCGAACTAGGGTCTTCAACCGCCCGTCGTGGCATAAGCTGACGCTCCGGACGGTTGCCCCGCCGTCCCGTGGGCCATCCTGCCGCCCGGGTTTCGTGCGCGAAAAGACGCTCCCGCGCACGACGCAGTGCGTACATAGCTTGTCCCGTCGAAATCCGGCGCGCCACCGTCCCACCGGCAGACCATCAGCAGTAACGCGTACTCGTGGTCAGGACGAGCACCTGAGCCGCGGGTGAAAGGACAACACGGCGACGCACGCATGAGACCACCAAAGAATCCGAATCCGCCCGGCCGTGACGACTGCGGCCCCGCGGACGCTTTCACGGGCCGCCGGAACGAATTGCGGGAACTGCGCACCGCCGCTGACCGCGCCCGTGCGGGTACGGCCTCGGTCGTATTGGTCCAGGGAGCACCCGGCATCGGAAAGACTGCTCTGGTACGACGCTTTCTAGCCGAGCTGCCGGGATTCACGGTCCTGACCGGCGCCGCGCCCCCCTCCGAGGCCCCGGTCGCCTTCGACTCCCTGTCCCGCCTGCTGCGCCTGCCGCGCATCCCGCCCCAGGGCCGGCCCGCCCCCCAGGAACGCTCCGGCACGGGCGAACGATCCGGTACGGCGGGAGGGGGTTCCTTCGCCTCCGGGCCCCAGGCGCTGCGGCGGTTCCTGGACTCCTCACCGACCCCGCTCCTCCTGTTCCTCGACGACGCCCAGTGGGCGGACGGTCCCAGCGTGCGCGCGCTGGTGGAGGCCGCACGCCCGAGCGGCCGGCTCTGCGTCGTGCTGGCGGCACGGCGCACGCGGACCTGGGACGAGGAGACCCGGCGGGCCGTGCATCTGCTGCCCCGCCTCAGTCTGGCCGAGCTGGACGAGGCCGAAGCGGCGGCCCTCGTCGGCGCCGTCCTCGGCAAGGCCGCCGACAGCGCACTCACCCGGCACCTCGTGCTGCGCTCGGGCCGCCATCCGCAGTACCTCAAGAGCCTGCTCACCAGCCACGACCTGACGTCCTCGGTCCAGGAGCCGTGGCCCGCCCGGCTGCCCGCGCCCGTGGTGCAGCGTCAACTGCGGGGCCTGCCCCGGGCGAACACCGAGGCACTGGAAGCACTCGCGGTGCTGGGCGGGACGGCATCCGTGCCGACGCTCGGCCGCGTCCTCGGCGTCTCCCACTGCGCCTCCCTCCTGGACGGGCTGGCCCACGAGGAGTTCGTCGTACGCACCTCGTCCCCGGTGCCCACAGTGGCGATCCGGCACGCCGTACTCCGTGACGCCCTGTACGACACCCTGCCCTCGACCCGCCGGCGTGCCCTGCACCTGGCGGCCGCCCAAGCCGTCGACTGGCGCCAGGGTCTGACACACAAGGTGGCGGCGGCGGAGACGGCAAACCCTGCGCTGACGGCGGACCTCCTGGAACTCGTCGCCCACGAACTCGGCGAGGGGCGGCTGCTGACCGCCGCGCGGACGCTGGTGTCGGCGGCCCGGCTCACGAGCGCCGACGACCACCTCGCCGACCACCTGCTCTACGGCGCGATCCGGATCCTGTTCTGGGCCGGCGCCGACGCCGAGATCGCCCAGCACGCGACCGCCGTGTCCACCCGCCGCCCGTGCGCGTGGCGCGACGAGGCGCTGGGGCTCACCGAGTTCGCCGCCGGCCGGCTCACCTCGGCCCGGCCGCTCCTGCAACGTGCGCAGGATGCACTGCGTGCGCACGATCCGGCGCAGCACGCGGTGGTCAGCACCGAACTGGCCATGGTGCACGCCATCCTGGGCCAGGGCGAGGCGACCCACGAGCACGCGACGGAAGCGCTGCGCCGCGCGCCCGGGAACGGGAACGGGAACGGGAACGGGAACGGGGAGGAGAACGGGGGCGGGGACGGTGGCGCGACCGGGTCCACGCCCGGTCCTCCGTCACGGTCGTGCGCCCGCCCCGGTCCGTGCGGCGGTACCCCGGCCGTCGTCGTACCGCCGGGCACGGACCGGGCGGCCCGGGCGCTGTCCGCCTACGGTGCCGCGCTGCGCGGGGGGCCGCGGGACGGTCTCGCGCTGCTGGACGCCCTGTCCGAGGACGCGGACCGGATCGGCGACGAGGATCTGCCCGTGCTGACCGTCCGGGGCCTCCTGCGGCTAGCGGACGGGCAGTTGGCGACCGCGACGACCGATCTGACCATGGCGCTCGTGCGCGCCCGGCCCGGCGGCGCCCGCCTCCTCGGCAGCAGCGCCTCCCTCCACCTCGCCATGTGCCACCTGCTGAGCGGCGACTGGGACCGGACGGCGCGGGAGATCGACGCGGCACTCGACGACGAACAGGGCCGCGCCTTCGACGCGGCCGCGCTGTGGTCGCTGCGCTGCGTCCTGGAGGCGTGCCGGGGCGCCGGCCGGGCCGCCGACGCGTGTCTGGCACAGGCGGAGAAGCTCGCCCAGGGACTGGACTTCGCCGGCCCGCAGTACCACACGGCGATGGCGCGCGCCCTGAACGCGCGGGCGCGGGGGGACCACCGCGGTGTGGTGGCCGCCCTCCAGGTCCTGGCCCACTACGCGCAGCATTCGGAACGGGTACGGTTCGTCGCCACGAGCTGGCTCCCCTTCCTGGCCGAGTCGCTCATCGTGTGCGGCCTCGCCGACCACGCGCGCGCCGCCATGAGCGGGCCGGGCGCCGGGTCCGATCCGTCGAACCTCCTCCTGGCCGTCACCGACGCCTGGCTCCACGGCCGGCTCGCGGAAGCCGCGGAGGACGGCGAGGAGGCCCTGCGCAGGTACCAGGAGGCGATCGCCGCGCTCGAACCCGGCCGGGACGTCCCGCTGTTGCGGGGCCTGCTGGAGACCTCGTGCGGCCGGGTGTCTGCCGCCATGGGCCGGGCGGACGTCTCGGCCCGGCATTTCGACGCGGCCGAGGCCGTCTTCACCCGGCTCGGCGCCCAGGCCTTCCTGGCCGAGTGCCGGACGCAGCGGCAGGCGCCCTTCGGTACCCCGGGGCACGATCTGCTGACCGAACGCGAACGCGAGGTGGCACGCCTGGTAGGACTCGGCCACACCAACCGGGAGATAGGCGAGGAACTGAGGCTCAGTGTGAAGACGATCGAGTACCACCTGCGAAGTGTCTTCGCGAAGCTGGCGGTACCCAACCGCAGAGAACTCCGCCGCCGAGTCCAGGCGGGCGGCATCTGACCCGAGCCTCGACAGGCCCGGCCCCCGCCTGCGGGCGCGTGAGGGCTGGTCGCGCAGTTCCCCGCGCCCCTGGCGGGGCGCTGTGGTCGCCCGGCGCGCGGGCGCCTCACCTCGGGTCTGTCGCGCTCGGCCGGGCCGGCCTGCTCGGGACGAGGCCCGCGGTGGCCTCGCGCAGGGCTCGGGCCATCCTGCCGTTCAGTAACCTGCCGCGTCGTCGGCGGGCGTGGCGGGGGCCCGGGCCGGCCGTCGGGCGGCGTTCCGGGCGTCGTGTGCGTCGGCGCGCGTGGCGGGGGGCCGCGCGGCCGCCGCGGACCGGCGATGCGCGGCGGGGCGGCATGCCCCCGCTCCGGCGTGCGGCGGTTGTCTTGTTGCGGGTGTACTGGTCGCCGGGCCACCACCCCAGCAGCCGGGCCGGCAGGTGCCACACCAGCCAGTCGTTCAGGTTCACGACGTCGTCGTACAGGTACTGGCACTCGCGGCAGAGGCTGAGGCCCTGGAAGTCCGCCGGGGTCCACGTGCCGTGGACGAGTCTGTCGATGCCGCCCGCGGCTCTCATGCAGTCGCCGCACTCGCTGCGCGCCCGGTAGATGTCCGTCCGCGTCTCGCGCAGGTTGTGGTGGGCGAGCATCAGCCGTGCGGGCAGGCTGTTCGCCGCGACACCGCTCACCGCGGCGATGTCGCGGACGCCGTCCCGCTCCACCAGCCAGTGCCACAGCAGGGTCCGGTCGGTGGGGGTGAGCAGGTCGAAGGCCTCGCAGAGCCGTCGGTCGTCCAGCATCGACCAGACCGACCCCGAGTGCATCCACGCCTGGAACGGCGAGGGGGGCCGCGATCCCCTCACGAACTCGTGCACGGCGCGCATCCGCACCAGTCCCAGCAGCTGGATGCGGACACATCCCTCGTGCCGCTCACCACCGGCGGCGTCCACCGCGACGGCGCCGCGGAACAGTTCCCGGAAGGCGAAATCGGTCAGTTCGCCGGCTTCCCCGGCCGAGGACGCGCACGTCGCGGCGTACGCCAAGACGGCCGCGTGATGGCGCAGCCAGAGGTGCAGGAACATGCGGGGCCGGCCCTCTCGGACGGTCCTGAGCAGGTCCAGGTCGCTCTGGGCACGGCGGTGACGGAACGGTATGCGACGCATGTGAGTCCGGCCTGCGGCGGTCGTGGGGAGGGTGGCAGGGCACGTCGGCGGGGCGCTGGGTCACGAGGGCGCACAGTTTCCTCCGTCGAGGGTGACGCCGGTGATCCAGTCACGGGCCGCGGTGGAGCCGTCGTAGACGAAGCCGACGTCCAGTGAACCGCCCGCGTCGAGTGAGCGGTTGTAGTCCGCGGGTGTCACGGTGACGTGCCGGCCGTCGGTGGTGCTGTGCCCGTTCCAGATGTTCCTGATGGTGGTTCCCGGCGCGATGTCGAAGTCGAGCCGCCACCCGGACACGGCGGCCCGTGTCGTCACGTTCACGTACACCTTGGCGCCGTCGCCCCAGTCGTCGTCCACCGTGAGGTGGCTGGTGCACGGTGCCGGGGCGGTCTGCGCGGAGGGTCCCCCGCCGGCGTCCGTGTGCCGGCCGCGGGTGCCGCCGTCGGCGGCCGGCGTCCCGCTGGACGGCGGCTGTGCGGCCGGGGACTTGCCGGGCGGCGGGACTCGCGCCGTGTCGTGCGCCGTCGGCCCGGAGGTCACCGGCGGTGGACCGGGGAGGTCTCCCAGGGGCGGCGACACGAGCGGCGGGGCCGTGGGGCCCGCGCCCGCCGTGACCCGTTCGCCCGGGTAGGCGCGGCTGACGGCCACGGCGGTCGCGGCCACCGCGACGACGACGGTCGTCACGACGAGGAGGGGAGGCCGCGATCGCCGCCGCCGCGCCGCGCGCGGACCCGCCGGGGCCGTGACGGGGTGCGGTGCGCGCCGCCGGGCGGCGGCGTAGGCGGCTCCGCCCCAGCCCAGCACCGCCTCGGCGATCACCTCGCCCAGCCGGCCGTGGCGGGCCGCGTCGAGGCACTCGTACAGTTCCGTGCAGTCGGCGCAGCCGGCCAGGTGCTCCTGGAGTTCCGCCGGCCGTTCGCCGGTGTCGCGCCGTACGGCCGCTTCCAGCAGGGCGGCGTAGGAACGGCAGCGAGGCTGGCGCCGGGCGTTGCCCAGGTGGTTGGCCCGGCAGCGTTCCACGTAGGCGATGACCGCCTGGTGGACGACCTGTGCCGTGTGCCCGGGGTCCCAGCCCAGCGCCGTTGCGAGCGGGGGGACCGGCAGTGCCTCCACCTGACTCCACCAGAGCAGTTCCGCGTCGAACAGGCTCATGTCGCGCAGGCTGCGGAAGGCCAGGTGCGGGGCGGCCGGGTGTGCGGCTACGGTGTCGAGCCAGTCCACGAAGGCGGGGTTGAGCAGCACGGCCCGCGCGGGCCGGCGACGCCATGCTTCTGCCGTCACCCTGATGTGGAGCAGCAGGTGCGGGACGACGGGCAGGCCGTCGGTGCCGCGCGGCTCCTGCACGCGCGGGGGGCCGGTCAGGGTGGCGACCAGTCTGCGGGCGGCGCGGTCGTCGGTGATGCACTGTGCGGTGTAGGCCAGCGCGACGTCGGCACTGTGGTCGTCGAGCAGCCGGTCGAAACCCGCCGACGACTGTTCGGCGCCCAGGAGGGACCGGCGGGGCTGCTGAGCGGGCGAGATCCTTTGAATCACTGGACAACATTCCTCGGGCTTATCGACCGTTGAACCGGGGCTCGCGGTGACGGCCCCTCTTCCTGTCGCCTGTCTCCCGCGGCTTCGGGAACCCCTCATGATTGTCTCGGCTGCCGCGATATTGCGCTGGAGAAGTTTTTTCGCCCTGCCCTTTCGGGCAGCGTCGTGCGGCTCTGCCCCAGCTCGACGATTTCCCGCCGCTCCTTGGCGGGGAGGACGGGCGCCGCCGGGCCGCGTGCCGGGTCGCCCGGCCCGCCGGAGCCGGCCGCCTCCGCCGTCGGACCCGAACGGGCGGCGAGGCGTGCTCTCTTGTGCGGCCCGGGCGGGGGAACCGCGGGCGGATTGCCCACAAGGCTGCCCGCATGTTCCTGACGACGGCGCACCGCTCTGGCCGAGACTGGCACTCAGGCGGTGTGAGTCGGTGCGGCGAGACGGCCGGCGAACGCACGGGTCCAGGAGGCGTCGGAGCTGGACAGACGCCTGACCGCGCTTACCGTGTCGAGGGCCGGAGGGGCCCGCACCCCCGCCGGGGCGCCGACCTCGCGCGAACAGCTCGGCAGACTGTGGCCCCTCGCCGTATGTCTTCTAGCTCAGTTGGAGAAGGTGTGCGTCAGAGCCTCACGGTCCCGCGTGCCTGTGCGGTTCTTCACCTGGACCGCCGGCCCCCGCAAGCGCCTGGAGCCCCGCGCCATCCGCATCGCCCGGCTGAAGAGCCGGACTCGTGGGGCGCCCGCGGAGCACTGACGACTGTCCGACGGCACCGGGCGGGCTCATTCCCGTAAGCGCGCGCCGGTGAGCGGCTGCCTCCTCCTGCGGTAGGTCTGCGGGGACATCCCCATGATGAGCTTGAACTGGCGGCTGAACAGGAACGCGTCGGGATAGCCGAGCGTCTGGGCGATCTGGGTGACCGACCGGTCGGAGGTGTCCAGGGCCCAGACGCCGTGCCGCACGCGCCGGTGCATCAGCCATTCGCGGGGCGGCATGCCGAAGGTCCTGCGGAAGACGCGGGTGAAGTAGTCCGGAGTGAGGCCGACCGCCTCGGCGAGGTCGGCGGCACGCAGCCGTTCGTGGATGCGCCCGTCGGCCAGCTCGACGATCAGCCGCCGCGCCGGCCGGCTCAACCCGCCCGGAACGTCACCGGAGTTCGCCGCACGCAGCACCGAGGTGAACAGGATCACGAGCAGGCCCCGTACCCGCTCGTCCCGCAGCCCTCCGAGCGGCGTGTCCGACAGCTCGTGCGCCAGCGCCGGCAGCAGACTCTCCGCCTCCCAGATGCCTTCGGCGAGGAGGAACGGCTCCGCGAAGACGTCCACGGAGGGGTCGTGGGCAAGGCGCAGGCGTTGGACGACGCAGTCCCCCTCCCCCCTCGTCCACAGCCTCAGGGAGATTCCGGGGCGTGCCCACAGCACGCTGCCCGCTCCCAGCACCACGCGCTCCCCACCAACGGTCGCGTGGGTGGTGCCGAAGGTGGCGAAGCAGATCACGTGATCGGGGCTGCGGGGCCCGTGATCGTCGCGCCATGGCTCGTCCGGCGCCGTCACCTGGGCGGTCTCGGGTCCGGCGGCGATCCGGTCGGCCCGCAGCGAGGTGATCCACCGCTCGGCCGCATCCACGTCCGTTTCCCGGTGGGCGGTCCGGACAGTGCCGCGGCGCGGCGTCGGTCGTGTCGAGTGGACGGGCATGCTGAACGTTCTCCTTCCTCGTCTCGCTCAGAGACGGCCGCACGGCGGAGCGCGGCACGGCCGGGTCGTGGTCCGGCGGATCGACTGTCATCGCGAGTGGGCCGACCGCGTTCATCCATACGGGAGTTGGACGCAGATCACTCGGAACGCGTTCGCACCGTAAGACTAATGACGTCTCGGTTCCGCTCGTGCGTCAGCCGTTCCGCGACCCGAGCCGTTCTCGGGGGAGGAGGACGCCCTAGGGACCTTCCCTGGTCCGCCGGACGAACGAGCGGGTGATCCTGGAGGCGGCCGGCCCGGATCAAGGGCTCCTCGCCGGCGATTCTCCACGCCGACCAGGCGAAGAAGGGACGAAGACAGTGACTACCTCTCGTTTCCATGGCGGAGCAGCGCTGAACGTCCGCACACGCGACGCCCGCATCACGAGGATCCTCAACGTGCTGGCGCGAGAAGGAGAACTGCCGGTCCGCGTCCTTCCCTCGCTCCTCGGTGTCTCGGGGGCCACGATCCGCCGGGACCTGGCGGCACTGGAGCAGAGCGGCCACATACGGCGGTCGTACGGGAAGATCGCCGCGGTGCGCCGCAGCGCCGAACTCCCCCTGAATCTACGGCAGTCGCAGAACGCGGAGGCGAAACTCCGCATCGGGGCCCTGTTGTCGTCCCTGCTGCCCGACCGCCCGCTCACCCTGGCGCTGAACGGGGGCAGCACGGTCGGCTGCGTGGCCCGGAACCTGGCCGGCCGGCCGGGTCTGACGGTCGTCACGAACAGTCTCGACACGGCGGCGATCCTCACGGCGCGGCAGGTGGTCAGGGTCGTGGTCACCGGCGGTACGGCGCGTCCGCTGTCGAACGACCTGGTCGGCAAGGGCGCGGAGACGGCGCTGCGCTCGCACCGGTTCGACTTCGCGATCGTCGGCGCCGACGGCGTCTGCCCCCGGGCGGGGTTCACCCGGCACAGTCAGAGCGGGGCGGAGATCGACCGGATCATGCTCGACCAGGCGAGGCACGCGATCGTCGTGGCCGACAGCTCGAAGCTGGGCCGGGTGCGTCAGGCGAAGTTCGCCGACCCCGGTGCCGTCCACACCGTGGTCACGGACTCCTGCGCGAACAGGGACATGATCGCGTCCCTCCGGAACACCCGGGTGCGTACGGTCCTGGCGTTCGTGCCGCAGGCGGACCGCCGTGACCGCTCCGCCTGACCCGCGGGGCCCGGCCCGGGTGACCGCTCCGCCTGACCCGCGCCGTACTGTCCGGATGCGCGGCGGGCCCCGTGGGTCAGATGCCCATGGGTCAGGAGCCGTCCGCCCGGTCCACCCGCACCCCGCTGCCGCCGATGCGCACGACCTCCTCCGGGTCCGCGCCCTCGTCCGTGATCAGCCAGGTCACCCTGTTGATCGGGCAGATGCGGGCGAGTGTCGCCCGGCCCACCTTGGAGCGGTCGGCGACGACGACGGTCCGCGAACTCCCTTCCACGAAGGCCCGGTTGGTGGCCGCCTCCAGCGGGTCGTGGGTGGTGCAGCCGTGCGCCGCGCTCACGCCGTCGACGCCGAGGAAGGCGACGTCCATGTGATGCTCGACGAGCGCGCGCTCCGCGCCGGGGCCGACCAGTTCGTAGCTCTGGCTGCGGGCGTGGCCACCGGTGACGAACAGTCTGACCTGGGGCTGAGGTGCCATCTCGGCGGCGATGTTGATCGCGTTGGTCACGATGGTGACGGGCCCGCGGGCGGCGAGCAGCCGGGCGATCTCGGCCGTGGTCGTGCCGCCGGTGAGTCCTACGGCGGCGCCCTCGGGGACCAGCCGGACCGCGTGCTGCGCGATCGCGTGCTTCTGCGCCCGCAGGCTGTCCGCCTTGCGCCGCAGGGACAGTTCGATGCCGGTGTCGACCGCCACCCCGCCCCCGTGCGTACGCCGCAGCAGGCCCTGGTCGCTGAGGAACCGCAGGTCCCGCCGCACCGTGGCCGGGGACACGTGGAGCCACGCCGACAGGTCCGAGACGTTGGCGGCGCCGCGTTCACCGACGGCTTCGAGGATCCGCAGGTGGCGCTCGCTCCTCGTCCTGGGTCTCACCGCGGCTGTCGCGTCCGTGGGCATCATGAAGGTTCCCTTCCTGCCGCGGCCGGCCCGCCCTTACCGGGTGGTGCCCCGCGGAGTCTCACATGGTGCGTGATGCTGATCGGAATGAACAGAGATTGCTCATTTCCAATCGCTTGACGTGACTGAACGTGGCCTGTTTACTCCTTCCCAAGCCGGGGCCTCAGGGCCTCGTGCCAGAGGTACGCCCAGCCGGTAGGCCACGAGAGCGAGTCCGGCCCGAGTCGCCAGGGCGCCCCCAGGGGGCGGCCGAGGCGGGGACGTGCCCCCGCAGCACGGAGCTCATCCATGAAGCTTCCTCAGAGGACCGGGCACCGCACGCCCGTCGTCACCCGCGCCGCGTCCGGACCCGGTGAGCCGAAGACGTCCCGGCGAGCCCCGTACCCACAGGCGCGCTGACGCCCACACCGGCTTCGCTCCCCCGCCACGCCGCTCCACGCCACGCCACGCGACGCCGTCCATGCACCGGTCCACGGCACCTCCCGGCGCCGACGGCCCGCCGGACAGGCCCACACCGTCGCCTGCACCCTCCCCACCCGTTGCCCCAGCTCGCTGCCTCACCCCCCTCCCCGCACCCCCCGCACCCGCCCCCCGACGCCGGATTCCGGCGACATCTCCGCCCGACCGCATGGAGGTACCCATGGCCCCGCCCCCGCCCCGTCAGGACACGGACCCCACCCGCCGGCGCGTGCTGGCCGGCGGTGGGGCGGTCGCCGTAGCGGCGCTGGCCGGCCCCGCGCTCACCGCGTGCGGTTCGCAGGACGACGGCTCCTCCGGCGGCAAGGTACGGATCTCCATGTGGCACGGTCAGACGGACACCGGACTGGCCGCCGTCAAGGACCTGGTGGCGAAGTTCGAGAAGGAACATCCCACCATCAGCGTCGATCTCGGCGGCGGTGTCCTCGCCGACGCCATGCTGCAGAAGGTGACGGCCGGCCTCGCCTCCGGGTCCGTCCCCGACATCGCCTACATCTTCGGCTCCGACCTGGCCAGCCTGGCCCGCAGCCCCCGGCTCGCGGACCAGACACACCTCGTCGGCACGGGACGTACACCGTGGAAGAACTACTGGCCGGCCGCACGCGACGCCGTCACGGTGAAGGGGAAGGTCCGCGCCACCCCCGCGCTGCTGGACTCCCTCGCCGTCGTCTGCAACAAGAAGGTCTTCCGCGACGCGCGCGTGCCCCTGCCGAAGGCCGGCTGGACCTGGGACGACTTCGTCGACACGGCCCGCGCACTCACCGACCCGAAACGCAACGTGTTCGGAACGGGATGGCCCGGCGCCGGCGACGAGGACACCGTGTGGCGCATCTGGCCCATGATCTGGGACCTGGGCGGTGACGTGATCGCCCCGGACGGGCGCCGCGCCGGCTTCTCCGGGGAGCCCGGCCTGCGGGCACTGGGGACCATCCAGTCCCTGGTGAAGGACAAGAGCTGCTACGTCGATCCGAAGCCGGGCAGCGAGCAGATGTACCAGGTCTTCGCCGGAGGCCGGCTGGGCATGGTGGCGACCGGCCCCTGGCAGCTGCCGGACATCCGCCAGGCCGGCATCGACTACCAGGTCGTGCCGCTGCCCAGCTACACCGGGAAGCCCGTCACCATCTCCGGCCCGGACACCTGGGCGGTCTTCGACAACGGCGCGGCCCGGCTCAAGGCGGCCCGCACCCTCGTGTCGTGGCTCATGCAGCCCGCGCAGGACGTCATCTGGGACGTCCAGGCGGGCAGCCTGCCCCTCAGCCGCTCCGCGGAGGACCTGGCACCGTGGCGGAAGCACGCGGCCGAGCTGCCCGGACTGCCCGTCTTCACCAGCGCCCTGGCCACCGCACGGGTACGCCCCGTGAACCCGGCGTACCCGCGGGTCTCCAAGGCCGTCGGCACCGCGATCACCGCCGTGCTGCTGGAGCGCAGCAGCCCGAAGGCCGCCCTGCGCGCCTGCCTCGCCGAGGCCGACTCCGCCCTCGCGGCGACGAAGGACTGACCGTGTGCCGGCCCGTTCCCCTCACCCTCGACCCGCACGCCGCGGCCCGGCGCCGCCGGTCCCGCACGTCCCGTGAATCGGCGACGGCGTGGGCGTTCGTCACCCCCGCCACCCTCGTCATCCTGGGCCTGAGCATCATGCCCGTCGTCTGGTCGTTCCTGCTGTCGTTCCAGTCGAACGACCTGCTCTCGCCCAGCCGTTGGGTGGGTCTCGCCAACTACCGCGCGCTCAGCCAGGACCCGGAGTTCGCCCAGGCGGTCCGCAACACCGCCCTCTACACGGTGCTCTACGTCCCGCTCAGCATCCTCCTCGGACTGGCGCTGGCCCTCGCGCTCAACCGCCGCATCCGCTTCACCGGGATCTACCGCACGCTGATGTTCGTGCCGTTCGTCGTCTCCGCCACCTCGCAGGGAGTCCTCTTCTCCTTCATCCTGGACCCCGAGTTCGGCGCCGCGAACTCCCTGCTCGCCCGGATAGGCGTCAGCAGCCAGGGCTTCCTCTCCGACCCCGGCCAGGCGCTGCTGGTGCTGGTGGCCATCTCTGTATGGAGCGGCACGGGTTTCTGCGTCGTCATCTACCTCGCCGCCCTCCAGGACGTGCCGCGGGAGCTGATCGAGGCGGCCGCGCTCGACGGCGCCTCCGGGCGGCACATTCTGCGCCATGTCACGCTGCCCGCCATCGGCCCGGTCAGCGCCTTCCTGATTCTCTGGCAGACCATCAACGCCCTCCAGGTGTTCGACCTGGTCTACGTCACCACCAAGGGCGGCCCCCTCGGTTCGACCACGCTGATCGTCTACTTCGTGTGGGAACAGGCCTTCAAGAACTTCACCGCCGGCTACGGCGCGGCGGCCGCCTACGTCCTCGTACTGGCGCTCCTGCTGGTCGGGGCCCTCCCCGCGGTGGTACGGCGGCTGCGGTCCCGCCGGACGAGAGGAGCCGCGGCATGACCCTCACCCACGACCGGCGGCCGGCCTCCGGACGGTCCTCCGCCACCGCGCCCACCGCCGCAACTCGGGCGGCCCGCAGGCGCCTGCTCCCCTTCAGCCCCTGGCACCTGCTGCTGGCCCCGCTCGCCCTGCTCTTCGCGGCCCCGCTGCTGTGGCTGATGCTCAGCTCGGTCATGACCAACGCGGAGATCAACCGGTTCCCGCCGGCCCTGTGGCCCTCCGGCATCGACCTGGGTGGTTACCGGTACGTGATGGAGAACGCGATGTTCCCGCAGTGGTTCGCGAACTCCCTGATCGTGTCCGCCGTGGCCGTCGTCGCCAACCTGCTGTTCGGCACGCTCGGCGGTTACGCGTTCGCCCGGATGCGGTTCGCCGGTTCGCGGCTCCTGCTGGCACTGATGCTGGGCACCATGGTGATCCCGTTCCAGCTCACCATGATCCCGACCTTCCTCGTCATGAAGCAGCTCGGCCTCATCGACAGCCTCGGCGCGCTGATCCTGCCCTCGCTGGTGACACCGTTCTCGGTGTTCCTGCTGCGGCAGTTCTTCCTCTCCCTGCCCCGGGAGCTGGAGGAGGCCGCGTGGATCGACGGCTGCGGCCGGCTGCGCATCGTCTTCCGGATCGTCCTGCCGCTGTCCCGGCCCGCCCTGAGCACCGTGGCCGTCCTCACGTTCCTCACCACCTGGAACGACCTGTCCTGGCCCCTGATCGCCATCAACAGCGAGTCCGTCTACACCCTGCCGCTCGGCCTGACGACCTTTCAGGGGCAACACCACATCCAGTGGGCGGCCGTCATGGCGGGCAACGTCATCACCGTCCTGCCCGTGCTAATGGCCTTCCTCGCCGCGCAGAAGACCTTCATCCGGTCCGTCACCTCCACCGGGCTCAAAGGCTGACGCATGTGTCGCGCGGACGCGCCTCCTCCCCTCCCTTCCCTTCACACTCTGGACACCACATGCCGCGCACCATCGACCTCCTGGTCATCGGCGACGCCAACCCCGACCTCATCCTCGGCCCGCTGCGTGCCCCGCTCGGCTTCGGCCAGCGGGAACAACTGGTCGACGACGGCGTCCTGACCCTGGGCGGCTCCGCCGCCATCACCGCATGCGGCGCGGCCCGGCTCGGGCTGAGCGTCGTCTTCGCCGGCCGGGTCGGCGACGACGACGCGGGCCGCTACGTCCGCGACCGGCTCGCCGAACGCGGCGTCGACGTCGGCGCGTTGCGCCTGGACCGCGGCCTCTCCACGCCGCTCACCGTCAGCCTCACCCGGGGCGCCGGCCGCGCCATCGTCACGGCTCAGGGCTCGCTCGGCGCCGTGTCCGGAGCCGATGTGCCCGAGCGACTGCTCACCGGCGCCCGGCACGTCCACTCGGCCTCGTTCTTCCTCATGCCCGCGCTCGCCCGCGATCTGGGCGGACTGTTCCACCGGGCGCGTGCCGCAGGCGCCACCACCTCCCTCGACACCAACGACGACCCGGCGGGCGGCTGGATGTCTCCCGAGGTGGCCGAGGTGCTGCGGGAGACCGACCTGCTGCTGCCGAACGCCCAGGAGGCCCGGCGGCTGGCCGGGGCCGTGGAGGATGCCGAACTGGACATCGTCGCCCGGCACTTGACCAGGCTGGGACCGGCCGTGGCCATCAAGGACGGAGCGGCCGGCGCCCTGTACGACGACGGCGCGACGACGGCCCGGACGCCCGCGTTCCCGGTCGAACCGGTGGACACCGTCGGCGCCGGCGACAGTTTCGACGCGGGTTTCATCGCCGCCCGGCTGCACGGCCGTACGCCCCGGGAGGCGCTCGCCGTCGCCGGAGTGTGCGGCGCCCTCTCCACCCGCAGGCCTGGTGGCACCGCCGCGCAGCCCACCTGGGCCCAGGTCCACACCCCTTCCCCGATCACAGGAGCTCTCCCCTCATGACCGCCCCCAAGGTTGTCCTCGTCGGCGCGGGCAGCGTCGTCTTCACCCAGGGCCTGCTCGCGGACCTCTTCTCCTTTCCCGAACTGAGGGAGGCGCGCATCGCCCTGCACGACATCGACGCGGAACGGCTGGCTACGGCGGAGGCCGCCACCCGCTACATCGCCGGCCGGCGCGGAGCCCGGCCCGAGGTATCCGCCCACACGGACCGCCGTACGGCCCTCGCGGACGCGGACTTCGTGCTGAACCTCGTCCAGATCGGTATGAACGAGGCCACCCGCACCGATTTCGACGTCCCGGCCCGCTACGGGCTGTCCCAGACCATCGGTGACACGCTCGGCATCGGAGGCATCTTCCGGGCCCTGCGGACCTTCCCGTTCCTGCGGCAGCTCGGCGAGGACATCGGCGCCGTGTGCCCCGAGGCCTGGCTGCTCAACTACACCAACCCCATGGCCATGAACGTCCAGTACCTCATCGGGGCGACCGGCCTCCAGCGGGTCGTCGGGCTGTGCCACTCGGTCCACTGGACGCTGCACGACCTGTGCCGGCTGGTCGGCGCCCCCTTCGACGAGGTCGTCTACACCGCGGCGGGCGTGAACCACCAGGCGTGGGTCCTGCGCTTCGAGCACGACGGCGAGAACCTCTACGAGCGGCTCGACGCGCTGATCGACGCCGATCCGCAACTGCGCCGGCGGGCCCGCGTCGACATGTACCGGCGGCTCGGCTACTACCCGACGGAGACGAGCGAGCACTCCTCCGAGTACGTCCCCTGGTACCTGGGCCGTCCGGCGGAGATCGAGCGGCTGCGCCTGCCGGTCGGCGCCTACCTCGGCATCGTCGACGAGAACCTCGCCGCGTACGAGAAGACCCGGGACGCCCTGGCCACCGGCGGCGAACTGCCCGTCGAGGGCACCATGGAGTACGCGCCGCAGATCATCCACAGCATCGTCACCGGCCGGCCCCGCACCGTCTACGGCAACGTGCCCAACCGGGGTCTCATCGAGAACCTGCCCGACGGCGGCACGGTCGAGGTGCCCTGCCTGGTGGACGGCGCGGGGATCCGGCCCACCCGGGCCGGCCGGCTGCCCGCACAGCTCGCCGCGCTCAACCGCGCCTACCTCGGCGTGAACGACCTGGTGGTCCGGGCCGCGCTGGAGGACGAGCCCCGGCACATCCGGCACGCCGCGATGGTCGACCCCGCCACGGCGGCGGCCCTGCCCGTCGAGCAAATCTGGGACCTGTGCGACGACATGGTCCGCGCCCACTCCGCCCTTCTCCAGCCTTCCCTGCGCACCACGCTGGCCGCCTGACGTCCCCGTGGCCGACGGGCTTCCTTCCTCACTCACCTCACCCCCAGGATCACTCATGTCCCACACCTCGCAAGAGATCGCCTCCCAGCCGGTCATCTGGCAACGCACCCTCGACGCTCTCCCCCGCCATGCCGAGGCACTTCCGCAACGGGGCGAGCGGGTCGCCGTCATCGGCTGCGGCACGTCGCTGTTCGCGGGCCAGGCGTACGCGGCGCTGCGCGAGGAGGCCGGTCACGGCGTCACCGACGTGTACCCGGCCTCCGACTGCCGGCTCGGACGCGGCTACGACCGCGTGCTGGCTCTGACCCGTTCCGGCACCACCACGGAGGTGCTCACCGCGCTCGGCACCCGTCCAGCCGCGTCCGCTGTCACGGTCGTCACCGGGCTCGCCGGCTCGCCCGCCACCGCGCTCGCCGACCACGCGGTGGTCCTCAGCCACGCCGACGAGCGTTCGGTGGTGCAGACCCGGTTCCCGACCGCGCTGCTCATCCTCCTGCGCGCGCATCTCGGGCTGCCGGTGGAGCAGGCCCTGGCGGACGTGCGCACGGCCGTCGCCCAGCCCCTTCCCGGCGCCATGACGGCCGCCGGGCAGATCACCTTCCTCGGCTCCGGCTGGACGGCGGGTCTCGCCAACGAGGCCGCGCTCAAGGTCCGGGAGGCGGCGGGGCACTGGACGGAGTCGTACTCGGCGATGGAGTACCGGCACGGTCCCATCGCGGTGGCCCGTGAGGGGCGTGCCGTGTGGAGCCTGAGCCCCGTGGAGCCGGCCCTGGCCGCGCAGGTCCGGGCGACGGGCGCGATGCTGCGCGAGCCCAGGCTGGACCCGCTCGCGGAACTGGTCCTCGCCCAGCGGGTGGCCGTACGCCTGGCCGAGCTGGCGGGCCGCGACCCGGACCGGCCCGAGCACCTCACCCGGTCCGTCATCCTCGACTTCACCGACTGACCGCCAGAAGCGAGCAGATTGCGGGCACCTGCATGCACATAGTTGCTCTCGGATACCTTGTTCCAAGCAGATTCGAGCATAATTTCCAGCCAGAATCATTGACTTGGCCGAATCCGACCTGTTTACTCCTGGGCACGCCGAAGTGACCGAACTTCGCGCGAGAGACACGCTCAGCCGGTAACTGACCGTCGTTGTCGCAAGTCCGGCCCAAGTCGCCAGGTCGCCCGAGAGCACCGAGGCGGAGACGTGTCCCCGCACCAGGGAGCTCCCCGTTGAGTCTTCGTCCCCGCAGGATCCGATCCTGGATCCCCCTCACCATGGCGGTCCTCGCCGCTGCCGCCACCTCGCTCGCCGCACAGGGATCCGCCAGTGCCGCGACGTTCACCCTGCCGCCCGTCCACGGCGGCTTCGACTACCAGATCGGCGGCGGCTACACGCCGCCGGCCGGTGTCACGGTCGTCAGCCGCGACTGGAAGGACTCGCCGGCGCCCAGCCTGTACAACATCTGCTACGTCAACGCGTTCCAGACGCAGAAGGTGGGCGACCCGGGCGGCCCCGAGGACTGGGACAGCAACCTGCTGCTCCAGGACGAGGAGGGGAACGTGATCATCGATGAGGACTGGCAGGAGGCGCTGCTGGACATCAGCACCGCCGCGAAGCGCACGGCCGTCGCCGCCCAGATCGAGACCCAGATCGACACCTGCGCGTCCAAGGGCTTCGACGCCCTGGAACTCGACAACTACGACAGCTACACCCGGAGCAACGGCCAGATCACGGAGTCGCAGGCCCAGGCCTACATCCGGCTCCTCTCGGCGTACGGGCACGACAAGGGCCTCGCGGTCGGTCAGAAGAACACCGTCGAACTGGCCCCGAGCCACGCGGCGAACGGCCTCGACTTCGCCATCGCGGAGGAGTGCGGTGACACCCTCGAATGCGGCGACTACATCGCCTCGTTCGGGGACCACGCCATCTTCATCGAGTACACCGACAACGGGCTCGCGACCGCCTGCCAGTACGGCGACCAGGTGAGCATCGTGCAACGTGACCGCGACGTCGTAGCGCAGGGCACCAGCGGCTACGTCCGCCACACCTGCTGACGGCAGACCGCAAGGGACTGACGACGCCCCACTGGAGAGGGCCGCCCGGCGTACGTGCCGGGCGGCTTTGCCCATCGGCGAGAGTGCAGGGTCTCGTCTTCAGCCGCGGATCAGCCGCGGATCATCGACATCAGCATCCCGTGCGTCTCGGCGTCCGCCGCGGCCACCAGTCCGCGGCCGTCCTCGCCGAGCGGGGCGCCGTCCAGGCCGGTGACCACGCAGCCGGCGGCCCGGCACAGGGCGATACCGGCGGCGAAGTGCACGCTGCCGGAGAGGTCGCCGCCGTCGGTGACGTACGCGGCGCGCCGGCCGGCCGCGACCCAGGCCAGCGCCAGCGTGGTGGACACGACCCGTGGCCGGAAGCGTTCGACGAAGTCGACGCGGGCCAGCAGCTCCACGGCCCGGAACCCGGGCGCGCTGGGGAACGGCGGGTCCAGGTTCACGTCCACCAGCCGGCTGTCGGCCGTGGGCGCCAGCACCATGTCTTCAGTCCCACCCTCCTGCCGCCCCCAGGCCCCCACCCCGTCGGTGAAGAAGACCTCGCCGCCGAACGGGTCGGCCACGGCCGCGGCCCCGTCGCGCAGCGCGACGTTGACGGCCACCAGCATGTTGCCGACGGCGTAGTTCAGGGTGCCGCACAGGGGATCCACCAGCCACTGGCGCCCCAGGTTGGCGCCGCCCTGCCGCCCACCCTCCTCACCGAGCACCGCGTCATCGGGCCGCGCGGCACGAATGACCTCAAGGATCCTCCCCTCCGCCTCCACATCGGCCGCAGTGGCGAAGTCCCCGCCGCCCTTGTCGATTCCTGCTCCGGCGCTCGACGCGTACGAAGCTGCATGGACGCCTGACGGAGGGCATGGGCGAGGCGTTGGACGAGGTGACGTATCCCGTCCTCAGCGCGCTGGCCCGGACGGGACCCTGCAGCGCCGCCGAACTGGCGCCCGACGTCGGGCTGGACCGTTCCGGTGTCACCCGGCGCGCGTCCCGGCTGGAGGCTGCCGGTCTGATCCGCCGGGAGCCGGACCCCGTCGACCGGCGCGCCTCGCTCCTGGTCCTCACCGAGCAGGGAGAACGGGTGGTGGGTGAACTGCGCGAGCGCCTGGCCGGGCACATCGTGCGCAGCGTCGCCTCGTGGACACCCGAGGAGGTCGAGGCGTTCGCCCGCCAGTTGCGCCGCTTCACCGTCGAGGGGCCGTTCGCCTGATACCCCAAGGCGCTGTCCCGGAGTACAGATCCCCGGCCTGCCCGTGTCCGGTAAACCGGACCTGCGCGGCGGCCGTCGGACCAGATGTGGAGGGCCGGGGTGTGCGCGGCCGCACGTCCGGGTCTGCGCGCTTACAGATCGAGGTGCAGCCGCTTCTTCGGCCAGGTGCGTGCCCGTCCGGCATTGACGAACCCCAGAGCCTCGCCCCATTGGCTCACCGGTCTCCGGAGGGCAGGCCACTCGATCAGCACTGCAGCGTCATCTCCATATCGGGACGATGCAACGCGCGTCTGACACGGAGGGGACGCATCCGACCCCAGGCGCCCGCCTGTCCGCCCGGCCTCCTACTATCGTTCCGCATTCTTCGACGGCTTCTACGAGAGGAACGTACATGCGCGCCCGGAGCATAGGTGCGGCCACCGCTACGGCATTGGCGCTGGTGGCCGCCCGCGATCTCGTCCAGAAGAAACACGCGCTGCTCCGGAACTTCCCCCTGGTCGGGCACGCGCGGTACCTGCTGGAGACGATCGGGCCGGAACTGCGGCAGTACATCGTGACCTCCAACGACGAGGAGCGCCCCTTCAGCCGCGACCAGCGCACCTGGATCTACGCGTCGGCGAAGGAGGAGAACAACTACTTCGGGTTCGGCACGGACAACGACGTCGAGCACATGCAGGGGCACGCGTATCTGAAGCAGCGCACGTTCGCCAAGGCGCTGTCCGAGGTGCGGAGCGCGCACGACCCGCAGGCGCCGCTGCCCTCCGCGAAGGTGCTGGGCGGGCCGCGCGGGCGGGCCAAGGCGTTCCGGCCCGCGAGCGTCGTCAACATCTCGGCGATGAGCTTCGGTTCGCTGTCCGGAGCCGCGATCACGGCGCTCAACAAGGGCGCGGCGCTGGCCGGCGCAATGCACAACACCGGCGAGGGCGGCCTCTCGCCGTACCACCGCAACGGCGGCGACCTCGTCCTGCAGATCGGCACGGCGTACTTCGGCTGCCGCAACGAGGACGGCAGCTTCAACCTGGACAAGCTCAAGGACGTGGTCGCCGGCGCCCCGGTCAAGGCGATCGAGATCAAGCTCTCCCAGGGCGCCAAGCCCGGGCTGGGCGGAATGCTGCCGGGCGCGAAGGTGACTCCGGAGATCGCCGAGATCCGGGGCATCCCGGTCGGCAAGGACTGCGCCTCCCCGTCGCGGCACACCGCGTTCAGCGACGTCGACTCCATGCTCGACTTCGTCGAACTGATCGCCACCGAGACCGGGTTGCCGGTCGGCGTCAAGAGCGCGGTCGGCGAGACGGACTTCTGGCAGGAACTTGCCACGCTGATGGCGCGGGGCGACCGCGGAGTCGACTTCGTGACCGTCGACGGCGGCGAGGGCGGCACCGGCGCGGCCCCGCTGACGTTCGCGGACTCCGTGTCGCTGCCGTTCCGGATGGGCTTCTCCCGGGTCTACGGCACCTTCGCCGAGCGGGGTCTGACCGACGACCTGACCTTCATCGGCTCCGGCAAGCTCGGTCTGCCCGAGAACGCCGCGGTCGCCTTCGCCCTCGGCGTCGACATGATCAATGTGGCCCGTGAGGCGATGCTGTCGATCGGCTGCATCCAGGCGCAGAAGTGCCACACCGACAAATGCCCGACCGGCATCGCCACCCAGAACGCCTGGCTGGCCCGCGGCGTCGACCCGGCGTCGAAGTCCGCCCGCGCCGCCGTCTACCTGCGCGCCCTGCGCAAGGAGCTGGTCAGGCTGTCGTCGGCCGTCGGCGTCGCCCACCCGGCGCTCATCACGGCCGACGACATCGAGATCATGAACGGCGACTACGAGGCCCGCACCCTGGCCGCCGTCTACGGCTACAAGGACGGCTGGGGCGAACTCGGCCCGGAACTCGCCGGTGAGATCAGCTCCCTGCTCGCCGCGGGGCCGATCACCGCGCGCGAGCCGTCGGTCTGGCCGGCCGTCTGACCGCCCCTCCCTCAGCAGCGCACGGGTCCCGCACGCGGACGG
>NZ_JBEYVS010000070.1:0-24967 GCF_040644095.1 Streptomyces sp. NPDC047028
ACCCGGCCGGACGGCCGCTGTACACACCGGAGTTCCAGGGCGGCGCCTTCGACCCCTGGGGCGGACCCGGCTACGACAAGTGCGCGCAGCTGATCAACGACAAGTTCGCGAACGTGTTCTACAAGCAGAACGTCGCCGTCGGCGCGACCGCGCAGAGCTTCTACATGACCTACGGCGGCACCAACTGGGGCTGGCTGGGCATGCCGCAGAACTACACCTCGTACGACTACGGCGCGGCGATCCGCGAGAACCGGCAGCTCGACCCGAAGTACTACGAGGACAAGCTGATCGGATACTTCACGCAGGCGGTCGCCCCGCTCACCAAGACCGACCCGATCAAGGCCGTGTCGCCGGACGACACGGCGATCGTCGACACCGCCCGGATGAACCCCGACACAGGGACCCAGTTCCACGTCCTGCGGCACGCCGACTCCACCTCCACGTCCGTCGACAGGACCCACATCTCGCTGGACCTCAACGCCAAGCCGTCCTCGGACACCACCTACACCTGGGACGACCCCGACCCGGCGCTGCACTACAGCGGCTCCTGGTCGCACGTCGCCGACCAGAGCTACACCAGCGGCGACTACAGGCACACAGAGTCCTTCTCCAACAAGGCCGGTGACTCCGTCACCGTCCCGTTCGACGGCACCGCCGTCCGCTGGATCGGCTCGAAGACGAACAACCACGGCTACGCCGACGTGTATATCGACGGCACCAAAGTGTCGACCGTCGACGACTCCGGCAGCGAGAACCAGGCGGTGATCTTCCAGAAGACCGGCCTGACCGCCGGGTCGCACGAACTGAAGATCGTCGTCAGCGGCCGGCACAGCACCGGGTCGACCGACGACTTCGTGTCCGTCGACGCCGTGGACGTCCCGGCCGCCGACGCCGCCACGCCGACCTACCCGGTCGTCCCGCAGCAGCCGGGCACCGCGATCACACTCGACGGACGCGACGCGCACGTCATCGTCGCCCACTACCGCCTCGGCGACAGCGACCTGCGCTACTCCACCTCGGAGATCATGACCCACGCCACCATCGGCGACCGCGACATCGCCGTCCTCTACGGCGACGAGGGCAGCGACGGCGAGACCGTCCTGCACTACTCCACCAAGCCGACCGTGACCGAAAGCGGCGGCTCCGCGGTCACCACCACCTGGGACGCGAAGACCGGCGACCTGCGGCTGAACTACACGCACAAGGGCCTGACCCGCATCAGTGTCACCGGCGGCGGAGCCCGCCCCCTGCTGCTCCTCGCCGGGGACAAGGACACCGCCAAGACGTTCTGGCGCCAGGACACGGCGACCGGCCCGGTGCTCGTGCGCGGCACCCATCTGCTGCGCACCGCGACCAGCCTGGACGGCGGCCGTACCGTCGCCCTCACCGGCGACAACGCCGACGACAAGAACATCGAGGTGTTCACCGCCGCCGACCACGTCACCTGGAACGGCCGCGCGCTGGACACCCAGGCCACCGGCACGGGCAGCCGCTCCGGGCACATACCGGTCGCCGCCCCCGTCCACCTGCCGGCCCTGACCGACTGGAAGCACGCCGACGAATCCCCGGAAGCCGCCCCCGGCTTCGACGACTCGCGCTGGCAGGTCGCCGACAAGACGAACACGAACAGTTCCTCGGGCGTCAACACGCCGCCCGTGCTCTACGCGGACGACTACGGCTTCCACACCGGCAACACCTGGTACCGCGGCCATTTCCACGCCACCGGCAAGGAGAAGGGCGTCCACCTCGTCTCGGACTCCGGCGGCAAGGCGCAGGCGTTCTCCGCCTGGCTCAACGGCACCTTCCTGGGCAGCTCCACCACGGGCAGCGCCGACCTCACCTTCCCGGACGGCTCGGTCAAGGCCCAGGGCGACAACATCCTCTCCGTGCTCACGGTGAACATGGGGCACGAGGAGGACTACAACGCGACCAACGGCAACAAGGCCGCACGGGGGCTCACGAGCGCCTCCCTCACCGGAGCCCCGCTCACCTCGGTCACCTGGCGGCTGCAGGGCGTCCGCGGCGGTGAGGACCTCCAGGACCCGGTGCGCGGCCCGCTCTCCACGGGCGGCCTGTACGGCGAGCGGGCCGGCTGGTCCCTGCCCGGCTACCCCGACGGCACCTGGAAGCCCGTGTCCCTGCCCGCCACCGACACCCGCCCCGGCGTGTCGTGGTACCGCACCGACGCGAACCTGCACCTGCCGCAGGGTCAGGACACCTCGCTCGGCCTGACCTTCACCGACGACCCGTCCCGCAAGTACCGCGCCACGATCTTCGTCAACGGCTGGCAGGTGGGCAACTACGTCAACTACCTCGGACCGCAGCACACGTTCCCCGTGCCCGACGGCATCCTGAACCCGCACGGCCACAACAGCATCGCCATCGCCGTGTGGAACCTGGACGGCAGCACCGGCGGGCTCGGCAAGGTGTCGCTCACCGACTACGGCAGCTACGCCTCGTCCCTGCAGGTCGCCCAGAACGACAGCCCGCGCTACGACCGCACGAGGTACGCGATGCCCAAGCGGCCCGGCACCGACATCACCTTGGACGTGCCCAACACCGTTGAGCCGGGGCACGCCTTCACGGCGGCGACGACCGTGCGGGTGCCGGAGCACGGGGCGACCGCCTCCGGCCCGACCGCCTCGCTCGCCACGCCCGACGGCTGGACCGTGAAGGCGACGGGCCCCACCTCGGTGCGGCGCCTCCACCCGGGCGAGTCGGCCACCTTCACCTGGCAGGTCCAGCCGCCGGCCGCGGACCTGCCTTCCGTCTCCGCCCTCACCACCAGCGTGCGCTACATCCAGCGAGGACGGCCGGCCACCGGTGTCGACGAACGCATCGTCGGCGGTATCCCGCCCGCCCCGAAGGACGGGCAGAACGCCGTCAGCGACCTGCCGTTCCTGTCGTCCACCAACGGCTGGGGGCCGGTCGAACGCGACAGCAGCGTCGGCGAGAACGCGGCGGGTGACGGCCGTGCGATCACCATCGCCGGCGTACGCCACACCAAGGGCCTGGGCACCAACTCGGTCAGCGACGTCCAGTTCTACCTCGGCGGACAGTGCACGCGGTTCACGGCCGACGTCGGCGTCGACGACGAGACCGGCGGCGCGGGAACCGTGACGTTCTCCGTGATCGCCGACGGCAGGACCCTGGTCACCACACCGACACTCCGCGGCAAGCAGGACGCGGTGCCGGTCGACGTGGACGTCACCGGCGCCCAGGTGATCGACCTCAGGGTCGGTGACGCCGGCGACGGCAACGGAAACGACCACGGCGACTGGGCGACACCCACGCTGACCTGCGGAACGTAACGGAAAGAGCGGGCCCGGTCAGCTGGAGGTCTCATTCAGCCGGACGTCTAGTTCAGCCGGACGTCTAGTTCAGCCGGACGTCTCGTTCAGCGCCGGCTGACCGGACCGCTTGCGCCGCAGGCCGGTCAGTGTCGCCCACACGACCGCCGCCAGGGGAATGGCACCCGAGGCGATGACCTGGCCCTGGCTGCTGATCAGGGAGTTGGGGGTGCCGAGCAGATAGCCGAGGCCGATGCAGCTGCGGGACAGCGCCTGGAAGCACGCCCAGGCGTTGCCCTGCACCTCGGCCGGCACATGGTCGTGCACCGCGTTGCGCAGCCCCACGTTGCAGGCGCCGTTGCCGAAGCCGGCCACCAGGAACAACGGGAAGACCAGGCCGGCCAGGGGCACCAGCCCGACGGTCAGGAGACCGACCGAGATGCCCAGGACCCCGCCCAGGATCAGTGTCCGGTGCCGCTGCGCCCATTCCGCGCGGCCCGCGAGCAGGGCTCCCGGCACCGAGCCCAGCGCCCAGGTCGCGAGGAAGAGGCCGTAGACCGAGTCGTTGCCGCCCGCGATGCCCCGCAGGTAGAAGACGCCCGCGACCCCCTCGATGCTGGTCGCCAGGATCACCGCCGCCATGGCCGGCATCAGCGGGCCGAGGCCGGGCGTGTGCCGCAGGGCCCGGTAGCCGTCCGACAGTTTCGACGTGGGCCGCCGGCTGATCGCCACGTCCATCGAACGCGGCACCGCCCGCATCGTGCACCCGGCGAGGATCAGGAACGACACCGCGTCCGCGCCGAGCAGGAGCCCCGTACCGGACACCGAGTGCAGGAAACCCGCGAGCGCCGGGCCGATCAGGCTCGCGAGGGACATCCCCGCCGTCAGCAGGCTGTTGGCCCGGCCCGTCCGCTCCGTGCCCGCCACGGCCGGCAGCATCTTGAAGGCGGCGGCCACCGAGGCCACCCCGGCCAGACCGGAGAGCGCGATGAGCGCCACCCGCACGTGGAACGCGGGAATCGCCGTGGCGGCACCGAGCGCGAACGACTGCAGGAGCAGGGCCGCCAGGCACACCGGCCGCGCGCTGAACCGGTCCACCACCGCGCCGAGCAGCGGCGCGGCGACGACCGTCGGCAGCAGCTCGGCCAGTAGGACCTCGGTCACACCCCAGTGAATGCCCTTGTCCGCGGCGTTGAGGACCAGCCCCAGCGAGGCGAGGGAGTCGCCGATGCGGGAGAAGACGGTGCCCGCGATCAATATCAGGGCGGCGCCGGGAAGCGTCGAATTCGGGCGCAGCGCGGCGAACGTCGTCTTCCGTCTCTTTTGCGTGTCCAATCGAGTCCGATCCGATCCACTGGTCGTGTACATGCACGCTGCTCGCCCAACAGATTAGGCCCGTCCGTTAAGAGAGTGGATGCCCACCGGCCATCCGGACACACCGTCTCCACCAATACGACAGCTCGCGCACGCGCGCGCGAGCCGACCCGCTTTCTCGGCCACCGGCGGACACCGTCGGCGATCCACCGCGATCCACGCGCGTTCGCCAGGTACGGCCCGCACCCCGCGAACGGCGTTCCACGGTCCGGAGTCCAACGGGCAGCCCTCTCGGGAAATGCGGCCCCTCAGGCGGAACATACGACGGTTTTCAGCCAGGAATGGGGTCGGGCGGAACTCACCCCACCGCCCTGTTTCCCCGTGACCGGCAGTCGTACACAGGGATGCAATGTCGGCCACATGAATGTCCGGAAAGGAGTGAACGGCCGCGGAGCCGCGCCCGTCGGGCGAATCCAGCCGCGAACTCTCATTTCCCCTTCGGGGTGAATCTCCACTGAACTCCGCAAAACAACGGAAAGCCGGTAAACGTCCGTTAACGGTGATGGGGCGTCAACGACGCCCGTCGGTGGGCGCGGTGGGAAAACCACGTGCCCGGCGTCGATCACCGTGCCTAGACTCGCCCTGCGTCCGGCGCCGCCCCCGCAGCGGGGCCCGCCGTGCGCACCGACCAGTCCGACGTCCGAGGGGAGCCGACCGTGCGTGAGCACACCGCCGTCGCCACTCCCCGCGCCCGGTACGAGGTGATCCTGGTGTCCTCGGCCGGCCGGTGCCCGCTGCGCGGCCGGCACCGGACCCCGTGACGCCCGGCTGACCTCCCCGGCACCACCGCTCCCGGCGCACCCCGCCGACCGGTGTGCCGTCATGTCCGCCCGCCTCACGGGTCATCGCGCCGCCCTTTTCCTCCGCACCTTCCTGAAAGGCACCGGGCCGTGCGCAATCCGACCCACCCGAACGTCACCGACTCCCTCGCCACCGTCCGCAACCTGGGCATCCTCGCCCACGTCGACGCCGGCAAGACCACCGTCACCGAGCGGATCCTGTATACGACGGGCACCACCCACAAGCGCGGAGAGGTCCACGACGGCACCACCGTCACCGACTTCGACCCCCAGGAACGCGACCGCGGCATCACCATCTTCGCCGCCGCGGTGAGCTGTGCCTGGGACGGCCACCGCGTCAACCTCATCGACACCCCGGGCCACGTCGACTTCGCCGACGAGGTCGAGCGCTCGCTGCGCGTCCTCGACGGCGCGATCGCCGTGTTCGACGCCGTCGCCGGCGTAGAGCCGCAGAGCGAGTCGGTGTGGCGGCAGGCCGACCGGCACGGTGTACCGAGGATCGCCTTCGTCAACAAGCTGGACCGGGCGGGCGCCGACCTCGACCGGGCCGTCGCCTCCGTCCGGGAGCGACTGCACCCGGCGCCGCTCGTCGTCCAGTTGCCGATCGGCGCCGAGGACGGCTTCACCGGCGTGGTGGACCTGGTGGAGATGCGCGCGCTCGTCTGGGCCGACGGCGAGAGCACGGCCGTCCGGGGACCGGTTCCCGAGGAGCTGAGGGAGGAGGCGTGGCGGCGACGGCGCGCGCTGGACGAGGCGGTGGCGGAGCTGCATCCGGCGGCGCTGGAGGAGTTCTGTATGCGATCGGCGGGATCCGGTACACAGTCACCGGCATCCCACCCGCACCCGGCTCCCTCCGCACCGGCCCCTCCCACACCCGCCCTGTCCACCTCCACCCTCCGCACCGCACTGCGCGACCTGACCCGGACCGGTGACGGCGTCGTCGTCCTCTGCGGCTCGGCCTACCGCAACCGAGGGATCGAGCCGCTGCTGGACGCGGTCGTCGCCTATCTGCCGTCCCCGCTCGACGTGCCCGCCGTACGCGGGATCCACGAGGGCGGCGAGGTGCGGCGGCCGGCCGATCCGGCGGCGCCGTTCGCCGCGCTCGCGTTCAAGGTGAACGCGAGCGCCACCGGACGTCTGACCTGTCTGCGCGTCTACTCCGGCACGATCGAGAAGGGAGACACCGTGTGGGACCCGGTCACCCGCCGCACCGAACGCGTCGCGCGGATCCTGCGGCTCATGGCCGACCGGCACGTGCAGCTGGACCGCGCGGTCGCCGGGGACATCGTCGCCGTCGCCGGCCCGAAGTCCGCCCGCGCCGGCTCGACCCTGTGCGACCCCGGCGCCCCGCTGGTGCTGGAGCCGCCCGTGGTCGCCGACCCGGTGGTGTCCGTCGCGGTCGAGGCCCGGCGCGGCGTGGACACCGGCCGGCTGGCGACGGCGCTCGCGCGACTGGCGGAGGAGGACCCCTCCCTGGTGGTGCGCACCGACGCCGAGACCGGTCAGACCGTGCTGTCCGGGATGGGGGAACTGCACCTGGAGGTCGCGGTGGAGAAGATCCGCCGCGACGGCGGACCGGAGGTCACCGTGGGCCGCCCGCGGGTCTCGTACCGCGAGACCGTCGTGCGCGGCGTGCGGGGGCTGGTCTTCCGGCACGTCAAACAGGACGGCGGGGCGGGCCAGTTCGCCCATGTGGTCCTCGACGTGGAGCCGCTCGGGGACGAGGTGGGTGGCACCGGATTCGCGTTCACGTCCGCCGTGGTCGGCGGCCGGGTGCCGCAGGAGTACGTCCGCGCGGTGGAGGCCGGCTGCCGGGACGCCCTCGCCGAGGGCCCGCTCGGCGGGCACCCGGTGACGGGGCTGCGGGTCACCCTGACCGAGGGGTCCACGCATGTGAAGGACTCCTCGGAGATGGCGTTCCGCACCGCCGGCCGGCTCGGGCTCCGCAAGGCGCTGCGGGCCTGCTCGACGGTCGTGCTCGAACCGGTGGCCGAGGTCACGGTCACCGTGCCGGACGACGCGGTCGGCGGCGTGCTCGGTGACCTGTCGGCCCGCCGCGGCCGGGTCACCGGCTCGCGGACGCGCGGCGGCGCGGCGGTGCTGACCGCCACCGTGCCACTGGCCGAACTGTTCGGCTACGCCACGCGGTTGCGCAGCCGCACCCAGGGCCGGGGCACGTTCACCACCCGGCCCGCGGGCTACACCCCGGCCCGCGTGCCGGAGCAGGCCCGGTAGCCCGAGCCCGAGCCCGAGCCCGAGCCCGAGCCGAGCCGGATCCGTAGCCGGGCGGCCGCCGCCCTCGCACCCCGCGCCCACCCGGGCGCGGGGTGCGGGGTGCGGGGTGCGAACGGCACGGTGCCGGTTTGCCGGGCTCCCCGCCGCCCACCTCTGCCGCATCCCTTGACGGCCACCCCCAAGAACGATTAACTCACGTCCTAAATTAAGCCATGAGGGCGTTGGGGGAGGTCGGCCGGGTGCCGGATCCGTACAGAGCGGCCCTCGGGGTTCTCGACTCCCGGAAAGGGACACCAGGAGCCATGCGCAGTATCCGAGCCGCGGCCACAGGCGCCGTCACCCTCTCTCTCGCCCTCGTGGCCACGGCCTGCGGCGGCGGTTCGTCCACCGGGGGCGGGTCCAACGACTCCCCGAAGACGCTCACGTACTGGGCCTCCAACCAGGGCGCCAGCATCGCCGTCGACAAGAAGGTCCTCCAGCCCGAACTGGACAAGTTCCAGAAGAAGTACGGCGTCAAGGTGAAGCTGGAGGTCGTGCCCTGGTCGGACCTGCTGAACCGGATCCTGACCGCGACCACCTCCGGCCAGGGCCCGGACGTCCTCAACATCGGCAACACCTGGAGCGCCTCCCTCCAGGCCACCGGCGCCCTGCTGCCCTGGGACAGCGAGACCTTCGGCAAGATAGGCGGCAAGGACCGCTTCGTCGACTCAGCTCTCGGCTCGACCGGAGCGCAGGGCAAGGACCCGGCCGCCGTCCCGCTGTACTCGATGGCGTACGCCCTCTACTACAACAAGAAGATCTTCGCCGACGCCGGCATCGCCAAACCCCCGGTCACCTGGGACGAGTTGATCGCCGACGGAAAGAAGATCAAGGCCGGCGGCAAGGCCGTGCTCGGAGCCGAGGGCGCGAACGTCTCGGAGAACATCCACCACGTCTTCGTCTTCGCCAAGCAGCACGGCGCCGACTTCTTCACCGCCGACGGCAAGCCCGGCTTCACCGACCCCAAGGTGGTCGACGCCGTCAAGAGCTACGTCGACCTGATGGCCAAGGACAAGGTCATCCCGACCGGCGACGCCGAGTACGCGCAGAACCAGTCCGTCAGCGACTTCGCCAAGGGCAAGCAGGCCATGCTGCTCTGGCAGTCCGCCCCCGCCAACCTCAAGTCCCAGGGCATGAGCGAGGACGCCTACGGTATCGCCCCCGTACCGGTGCGATCCGGTACCCCCGGGACGGGCGCCGAGACCAACTCCATGGTCGCCGGCATCAACATCGCCGTGTTCCGCAACACCCACAACCTCGACGGCGCGACGAACTTCGTGAAGTTCATGACCAGCGACGCCGAACAGAAGATCCTCAACAAGGCGTACAGCTCCATCCCGCCGGTCAAGTCCGCGCAAGGCGACCCGGCGTTCAACACCCCGGCGAACGCCGTCCTGAAGAACACCCTCGCCACCAGCGCGGCCCCCCTGCCCCAGGTGCCCGCCGAATCGCAGTTCGAGACGACCGTCGGCACGGCGGTCAAGGAACTCTTCGCCGACGCGGCCGCCGGACGCGCGGTGACCACCGCCTCCGTCAAGGCCGAGCTGGAGAAGGCCCAGCAGCAGATGCCGGCGGCGTGAGAAACACGATGACGACCACCGCACTGAAGGAACCGGTGCGCGAGAGCATCCCCGGCGCGGCGGGCGCATCCCGCCGCCGCCCCGGGCGGCTGCGCCGCGTCTCGCTGCCGTACCTGCTGCTCCTGCCCGCCCTGCTCCTCGAACTCCTCGTGCATCTCGTGCCGATGGTCATCGGCGTCGTGATGAGCTTCAAGGAACTCACCCAGTTCTACATCCGCGACTGGGGCACCGCCCCCTGGACCGGCCTCGGCAACTACAAGGTGTCGGTGGACTTCGACGCCCCCGTCGGCCAGGCCCTGCTCCACTCGTTCTTCGTCACCGTCGGCTTCACCCTGCTGTCGGTCGGCCTGTGCTGGCTGATCGGCACCGCCGCCGCGGTCTTCATGCAGGACACGTTCCGCGGCCGTGGCCTGCTCCGCGCGCTGTTCCTGGTGCCGTACGCGCTGCCCGTCTACGCGGCCGTCATCACCTGGGTGTTCATGTTCCAGCACGACAACGGCCTGGTGAACCACGTCCTGCACGACCAGCTGCACCTCACCGCAGACCGCTCCTTCTGGCTGATCGGCGACAACAGCTTCTACGCCCTGCTCGTCGTCTCGGTGTGGAAGGGCTGGCCGTTCGCCTTCCTCATCGTGATGGCCGGCCTGCAGAACATCCCGCGCGAGCTGTACGAGGCGGCGGCGCTGGACGGCGCCGGGATGTGGCAGCAGATCCGCCGCATCACCCTGCCGTCGCTGCGCCCGGTCAACCAGGTGCTGGTCCTCGTGCTGTTCCTGTGGACGTTCAACGACTTCAACACGCCGTTCGTCCTCTTCGGCCGGGCCGCCCCCGAGGCCGCCGACCTGATCTCCGTGCACATCTACCAGGCGTCGTTCGTCACCTGGAACTTCGGCACCGGCTCCGCCATGTCCGTCCTGCTGCTGCTCTTCCTCCTCGTCGTGACCGGCGTCTACCTCCTGCTCACCTCACGCGGACGGAGGACGTCCGATGTCTAGCCCCGACTCGCCCATGGCTCCGCCGCGTTCGTTCCTGTGGTCCCGCCGGATCTTCCTCACGCTCCTCACGGGGTTCGTGCTGATCCCGGTGTACGTGATGATCTCCAGCTCGCTGAAGCCGCTGGCGGACGTCACCGGACAGTTCCGCTGGCTGCCCAGCGGCCTGACGATCCGGCCGTACATCGACATCTGGTCGACGGTCCCGCTCGCCCGCTACTTCGTGAACTCCCTGATCGTGGCGGGCGCGGCGACGCTTCTCTCCGTCGTCATCGCCGTGTTCGCGGCGTACGCCGTCAGCCGCTACGACTTCCGCGGCAAACGCGTCTTCACGGTGACCGTCCTGTCGACGCAGATGTTCCCCGGCATCCTCTTCCTCCTCCCGCTGTTCCTCCTCTACGTGAACATCGGCAACGCCACCGGCATCGCCCTGTTCGGCTCCCGCGGCGGCCTGATCCTCACCTACCTCACCTTCTCCCTGCCCTTCTCCATCTGGATGCTGATCGGCTACTTCGACTCGGTGCCGCGCGACCTGGACGAGGCCGCCCTCGTCGACGGCTGCGGGCCGCTCGGCGCGCTGTTCAAGGTGGTCGTACCGGCCGCGATCCCCGGCATCGTCGCGGTCGCCGTCTACGCCTTCATGACCGCCTGGGGAGAGGTCCTCTTCGCGTCCGTCATGACCAACGACACGACCCGCACCCTCGCCGTCGGCCTGCAGGGCTACTCCACCCTCAACAACGTCTACTGGAACCAGATCATGGCCGCCTCGCTGGTCGTCAGCGTGCCCGTGGTCGCCGGGTTCCTGCTCCTCCAGCGCTATCTCGTCGCGGGTCTGACGGCGGGCGCCGTCAAGTGACCCCCACCCCTGATCCCGAAGGGACTCCCGTGTCCGCACGCATCGACCTCGCCGCACTCCCGCACGACTTCCTGTGGGGCACGGCCACAGCGGCGTACCAGATCGAGGGGGCCGTCGCCGAGGACGGCCGCACGCCCTCGATCTGGGACACCTTCTCCCACACTCCGGGGAAGGTCGCGAACGGCGACACCGGTGACGTCGCCTGCGACCACTACCACCGCTGGCGCGAGGACATCGGCCTGATGCGCCGGCTCGGCGTCAACGCCTACCGCATGTCCGTCGCCTGGCCCCGGGTGATCCCCGGCGGCACGGGCCCGGTGAACCCCAAGGGCCTCGACTTCTACGACCGGTTGGTGGACGCCCTGTCGGGGGCCGGCATCACCCCGTCCGTGACGCTCTACCACTGGGACCTGCCGCAGGTCCTCCAGGACCGCGGTGGCTGGCCCGAGCGCGACACGGCGTTCGCGTTCGCCGAGTACGCCGCACAGGTCGCCGCCCGCCTGGGCGACCGCGTCAAGCTCTGGGCCACCCTCAACGAGCCGTCCTGCTCGGCCTGGATCGGCCACCTGGAGGGCACGATGGCCCCCGGCCTGACCGACCTCACGGCCGCCGTCCGCGCCTCCTACCACCTTCTCCTCGGCCACGGCCTCGCCACCCGGGCGATCCGCGCCGCCGCCCCGGACGCCCAGGTCGGCATCGTCAACAACCTCTCCACGGTCCACCCCGCCACCGACCGCGCCGAGGACCACGCGGCCGCCCGCCGCCACGACGGTCACGTCAACCGCTGGTGGCTGGACCCGGTGCACGGGCGAGGCTTCCCCACCGACATGCTGGACACGTACGGCGTGGACCTCCCGCTGCACGCGGGCGACCTGAAGACGATCTCGACGCCCCTGGACTGGCTGGGCCTGAACTACTACTTCCCGGCCCACGTCACCGACGACCCGGCCGGCCCCGCCCCCCACGTCCGTTCCGTGCGCCGCCCGGACGTCCCCCGCACCGGCATGGACTGGGAGATCGACGCCACCGGCATCGAGACGCTCCTGCTCCGCCTCACCGAGGAGTACGGCGCCCGCAAGATCTACGTCACCGAGAACGGCTCCGCGTTCGCCGACGTGGTCCACCCCTACGGCACCGTCAACGACCCCGAACGCCAGGACTACCTGGAACGCCACCTCGCCGCCTGCGCCTCCGCCGCCCGCAGGGGCGCCCCCCTCGCCGGCTACTTCGCCTGGTCCCTGCTCGACAACTTCGAATGGGCCTACGGCTACGCCAAGCGCTTCGGCCTCGTCCACGTCGACTACCCCACCCAGACCCGCACCATCAAGTCCAGCGGCCACCGCTACGCCGACATCGTCCGCGTCCACCGCGCCCAGACCCGCCGAGCCGCCTGAGCCCGGCCCGGCGGGGAGAGGCAGTGGGCGCGGGAAACGGGGGCGTCCCGCGCCCACTGCCTCACCCGTAGTGCTCTTCCCGGTAGACGCCGTCGGCGTCCACACCGGGGCCCCAGTCGCCGAAGCCCGTGTTCCCCAGTTCCAGGTTGACGACGAAGGAACCGGCGGCGGCGAGGGTGATCCTGAACGGAGCGTCGTCATCGTCGGGGGAGTTGTTCACGGCCAGGAGGGGGAACTCCGGGTTCGCGAGGGCACGTTCGTCGGCGATGAGGATGAGGGTGCTGTCGGGCCGGCCTTCGTCGTCGTGTCCGATCCGCGCCTGGATCTGATCCGCCGTGAAGTTCGCGTAGCGGGGGTTGTCGATGACTGTGATCGTCTCGTACCGCCCCGGCCTGCGCTCCAGGACCTGGAGCAGGCGCGCCCACTCGTCGGGCTGCTCGAAGGACGTCCGGACCAGGAGGGGGCCGGCGGCCTCCTCGATCGTGGGGGAGTCCGGCTCGGGCTCGGCGCCCGTACGCTCACCGGGAATGACCTGGATGAGGAAGCGGGGTTTCCTGCCGTCCACCGACCGGTCGCCGGCGTGGACACGGATCAGGTAGGGCCCCGCTCCCGCGGTGGCGAGGTTCTCCTTGCGCATGGGCTCGTATCCGCTGTCGCACAGGGCGAGGAAGCCGGTCGTGGAGACGACGGTGATCTCCTCGACCTCGTCCCAGCCGTCCTCCGCTCCCGTGTCCTGCCCGGCGTAGAGGGTGACGACGGGGTTCTCCAGGGCGTTTCCGGCGTCGATGTGCAGCCAGTCCTTCTCGGCGGTCAGGAACCCGCGCCCGCGCGGCTGCTTGCCGGCGTCGGGGTCCATGACGGCCAGGTCGCCCCACTCCTTCATCTTGATCGGCCGGGTACGGCCCTGAAGGAGAGGCCAGGTGGAACGCGGCATGGAGAACCCCCATCGTCCTTGCGGTGTCGCCCGGTCACGTCGTCCGGTGCGTCAGTCTGGCAGGCGCGCCGCCGGTGCTACTTGACGTGGACGTAGTAGCCGCACGGCACGGTCGAGATCGCGGAGGACGGCAGCCGCTGCCCGGGCGGACTCACCCTGCTCGTCGAGTCCAGCGTGCCACCGCCCCACATGACCGTCTTCGGGGCGGCCGACTTCGCCGTCGCCTTAGCGCGGGCCGAGAAGTGCCTCGGCTACCGCGTCACCGTCTGCAACGCCCGCCCCGTCTTCGGACGCGTTCGTCGGGCCATGGCGTCCCGCCGCACCCACGCCGACCGCGAACGGCGGCTGCGCGAGGTCGGCGTGAGCGAGAGCGAACTGGCGCGGCTCAGGTCGCCGATCGGCCTCGACCTCGGTGCCCGCACACCCGAGGAGACGGCCCTGGCCATCGCCGCGGAGATCGTCGCGGCCCACCGGGGCGGCACCGGCGTCCCGCTCACCGGCGCGGACACACCGATCCACCGGGACGGCGGGGACCGGGGGACCGCTACGGCCGCGTGACCCCCACCCGTGCCGGTCGGTGGCGGGCGTTGGTGGCGGCCTGTGACCCGCCGTGCTGGTCGGTGGCGGCGTGAGGCCCGGCGGCAGCCGCGGCGGGCCCGTCGGTGGCGGCCTGAAGCCCACCCGTGCCGGGCGGCGGCGGCCTGTGAGTCCGCCGTGCCGGTCGGCGGCGGCCTGAACGGGGCGTCCGTGCCGTACGTATCACCACGGCGTGGGAGGATCGCTCGCGATGAGCGTGTCGGCGGCCGTGCGGAGCCTGCGGGCCGCGGTGTTCGCCGCGGCGTGCGTGCTGCTGGCCGCCGCCGGGCACGGGCTCGCGATGGGAGATCTGCCGCCGCTGTGGGCCGACGGGGCCGGGTTCCTCGCCGTGTTCGCGGTGTGCTGGCTGCTCGGCGGACGGGAGCGGTCGCTCGCCGGCATCGGGGCGGCCATGCTGCTCACCCAGGCGGGGCTGCACGTCGCCTTCGACGCGGCGTCCCGGATCACCGCAGCGGCCCACGCCGGGGCGGGCATGTCCGGCCGTTCCATGAGTGATTCCGTCATGGCCGGCCGCACGATGCCGGGGATGCGCCCGTCGACCGCGCACACCGCCCACGCCCTCACCGGACACGCCTCCGTCGCCCATCTCCTCGCCGCCCTCCTCGCCTCCTGGCTGCTGCGGCGCGGTGAGGCCGCGCTGTGGGCGTTGCTGCGGCGGGCCGGCCGGCTCGTGCCGGGTCTCGTCGCCTGGTGGCGGGACGCGCCGCTGCCCGAGAGTGAAAGTCGCGTCGCGGGGACGCCCGACGGGCCGGCGCCGTACCGTCCGGCCGTGCTGCGGCACGCGGTGAGTCGTCGTGGGCCACCAGTGACGGTGGCGTAGCCGAACCGACCACCCACACACGTCACCCGTACGGAGATCCACTCACCCATGTCCGAGTCCATCACCAGCACCACCCTGCGCCGTGCCGGCACCGTCACCGCCCTGGCCGCGGCGGGGCTTTTCGCCGCCGCCGGGGTCGCCTCCGCGCACGTCACCGTCCACCCGGAGAGCTACGCGAAGGGCGCCACCGACGGTGTGCTCACCTTCCGTGTCCCCAACGAGGAGGACTCCGCCTCCACCACCAAGGTGCAGGTCTTCCTGCCCACCGACCACCCGGTCCTCGGCGTTCTGGTCCACCCGCAGGACGGCTGGACGGCCAAGGTGACCACCGCCAAGCTGAAGAAGCCGGTCAAGACCGACGACGGCACCATCACCGACGCCGTCTCCGAGATCACCTGGACCGGCGGGAAGATCGGCGCCGGACAGTACGAGGACTTCGACGTCGCCTTCGGCCAACTGCCCGAGGACACGGGCACGCTGACGTTCAAGACGTTGCAGACGTACTCCGACGGCAAGGTGGTCCGCTGGATCGAGGAGCCGGCCGGCGGGGAGGAACCGGAAAACCCCGCACCCGTGCTCAAGCTCACGGCCGGTGCGGGCGCGGGGGCCGGTTCGGCCGCCTCCCCGGGTGGGCCGGAGCGCACCTCGAAGGCGGGTGACAGCACGACGGCCAAGGCCGCCGCCGCGAGTGACTCCACCGCACGCGGGCTCGGCATCGCCGGGCTGGTCGTGGGCGTGCTGGGGCTCGCCGCCGCCGGGTTCGCGATCCTCCGCGGCCGCGCCGGGCGGGCGTAGCGGGCGGACGGCATGAGAAAGGGGGCGGGCTCCGCGTGAACGGGCCCGCCCCCTCCGTCGTACTCAGCGGGCCGCCGGCTCCAGGACCGCCCCCGGTTCGGAAGCCGCGCGCTCGGGAACCGGCCGCTCGGCGGCCGCGGCCGCCGTCCGCGAGGTGCGGCGCAGCCACAGCACGTCCCGGCCGAACGACCACACCAGCGAGGCCAGCGACAGCGCCACGACCGCCAGGTTCGCCGCGTACGGCAGAAGTCGGGATCCGGCGAGCAGGAGGCAGATGCCCTGGAGCGCGGCGACCGTCTTGCGGGCGAAGGAAGGCGGAAGCGGGGCGTTCAGCCACGGAGCGACGCGGGCGGCGGCGACGAACGCGTAGCGCATGCCGCCGATCAGCAGCACCCATACGCCCAGTTGCGTGGACACGTACACGCTGAGCACCAGGATCAGGAACGCGTCGACCTCCATGTCGAACCGGGCGCCCAGCGCGGTCGACGTACCGGTGCGGCGGGCCACCTTGCCGTCGACGCCGTCCAGCAGCAGGGCCACGGCGGTGAGGGCCACCAGCAGGGTGACCGGCGGCGAGCCGTCGAAGGAGTCGGCGACCAGCGCCGTCACCCCGCCGACCAGCGTGGCCCGGCCGAGCGTGACCCGGTTCGCCGGTCCGAAGGAACTCAGCCGGGAGCGGTGCACCGCGCGGGAGAGGACCGCCCAGGTCGCGACCGCGAAGACCAGCCCGGTCAGCCAGCCCGCCGGGCCCAGCCCGATCGCCGCGCCGAGCAGGGCCAGCAGCAGGATCTGGACGCCCGCTCCCACAGCGGTCTCCTGCTGGAGCCTCGCGTCAAACGTGTTGTTCAGGGCCACCGCTCACCCTCCGGCCGAGTGACAGAGTCGATCAACGCCGCGTACTGTGCGCGGCCTGTGCACATCTCGGTACGTGAACCACTTCCCGATCGTTCAGGAGGAATGCCGATGAACCGTGCGGCACGCGCGTTCTGGCTGCGCTCACCGGGCCACGGCGAGATCCGCGACGTCACCCTCGCGGCGCCCGGCCCGGGCCAGGTGCTGGTGCGCACCCTGTACTCCGGTGTCAGCCGCGGCACCGAGACGCTGGTCTTCGACGGCCGCGTCCCCGGCAGCCAGCACACCGCGATGCGGGCACCGTTCCAGGAAGGCGACTTCCCCGGCCCGGTGAAGTACGGCTACCTGAACGTCGGCGTGGTCGAGGAGGGGCCGGACGAGCTGGCCGGCCGCACCGTCTTCTGCCTGTACCCGCACCAGAGCCGCTACGTCGTCCCGGCCGGCGCCGTCACCGTCGTACCGGAGCGGGTGCCGGCCCGGCGGGCCGTGCTCGCCGGCACCGTGGAGACCGCGGTGAACGCGCTGTGGGACGCCCGGCCGCAGATCGGCGACCGGATCGCGGTGGTCGGCGGCGGCATGATCGGCTGCTCGGTCGCCGCGCTGCTGGCCCGCTTTCCCGGCCTCAGGCTGCAGCTCGTCGACGACGACCCGGCCCGCGCCCGCACCGCCGAGGCCCTCGGTGTCGACTTCGCCACGCCCGCCGACGCGCTCGGCGGCTGCGACCTCGTCGTGCACGCCAGCGCCACCGAGGCCGGACTCACCCGCTCCCTGGAACTCCTCGCCGCCGAGGGCACGGTCGTCGAACTCAGCTGGTACGGCGACCGGCGCGTCACCCTGCCGCTCGGCGAGGCCTTCCACTCGCGCCGGCTGACCGTGCGCGGCAGCCAGGTCGGCACGGTCTCCCCGGCCGCCCGGCCCGGACGCGGTTACGCCGAGCGCATGGCCCTCGCCCTGGACCTGCTCGCCGACCCCGCGCTGGACGCCCTCGTCACCGGCGAGAGCGCCTTCGAGGAACTGCCGGACGTCATGCCGCGGCTCGCCGCCGGCGAGCTCCCCGCCCTGTGCCACCGCATCGGCTACGGCGACCCGGCCTGACCTGAGAAAAGTTGGTGCCCCGCGCTGAACACGGGGGAGCGAAGAGCCGTACTACACGGCATCCCCCGGCAGGGAACCGCCGGGGCACCAGACGCGCCGCACCTGGAGGGTCGTCCGTTGTTCAGCATCACCGTCCGCGATCACATCATGATCGCCCACAGCTTTCACGGCGAGGTGTTCGGACCCGCGCAGCGACTGCACGGCGCCACGTTCCTCGTGGACGCCACGTTCCGCCGCGAACAGCTGGACGAGGACAACATCGTCGTCGACATCGGCCTGGCCACCCAGGAACTGGGGGCGGTCGTCGCCGAGCTGAACTACCGCAACCTCGACAGCGAACCGGACTTCGCCGGGATCAACACGTCCACGGAGTTCCTGGCCAAGGTCATCGCCGACCGGCTCGCCGCCCGCGTCCACCGCGGCGCCCTCGGGGAGGGTGCCAAGGGCCTCGCGGGGATCACCGTCACCCTGCACGAGTCGCACGTCGCCTGGGCGAGTTACGAGCGTGGCCTGTGACCGACAGCATCGTGGAGAGGCCGCGGCTCGCTTACGTGCCCGCGCAGAACGGCGTCCCGGCGGGCGACGCCGGCGCCGGCACCGGGCAGCCCACCGCCTCCGGGACCGCCCCTGGCACCCCTTCCGGTACCGCCTCCGAGAACGTCGGGATCATCCCCATGTCCCTGCGCACCGTGCACTTCGTCATGCCCGGCGGCGTCGACGACCAGACCGCGCCCAGCGGCGGCAACGCCTACGACCGACGGGTCTGCCTGGACCTGCCCGGCTTCGGCTGGCAGGTCACCCGGCACGCCGTGCCCGGCGCCTGGCCGCGTCCCGCCCAGGCCGACCGCGAGGCCCTCGGCCGGACGCTGCGGGAGCTGCCCGACGACGCGGTCGTCCTGGTCGACGGTCTGGTCGCCTGCGGGGTCCCCGAGATCGTCGCCCCCGAGACCGAGCGGCTGCGGCTCGCCGTGCTGGTGCACCTGCCGCTGGGCGACGAGACCGGCCTCGCCCCGGCCGTCGCCGCCGACCTCGACGCCCGCGAACGCGCGGTGCTGCGCGCGGCCCCCGCCGTGATCGCCACCAGCGACTGGGCGGTACGCCGGCTGGTCTCCCACCACGGTCTCGCCCCGCGGCGCGTCCACGTCGCCGCGCCCGGCGCGGACATCGCACCGCTCGCCCCCGGCACCGACGGGGTGTCCCGGCTGCTGTGCGTCGCGAGCGTCACGCCGCGCAAGGGGCAGCACCGGCTGGTGGAGGCGCTGGCGGCGGTACGGGACCTGCCGTGGACGTGCGAGTGCGTGGGCGGCCTCGGCCACGACCCCGCGTACGTCGCCAGACTGCGCTACCAGATCGCCCGGCACGGTCTGAGCGGCCGGCTGCGGCTGACCGGCCCCCGCTCGGGCGCCGACCTGGACGCCAGCTACGCCGCCGCCGACCTGATGGTCCTCGCCTCCTACGCCGAGACCTACGGGATGGCGGTCACCGAGGCCCTGGCCCGCGGCATCCCCGTCCTCGCGACCGACGTCGGGGGCGTGCCCGAGGCGGTCGGCCGCGCCCCCGACGGCGGGGTCCCCGGCATCCTCGTCCCGCCGGAGGACCCCGCTGCCCTCGCCGCCGAACTGCGCGGCTGGTTCGGCGAGGCCGACGTACGGCGCCGCCTCAAGGCCGCCGCCCGCGACCGCCGCGCCGCCCTCGACGGCTGGGCCACCACCGCCCGCAGCCTGGCCGGAGTCCTCCAGCGACTCCCCGAAGCACCGAGGAGCGCGGCATGAGGGGCACCGGTCCGGCCACCGGCCGTTTCCCGAGCGATGTGGAGTCGGACCGGGGCGCAGGGGACACCGGGGCGGAAACCGAGGTGATCGCCGGTGCCGGGCCCGTGGCTCGCCCCGGGGAGCGGGCGACCGTACGGCTGCGGGAGGGTGCCGAGGAAGAGCCCGCGCGGTATGCGCCCGAGTGGCTGCGGCTGCGGGAAGGGGCCGACGCGGCCGCCCGTGCCCAGGAGTCGCTGGACCTGCTCAGGGCCAGGCTGTCCGGGCGGGGCGGCGGGACCGTCGTCCACGATCTGGGGTGCGGGACCGGGTCGATGGGCCGGTGGCTCGCCCCCCGTCTCGACGGCGCCCAGCACTGGGTGCTGCACGATCGCGACCCCTACCTGCTGCACTTCGCCGCCGCCGGGTCCCCGAAGGCCGCCGCCGACGGCAGCCGGGTCACCGTCGAGACACGGCGAGCCGACGTGTCCCGGCTGACCCCGCACGCGCTGGCCGGCGCCTCGCTGGTGACCGCGTCGGCCCTGCTGGACGTCCTCACCCGGGAGGAGGTCGAGACCCTGGCGGACGCCTGTACCGGGGCCGGCTGTCCGGCCCTCCTCACCCTGTCCGTCGCCGGCCGCGTCGAACTCGGGCCGGCAGACCCGCTGGACGCCGAGATCATGGACGCGTTCAACGCTCACCAGCGGCGCGGCGGACTGCTCGGACCGGACGCGGTGAACGCGGCGAGGGAGGCGTTCACCGGACGTGGGGCGACGGTCCGGGTCCTGCCGAGCGCCTGGCGGCTCGGCCCCGGGGAGGCCGCGCTGACCGCGCAGTGGCTGCGCGGCTGGGTGAGCGCGGCCGTCGAACAGCGGCCGGACCTGGGCGAGCGCGCCGAACGCTACCTCCAAGACCGTCTGGCCGCCTGCGCGTCCGGCGACCTGCACGTCGTCGTCCACCACGACGACCTGCTGGCCCTGCCCCGTCCCGAAGGCGGCCCGGCATGAGCGCCCAGCTGGTGAGAGCCGACCCCGGCCCACGGACCACACGCCCGCAGGCCGGACCAGGGCCGACGGTCGCCCCTGTGGCCCCGGCCACCCCGGAGCCGACCTCGACCGGCTCCGCACCCCCGGCGCCGCCGCTCGACGCGCCCGCACGGCGCCGCCGTCCCCGTCTCGAACTCCGTGCCCTGCGGACCCACTTCGGCACGCTCGCCGGAGTCGTCATCCTCTCGGCCCTGCTCTGGCGGCTCGGCACGGGGGTGCTGGTGGACGGCCTGCGGCGGATCGACGTGCCGGCCCTGCTCGCGGCCGTCGGGATCGGTGCCGTCACCACCGTCCTGAGCGCCTGGCGCTGGCAGTTGGTGGCGAGGGGGCTGCGGATCCGGCTGCCGCTGCGGGGCGCCGTCGCCGACTACTACCGGGCGCTGTTCCTCAACGCTGCGCTGCCCGGCGGGGTGCTCGGCGACGTGCACCGGGCGGTACGGCACGGGCAGAGCACCGGTGACCTGCGCCGCGGGGTGAAGGCCGTCGTCCTGGAACGCGTCGCCGGGCAGATCGCGCTCACCGTCTTCGGCACGGTGGTGCTGCTGGCACTGCCGTCCCCGGTGCGGGACGAGGCCCGCGCCGTCGCCGCGCCGGCCGTGCTGGCCGCCGCGGGGGTGGCCGCCGTCGTCCTGGCCGTCCGTATGAACCGCGCCCCGTCCCGCCGCGCGGGCGCCCTGCGCACCTTCCTCGGTGAGGCCCGTGAGGGTCTGCTGTCCCGGCACAACGGGCCCGGTGTCACGCTGGCCTCCGGCGTCGTCCTCGCCGGACACCTGGCGACGTTCGTGGTGGCGGCCCGGGTGGCCGGCGTCGCCGCCCCCCTGCCGGTGCTGGTGCCGCTCGCGGTCCTCGCGCTGGCCGCCATGGGCCTGCCGCTGAACGTCGGCGGCTTCGGTCCCCGGGAGGGCGTGGCCGCCTGGGCGTTCGGCGCGGCCGGACTCGGCGCGAGCAGCGGCGTCGCGGTCGCCGTGGTGTACGGCGTCCTCAGCCTCGTGGCGAGCCTGCCCGGCGCCGCCGTCCTCGTCGCCCGCTGGTACGGCGGCCTACGCGCCGGAACGTCCACGTACGCCCGCGCGAAGGAGCCCGTCGGCTACCCGCGTTCCTCCGACGAGGTGAGCAACGCGGCGTACGCGCCGAACGATTCCGTGAGGCTCGCCAGCAGTTCCTTCCCCTTTTCCACCGAACCCAGGGAAGGACGGCCGATGACACCCGATCCGGTATAGGCGGACATTCCGACGGTGAGCAGATGCCGGCGGTCGTCCGCGGTGAAATCGGCGGACTCATATCCAGGGCGGACGAATTCGGGGTGAGCGTGCAGCAGAATCGAGGTCTCGATCTCCCCGGCGTGCATGTCGGTGAGCAGCGAGGTCCGCACCCCGGCCCGCTCCCGCGCCGTCTCCCAGTCCTCGGCGGCCGGGAACAGCGCCATCCGCTCCCCGCGCGCGGAGGCTTCCTGAACGACGTTGCCCAGCACATAGTTGCCTCCGTGGCCGTTCACCACGACGAGCGCGCCGACACCGGAGCGGCGCAGCGAGTCGGCGATGTCCCGGACCACCGCGTGCAGGGTCACGGCGGAGATGCTGACGGTCCCCGGCCAGCCGGCGTGCTCGTGCGAGCAGGAGACCGTCACCGGAGGAAGGAGGTGCACCGGGTACACGGCGGCGATCTCCCGCGCCACCGCGCACGCGACGAGTGTGTCGGTCGCCAGCGGAAGGTGGGGGCCGTGCTGTTCGAAGCTGCCGACGGGAAGGACGGCCACCTGAGTTGAAACGCCCGCCGCCCGCGTCCGTACGTCTTCCGTGGTGTCCGTCGGCACCAGCCCGCCCGCCGTCGGCCACGGCCCGTCACTCGCCGGCCCAGCGCCCGAACCACTCATCTCTTCACGGCCTTTCGTCTCTGCTTAGGAATCAGATCATGACAGAAAACATCGGTGTCCTCGGCAAGAAGTCCCCGCGCCGCCGCGGTGCGGAACGCGTCGTGAATGCGCCATTGCCCACCGTGTACGGCGATTTCGAGGCGGTGGGCTATCTGGACCACGACCGCGGTGATGAACAAGTGGCGCTCGTGTACGGCGACATCGGCGCGGAGAACGTCCTGACCCGGCTGCACTCGGAATGCCTGACCGGGGACGCGTTCGGCTCCCGGCACTGCGAGTGCGGCGACCAGCTGGCGTCCGCGCTGCGCGCCGTCGTCGCCGAGGGCAGCGGCATCGTCGTCTACCTGCGGGGCCACGAGGGCCGCGGCATCGGCCTGCTGGCCAAGCTGCGCGCGATGGCCCTGCAGGCGGAGGGCCTGGACACGGTGGAGGCCAACCTGGCCCTCGGCCTGCCCGTCGACGCCCGCGACTACCGGGTGGCCGCCGAGATACTCCAGGACCTGGGCGTCCGCTCGGTGCGGCTGATGTCGAACAACCCGCGCAAACGGGAGGCGCTGGTACGGCACGGCGTCCAGGTCGCCGAGCAGGTGCCGCTGCTGATCGAGCCGTGCGAGAGCAACATCACCTATCTGCGGACCAAGCGGGAGCGCCTCGACCACCACCTGCCCCATCTGGACGCGGTGGCGCACACGTCCTGACCGGCCGGTCCGTCAGCCCGTCACCGCCGCGTGCACGAGCCGCCGCAGGTCGGGGAACACCTTCAGCTTCCTCGGGCGTACCTGGGTCATGAACTGCACGGTCAGATCGAGGGCCGGGGCGACCCAGAACGCCGTGCACGCGGCGCCCGTCCAGCCGTAGGCGCCCATGCTCGACGGGGACAGGGTGCGGGAGGGGTCTGTGACGACGGAGACGTTGAAGCCGAAGCCGAGCCCGTCGTTGCCGGGCTCCTGGTGGCCGGGGGCGCCGAAGGCGCGGATCGTGGCGCTGTCGGGGAGGTGGTTGCGGGTCATCAGGGTGACCGCGGCGGACGACAGCAGCCGAATGCCGTCCAGTTCGCCGCCCCGGCGCAGCATCTCCATGAACCGGTGGAAGTCGTGGGCGGAGGAGACCAGTCCGCCGCTGCCCGACAGGAAGCGCGGACGCCCGAGGACCGGCAGCCCCGGTACCGGCTCGATCCGGCCGTCCTCCGTCTCGCCGTACAACTCCGCCAGCCGGCTCTGCTGTCCGGGCCGGACGTGGAAGCCGGTGTCGGTCATGCCGAGCGGCCGGAGGATCCGCTCGGCGAAGAACGCGTCCAGCGGCTGCCCGGAGACCACCTCGACGACGCGGCCCAGCACGTTGGAGGCCACCGAGTAGTTCCACTGCGTGCCCGGCTCGAACTGCAGCGGCATGCGCGCGTAGACGTCCGCCGTCTCGGCCAGGTCCTTGCCCGGCGGCACCGAGTACTCCAGGCCGGCCTCGCGGTAGAGCGCGTCGACGGGGTGGGAGTGGTAGAAGCCGAAGGTCAGGCCCGCGGTGTGGGTGAGCAGGTGGCGCAGCAGGACCGGTCTCGCCGCCGGGCGGGTGCGGACGGTGGCGCCCTCGCCGCCGTCGTACACGCGGGGCTCCGTGAAGGCCGGCAGGTGGCGTTCCAGCGGGTCGTCGAGGGACAGCAGACCCTCCTCCATCAGCAGCAGCACGGCGACGGCGGTGACCGGCTTGGTCATGGAGTAGATCCGCCACAGTGTGTCCGCCTCCACCGGCAGCCCGGCCGCGCGGTCCCGCAGGCCGTGGGTGGTGAGGTGGGCGACGCGGCCGCCGCGGGTCACGGCCAGCAGGAAGCCGGGCAGCCGGCCCTCGTCGACGAGGCCCGCGAAGTGCCCGTCGAGGCGGTCCAGCGCCTTGACGTCCAGCCCGGCCTCGCCCGGATCGGCGTCCTGTCTCAGCTGTGCCATCGCGTCCCTCCGGTCCCGTCCGCGCGCGTGCGGTCCGCTCCGGCTTACCCGGCGGCGGCCCGCTTCAGACCTGAGGAATGTGGCACGGGCACCGGAGCGTTGACGTCCGTATGACTCAGGACCCGACGCAGGACGCCCTGCTCACGCTGCTCTCCGAGGGCCACGGCGGGGTGCTGGTCACCCTCAGGCGCGACGGCCGGCCCCAGCTGTCCAATGTCAGCCACGCCTACTACCCCGAGGAGCGGATCATCCGCGTGTCGGTCACCGACGACCGGGCCAAGACCCGCAATCTGCGCCGTGACCCGCGTGCCTCGTACCACGTGACCAGCGCCGACCGGTGGGCGTACGCGGTCGCGGAGGGGACGGCCGAGCTGACGCCGGTCGCCCGGGACCCGCACGACGAGACGGTCGAGGAGCTGGTCCGGCTCTACCGGGACGTCCAGGGCGAGCACCCCGACTGGGACGACTACCGTGCCGCCATGGTCCGCGACCGCCGGCTGGTGGTGCGCCTGCGCGTGGAGCGGGCGTACGGCGTGCCCCGGCGCTGACATCTCCGGCGCACCGGCCGGCCGGCGGACCGCTCGGTCTCTTGGCGGGGGGCCTCATGACCCGGGAGGTCCAGGCCGTCAGCGTGGCCGTCCAGGGCGGCTTCCGGCCGGTCCCCGGCACCGTCCTGCCCCTGCTCTACGTCGGAGTGGCCTCCTCCGCGGTGG
>NZ_JBEYVS010000071.1:0-23910 GCF_040644095.1 Streptomyces sp. NPDC047028
CTGTCCGGCTCCGGGACCGCCTCGTTGAAGGCGGCGATTGAGACGGCGCGGGGTGGAGGACCGCAGACACGACGCGCCGCCGCTACGCGGCGGAAACAGGAATTGCTCCGCAATTCCCAATTCCGGCTCCGCCGGAATTGCCGGGGCAACTCCGTTGCCCCGGGCCCGAATTCGCTCCGCGATTCGAGCCAGAACGGGATTCGCTCCGCGAATCCCTCAGGCTGGCTGCACGGAGGATCAGCGGCCGTCTTTCTAGCCCGTCTTGCACTACTAATGGGACGTCAGCATTTGCGTTACGACCGCCGCCCCGTTTCGCTTCCGAATGAAGAACGTCCATACTTTCTATCAGAAAACTGGTCCGCCCTCAATTCCCCGCTATTTTCTAGTGGTTCGGAACCGGTAGGCCATTCACCGCTATTGGGCAAGTCCCGCCCAGAGGTCAGATCCGCCGTTATGCGGTCCGGGCGCGCCAGCCCCGAGTGCGCGGAGGCTCCGCCGACGCGCAACCTGAAACCTCCGGGCCCGATCCCCGAGGCCGCCGCGCCGCCCTAGCCCGCCCCTACCTTTCTCTCATTCGGGCAGGGAGAGCGGCAGCAGAGGGGATGTCCTCCCTTCCGGCCACGCGTAAGTGCCCTTCTGACCTGGAGTGTTGGAAAGGCCGGCCGCTGGTCGAGGGCAGGGGATGACGCAGGAGATAGCGCAGGAGATAGCGCGTGGGGTGGTGCAACAGATCAGGTGTCTGTATTATGGAACATGTTGGGAAGGGTGGCTCCCTACCCGGCACCGCCGAACGTTCGTCAACGGAAAGGCGTCAGTGTGGAAATCGTCATCAGCGGAGGCAAGGTGGCTCCCAGTACGGACGAGATCACGACCCCTCAGGCCGCAGAGGCCCGCCAGATCGCCAATTTCCTCCCCCGCCCGGAACTCCTCCGGGACGCCGTCATCGCGCACAACCAGGACGACAACACCACGTCAATTCGGTTCGAGACCACGGCCGGTCCCATCCGCGTTCTCCTGCCCATCGCGCAGGGGTTTGAGTTCCACATCATCCACGACAGCGACACCGGGCCCCGCATTCTCGGAACCTTCCGGAGCACATCCCCCCGGGGCGTACCCCTTTCGGTGCGAGCCGTCGCATTCCGCATCAGTGAATTCCTGCGGACTCGCGGACTGAAGTAGGAGGCAATTCCGGGGGCCCCGGTTTACCGGGCTCCCGGACAGCCCCCGCACCTACACCAACCGAAGGGGAAGTCACTTGAGCGTGACGAGCATTGGGCCCGCCCACCGCGCCGTTCCGGCGACCGAGGCCGAGCGAGAACAGATGGAGGCCGCTTTCCGGGCAGCGCTGGAACAGCACCCCGAGGACACCGGTTTCCCGCACGACGTAAGCGAGTTGACCCGGCCCCTGTTCGAGGCGGGATGGCTCTCCGGCGTACGGACCGGGCACACCGGGTCCGCGCTGGCCGACGTGCCGTTGCCGCCCCACACGTTCAGTACGGCCCTGGCCAACCTGTCCGCCGCCCTACACGCGAACAGCGGCCCCAGCATCGGGCAGTTGGCCAGCTACCACGGGTCGCAGGAGTGCTGCCACGGCCGTTACTGGGTGACGCGCATTGAGCGCGAGCTGGACCCGCCGAGGACGAGAGTCCACGTTCTACCGCCTCAGCGAGTACAGGAATGGTGCATTCGTCACCGCGCTGACCGGAGTCCACGCGTCGAGCGTCACGGCACTGCCGCAGCACTGGCAGCGGTAAGCCCTCACGGAACAACGTGTTCCACGTGCCGGAGTACCTCTGCTACGGCGTTTCCGCCCTTGCCGAGCAGGAGAAGTGACCTGCCCCGGCATGGGCCGCCGCAGTCGTAGCCGCAGGTCAGCAGGCCGCCCCGGGGGTGGGGCGCACCCGAGATTTAATCGGTTGCCCCACCCCCGTAGCAAGGTATTATGGAACCAGTTCGGAAGGGTTGGCCCCCTACTGGACACGCCGAAAGTTCGTCACCAGAAGGGAAGCCCCAAGTGGCTCACGAGATCGAGCAGTTCACCGACGCCACCGCTGCTTTCGCCTCCGCCAACACGAGCGCCTGGCACAAGCTCGGCACCGTCACCAACGGCGCGATGACCGCCGAAGACGCCATGCGCATCGCGTCTCTGTCCGGCTGGAAGGTGCGACTCCTCCCCCTCACCGCGACCGAGATCACGGCCGACGGAACCACGCCGCTGGAGGTACCGCAGCACTTCGCGACCGCGCGCACGCACCCCAAGACCGGCCGCACGCAGACGCTCGGAATGGTCGGCAGCGACTACCACCCCGTGCAGAACGAGGAACACGCCGAGTTCCTCAACCTGCTGGCCGACGAGTCCGGCGCGCACTTCGAGACCGCCGGATCGCTCAAGGACGGCCGTCAGGTGTTCCTGACCATGAAGATGCCGCAGGGTCTCACGATCGGCGGGAACGACGACGTAGACCTGTACATTGCAGCGTTCAACAGCCACGACGGAGGCTCGGCGTTCCGCATCGTGGTGACGCCGGTCCGGGTGGTGTGCGCGAACACCATGCGTGCGGCCATCCACGGGGCCCGGTCCTCGTTCGTGGTCCGGCACACCGCCGGAGCCAAGGCCCGTATCGCGCAGGCCCGTTCCGCCCTCGGTCTGACGTTCCGGTACGCCGAGGAGTTCGAGCAGGCCGCACAACGCATGATCGAAGCCGAGATGACGCTCAGCGAGCTGAAGTCGGTGGTGGACGAGATGTGGCCGGTCAAGGACAGCGACCACGCCCGCGCCAAGACCAACCAGCGCCAGCGGTGGGGGGCCATCTCGAACCTGTTCGAACACGCCGATACCCAGGCCGGTATCCGGGGCACGCGGTGGGCCGGATACAACGCGCTCACCGAGTACGCCAACCACGTCGCCCCGACCCGGGGCAAGACCGACGCCGAGAAGGCGGACGCCCGCGCCGAGCGGGTCATCAGCGGAGCGGCGAACGACCTGATGGAGAAGGCATTCGCCCTCACCACGGTCTGACCCCCTGACCGCCGGGTGGGCACCCCAATTCCCCCACGGGGGTGCCCACCCGGCCCCACCGGCCAGCAGTGGCCGCACCCGCCCCCGAGCGCGGAGCGCTCAACCCCGCATCAGCAGCGCGGAGCGCTGCCCGCCGGCCCCTGCCGCGTAGCGGCAGCGCGTCGCCTCTGCGGAGCAGAGCGCGCGCCAAGAACACCTCCGCCCCTCCCTGCGCCCAGGCCGCGCCGGCGGACGCCCAGCAGTTCGACACCCACCGCCCACCCACCGCCCCACGGAAGGCCATCCATGCCCATGCCGAAGTGGACGATCAAAGGCATCGTCGACGACTACGACACGTGCGGTTGCTGCGGCCGCCGCGGACTCAAGCGCACGGTCGCGCTCATGCCGCTGGACGCCGAGGGGAACGAGGACGGCACCGCCGAAGACGTCGTGTACTACGGCACGTCGTGCGCCGCTCTCGCGCTGTGCTGGACGCAGGGCAAGGTGACCGACACCGCGCACGCCGCCCAGGCCGAGCGGGAGCAGCGCGACGCCTACGCCCGACGGATGATCAGCATCTACGCTCCGGTGGAGTTCGCCCCCGTCCGCGACAAGGCCCGCGTCTACTACGGCCGCAACCAGCACCAGCGGTACACGGGCGTGAAGGCGACCGAGGAAGTGGCGAAACTGCTGGACAAGGCCCGCGCCACGCTGGCCGACACCAGCACTGGTCCGGCCCGCCCCTCGCGTATCGAGGTCCGCCGCTACTGCCGCCGTACGGCCCTGCGGGGCAGCTCAGCGCCCGTCGCCCGCGCGTACCCCGCCCCGTTCCTGCCGGACCCGTCCGTCACCGGCTGAGGCCACCGCCCGGGCCCCGGCGGGGGCCGGGCCGCCCGCCAACTCCCCATTTCCGTACGCCCTGTGAGGAGACACCCCGTGATCACCATTGGAACCCCGTCCGGCACCGTCCGCGCCGTTCCGTCCGAGGCGGACGCCACCGGCAGCGTGCTCTACACCCTCACCGGTGCCGCCACGGGAACTGTCCACGTGACCGCGACCAGCAGCCCCGCCCGATGGGACCGCTTCGACGCCGTCCGCGCCAGTCTCGGATCCGTCAGCGCGCGCGAGTTCCCCGCCGAGCCGCTGGTACGCATCCGCGGCTGCGCCTACCAGGGCAACACGGTTCGGGTGCTCGCCCACTCCGCCGACGTGCCCTGGGGATGGCTGGAACGCGACCTGACCGACACCGACGACCGGCCCGCGCCCCCGCAGGCCAGCCAGACGCTGACCGCCATCCTGCGCGCGTGCGCCGGCCACTACGCCGCGCGCAGCGACTTCCCCAGCCTCCAGCACGCGGCCCGCCGCCACGACACCCCGCAGCTGCTGAAGTGGCTGGACGCGATGATCTCGCACGCCGAACGGGCGCAGGCCCGCTGGCTGGACGAGGCCGAGGCCCACCGAGTCCAGGCCGCCCGTAGTCTGGCCGCCTGGTGGACGCTGGCCCGCTGGTTCACCGCCCGTCCACACCCGGTGCTCGCGCTGCTGCTGGTGCCGGACCGCGAGAGCCTGGCCCACCGCGCCGAGTACCTCTCGAAGTGGGCCGAGATCAGCACGCGCGCAGCCGAGGAGGAGGGCCGCCGTCTGACGCTCTTCCGGTCGGAGTACGAGGGGTTGACCCCGCCCTCCGCCGCGCCGGAGAGCCGGGACCGCCCGTACTTCGTGGTCGGTCTGTGGAAGGGCGGCGGCAACGTCGACATCTGGCACGTGGAGGAGGCCCCCACCGATCCGGGCGAACTGTCCGACCTGTGCGAGCAGCACACCGTGGACGCCGAAGACGCGTTCGGCAGCGTCGAGATCGTCTACGCCACCAGCCCGGAAGCCGCAGCCGAGCAGGCCCGCCGGGAGGCGAGCGAGACCAGCGAGCGCATCCACCGCGAGCTCACCCGCCCGTAGGCCGATAACGGCCGCTCCCCGGGGTGGCCTACCGCTAGGCCGCCCCGGCACACGCCCCTGATCACGAGGAGAGACAACCCGTGGCAACATTCGCGCACGCCACCCCGGAACGCTGCGCCCAGCTCGGCCGCGCCCTCACCGCCGCCGGCCTTGGCTGGAGCGACAACGGCCGCCAGGACAACCCGCAGTACCTCACCTACACCGTGACCGACCCGCACGGCCGCACGTGGCAGGTCAGCCCGGCCACCAACTTTCAGATCTCCCCGTCCAGTCCGGGGCAGATCTGGCAGGCCAGCTGCGCGGCACTGATGACGAGGTCCCCGGTCCTGTCCGCCCGCCTGGTGGCGGAGCACATCAAGGACGTCCCGGCATGAGCAGCCCGCCGCCGTTTAGGCCCGAGGACTTCGAGGAGCGGTGCGAGACCTGCAACGCCCCGCCCGGACAGCTCTGCCACGCCTGGTGCGACACCGGATACACCGCCGAGGACGCCCGCGCCGACGCTGAGCGCCACGCCGCCCAGCGCGACGCCAAGCCCCCTGCGCCGTAGGCGCACCGCCCCGACTCCCCCGCCCACCTTTCCCGAAGGAGACCCCTCATGGAACTGTCCACCCCCGCCGGCCTTGAGTCCCTCGCACGCGCGGTTGCCGAGCAGCTCGGCGCCGACCGCACCGAGAAGGACGGCGACACCGGCCGGGTGCGTGTCGTCTACGCCGACGGCCGCGCCCTGGAACTCACCCCCAACCGCCCCCGGACCCGGATCACCGTCACCGCGGTTCTGCCCGAGCAGGCCACCGCGCACGGCATCGAGGTCAAGGCGATCACGGTCACCGCCCTGCCCCGCCCGCGCCCCAGCGAGAGCCAGGCCAAAGCCACCGCGCGGCACACAGCCGACCACATCCGTCAGCGGCTGCTGCCCGCGCACACCGCCGCCCTGGCCGAGATGCGCGAGCGCACCGCCCCCCAGGTGGCCACGTTCCAGCGTGCCGAATCCGCCCTTGCCGGATTCCTCGACCGCCCCCGGGGCGGGGTGGCGATCTCCGAGCAGCCGGTACGCCGCCCGCTGGGGCTGACCGCCCGGCGCGCCGTCGCCTGGTGGCACACGCTCGACGGCCCCTCCCGAGCCGTGGCACCGTTCATGGCCGACGCCCTGCGCCGGGCCAAACTGGTGACGACGGAGCCGCACGGCAGCGGCTACGTGTTCTTCGCCGAGCCCCCGGCCGAGCCCTCCGACACCCGGTTCCGGATCGCCTCTGCCGCCGGGGGCGAAGGGTGGGACCTGGTCGACGAGTTCACCGGCGCGTGCGTGCGGACGTACGACGACCGGGAGTGGGCCCAGGGGATCGCCGAGAGCGCGAACGGCGAGGAGGACGCCGCCCGGCGCGCCGCCGTCGCGTCCATGGACTTGCCGGGACTCTCGGCAGACCTGATCGAGGACGAGCAATGGCGGGCCCTGGCCGTGGAGTTGGCCACCGCCGGACACATGCCCTACGGCCTGACCGACGTCGACTACACGCAGACGCCGGGATTCCACATCTACCCCAGCGCGGAGCCGGGCAGGGCCAAGGTGGCGCGGCTGCTGGAACCCTGGGGGGCGATCCGGCCCGGTGCCCGCTTCGAGGCGCCCGAACGCGAAGTCGAGTGCTACGACGAGGACTTGGAGGCCTACGCGCGGCTCCTGGCCAGGCCTGGCCGGACGGTGGCCGTCACGCTGGACGGCATCCAGGTCACGCACAACGACCCGCCGACCAGACCCTGATCTGCGGGTTCCGGGGTGGGGCAGCCCCCTGAAAATCGGTTGCCCCACCCTCCGAAATAAGTATTATGGAACATGAAGGGAGCGGAGCAGCCCCGTGGACTGCACCGCAGCCGCGCCGCCCACCCGGCCGAACGCGCCGCGGGAGGGCTGCACCCCTCCCCCTCCCCCTCCACCGCACCCGCACCCGCACCCGCACCCGCACCCGCACCGAGAGAGGACACCTACGTGACCGACGCGACCAGCACCCCCGAGTGCCGCCAGCACGGCCCCATGACGCTGCACACCGGCGACCAGTCCCCCGCACAGCGCTTCACCGGCACCTGGTACACCTGCACCGATCCGACCTGCTGGAGCGCCGTCCTGTATCCGTCGGCCGAACTGGTCGCCGACCTCGAAGCGCAGGGGCGTCCGGCGAAGGCCCCCCTGACCCTCACCCACACCCGCGCTGAGGGGACCCTGCTGTCCGGCTCGGTGAAGGGCGACGGCGCGTACGAGCTGCTCCGGCCGTTCCGCTTCCGGGCCTCTCTCCCTCGATCGGGATCTACCTGCGCGGCTCCCGCGACCGCCGCGCCGACCTGTACCTGATCAGCCAGCGGCCGACGCCCTGCGGGAAGCCGGCCACCAGGTGACGGTCGAGATCGACGAGACCGAGCGCCGGGCCTTCGCCGAGGCCGAGGAGGACCGCGCCGACCGGGCGGCCGGACGAGCCGAGTACTTCGGGGCGCGGGCCGAGCGCTACCAGACGTCGTCGGACGCGAAGTGGGAGCGCGGGCGCGAGATCACGCGCGGGTACGCGGGCGAGCCGGCGAAGGTCGATCACTCCTCGGCGGGCCGTCACATGCGCGACCTGGAGCGCGCGCACCGCCTGTACGGCCAGTCCGTCCAGGAGCAGGCGGAGGCCGACCGCTGCGCGGACCGCGCGGTCACGGCCGAGCACTACGAACAGCACCGAAAGAACCCGGGGGTGACGCTGCGCCGCCTGGAGCGCCTGCAGGCCGACCGGCGCCGAGTCGAGCGCCAGCAGGCCCGGACGGTCGAGGACGCGGAGGCGGGCAAGCTCACCGTTGAGGCCCTGGTCGCGGCCCTTATCCGGCTCGACGCCGACCATGCCGACCTGTGCGACGAGATCGGCGTATGGGAGCGGGTCATCGAGCAGGCCGAGGCCGAGGGCGTGAAGCTGTGGGGGCCGGACGACTTCGAGCCGGGTGACTTCGTGCGCTCCGGCAGCCGCCTGCTGGAGGTCCTGCGGGTCAACAAGAAGACGGTCACCGTGCCGGGCGGACCCGAGGCGGGGCCGGTCGTGTCGAAGGCCGACCGCCAGTACTCCTGGAACGGGAAGCTCCCGTACGACAAGGTCACCGGCCGGGTGAGCGCCGAGGAGATGCGGGCTCTGCTGGCGGAGGCGGAGGCGCAGCCGGGCGGACCCGATCCCGCGAGCGCGCAGGACCAGCGGGACGCCTGAGTGCGTGCCGCGCCCGGGCTCCGTGCGCGCGGCCCGCTGCCTGCCGCTCTGAACTGCGCCGTTGACGGTGGGGCAGCGCTGCGAAAGTCGGTTGCCCCACCCCTCGTATTACGTATTATGGAACTTGACAGATCGAAGCGAGCGAGGAGACTCCCGTGGACCTGCACAACGCAGCCGCACTGCTCACCACCCATGCCCAGCACGCCTACACGCTCCAGCGCGAGGCCGGCGCCGCCCTCACCCTGGGAACCCAGAGCGACCCCCGCCGTCTCGCCCATCGCGCCGAACGCGCCGTAGAACTGGCCGTATTGTGGGACGGAGTTCTGTGGGAGGCCCACGGCACAAGCCAGCGCGATCTTTTCCCGCTCGCCGCCCCCGCGCGCCTGGTCGCCGCCGCCCGCACCCTGCGGACCCTCACCCGCGACGGCATCACGCGTGCCTACGACCTGACTTGTGCGGAGTTCCCCGACCGCACCCCCGAGCGCGCGGCCGGGCACTGGGCGGCACGGCTCTTCCTGCTTCACACCAACATCGTCGATCACCTGCCCGGCGCTGCGACGCCCCCCGCCGTCCTCGCCGAGCTGCACGCCCGCTTCTCCGACGGCTCCAGCGGCGTACGGCTGTCGGCCGGAACCACGGCCGCGCTGGAGCTGGTCACCACCCTGCGTAAGGGGCTCGACGCCGCACCGGTGGCCGCCCGCGACATCCCGGCCTGCGCGGGCGAGATCCTCATCCGTGCGCTGGAACGCGCGACGTTCCAGGGGTGCAGCCTCACCACCACGGGCACCGACCGCACGGCCGTACTCGTCCCCCTGGTCGACGGCTGGAGGATCGAGGTCGACGACGCGGGTTCCGCCGACCACGCGCCCGAGGACCACGGCAGCAGCAGGGGCAGCCGGGGGTGGTCGGCCAGCCTGTACGACCCGTCAGGCGAGGCGATCGATGTGGTGCACCACCCCTCCCCCGACACGGCTGATGACTGCCTCGCCGACAGCGCGGCGTGCGTCCGCAATCTGGCGCAGTGGCGGGCCGAGAACCAGTCGAAGGGCCCCGTCCAGGGCTGACCACCGCCCCACGCCAGCCCGAGGCGAAGGAGGCCCCGGTGTTCCCCGACCCCGAACCCGACATACACGCCCACCTGGACGCCGACCCGCGCTGCATCTGCACGCTCCTTCGCTGCGGCGGCTCCGTCCTGTCCCCCGGCTGCCCCACGCACGGGATGACTTCGGGGCGCACCTTTCACCTGGCACTTCGCCGACCGGTGCCCCCACCGCTGACACGACGTTCCGGGAGATCCCGCACACGAAAGGAACGCCGCCGTGCCCCAGGCAGACACCCCGCTGGACACCGCAGACCTGTCCACGCTCGCCGACCGCGAGCAGGCCCGGTTCACCACCGGGCATGGCCTGGTGTCCGTGCGCCGGTACGCCCGCTCCTCGGACTTCGTACGGGCCTCCGTGCGCTCCCGCAACGGCCGGGACCGCGCCGCGCTGCTGACCCTGTACCCCGAGGCGTACCCGCTGGCCCCGGCCTGGCTGGCCGCCATCGCCGAGGCCGCCCCGGAGACGGCCGACCACCGGCACCCGTCCGCCGCCATGTCCTCGGTCCGGCTGCTCGCGAGGATGACGCCGGATCACCGCAACGGCGCCCCCGGCAGTCCGACGGATCGGTCGGCTGGAGCATGCCCGGCGTGTCCGCACGCGTGTGGCCGGACGGCCGCATCGAGCTGCGCAGCACCACCGGCGCGGAGCTCGCCGGCCGACTGGAGGGCTCCGAGTGGGACTCCTGGAAGGTGGCCGCCGTGGCAGACGCAGGCCTGCGTCTGCTGTGCGCGTCCGAAGCCCGCCACCTCACCCGAACCGGCCAGCCGTCCGGGTGGCACCGGCCGTTCGACCGAAGCGATTCCGCCGGGCTGGGGCGCGAGCGCAAGGGCGGGCAGATGTACGACGGCTCCGCCGTCGCGTCCTGCTCCTGCGGCTGGAGGGTGACAGCCGAATCGCAGCTGGGCGCTCGCGCGCTCGCCGAACAGCACCGCCGCGAAGCCACCAGCGGCGAACCCACGTAACTGCCGACACCCCGCCCGCGCAGGGTGCCTACGGCGCTCCCCCGCGTCGAAGAGAGGCTCCGCCATGCCCCGATCCGTACTGCCCCCGCCGCCCGCGCCGGCCCCCGCGGCTGATGACGACCGCAGGTGCGTCGACTGCGGCCTGCCCTGCGCCGAGCAGGTGACATCCTTCCCCCGCATCGGGGGCGGAACGCGTGCTGTGTACGCCTGCTCCGTGCACGCGGCTCGTCGCCGCCGCAGACCCTGACCTGCATATTTGCGGGTGAGGCAGCGCCGAGAAATTCATTTGCCCCACCCCTCATATGAGGTATTATGGAACACGTCAACCGAATCAGCCGCCGCCCCGCGGAGGGCGACGGAAGCGAACTCCACCGAGGAGGCAGGACGTGACCGGTTCACAGACGCTCGACCCCAACGCCGATGAAGAGGTGGCGACGGCTCCGCTCGCCCGGCTGCGCGCAGCAGGTATCCGCTGCCTGCCCTGGCGCGACAGCGCTGGCACATACATCCGCGTTCCGCTCGCCGACGGCACCGAGGTCACCCTCAGCGGCACCGCCGCCGACCGAGGCGACACGCCGGGCCATGACGTCAGCACCCACCACCCGGTCCGGGAGCACGACAGCTGGCAGGCGTCTCTGAATGACGCCGACGGCGGCTGTGACGAGCTCTATGACTCCCGCGCACAGAACCTCCCGTACGAGGAGGACACCGTCGCACTGGTTGCCGCCATCCTCGCCTGCGCCCGCGAGCACGGCGGTTCCGACCGAACCAGCGACCCCGACGACTGACGGCCCACCTACGTCGCCAAGCACTCTGAACTGCGTTTTTGACGGTGGGGCAGCGCCGAGAAATTCAGTTGCCCCGCCTCACGAGTTTAGTATTATGGAACATGTCGAGAGGGTGGCTCTCTCCCGGCACCGCTGAACGTCCGTCAACCCAGCACAAGGAGGCCAGACATGGCCACAGCCACCACCGCCGACCAGACGGCCGAATCCGTCCCCGTCGACACCGACGAGGAGAACCTGACCGCCGTCCTGCTCGACCCGGACGCGATCGTGCGCGACGAGTTCAACGCCCGCGAGCACGACACCGAGCCCGACGCCGACCTGATCAACTCCGTCAAGGCCGTCGGTGTCCAGGACCCGGTCAGCGTCCGCCCCCGCCCGGACGGCACGTACGGAGCGTTCAAGGGCTGGCGGCGCACCCAGGCCGCGCAGATCGCCAACGCCACCGCCGAGGCGCAAGGCCACGCCAAGCGGCAGATCAAGGCGTACGTCCGCGCGGACCTGGTCGGCCGGGACGCCTGGACGCAGTTCCTGTCCCTCATCGAGAACCACCAGCGCCAGGGCATGTCCCCCAAGGACACCCTGAAGGCCGCCGAACTGTCGCTGATCGGGATGGACGAGGTTGAGCAGAAGAAGGCCGCGCGCCCTGGGCCTCAAGCGTGGCACCGACAGGCGGCTCGGACGGGCCCAGCAGCTCGACGACGCCACCCTGCGCCGGGCCTCCGCCGGGGGCATGGACCTCGAACAGATCGCCCAGCTCGCCGAGGTCGAGGACGTGCCCCGCGCTCAGGACCGCCTCCTCAAGGCGCTGGCCCGCGACGAGGCGGAGGAGGGCGGCGGGCGCGGCCACTGGGACCAGGAACTCGCGCTGCTCAAGGCCGAACAGGACGACCGCACCGCCCGCAAGGAGGCGATCGCGGCCCTGGAGAAGGCGGACATCCCCCTGCTGCCCACGCAACTCGCGTACGGGGAGAAGGACACCGCTCACCCGCTGTCGGAGCTGACCACGCCGCTGGGCAGGCCGCTGGACGAGGACAACCACAAGGGATGCCCCGGCCACAGTGCACGGCTCGACGACGAGAACCAGCCGGTCTGGTACTGCGCCGACCCAGCTGAGTACGGCCACAAGGTGCGCCCGAAGCCGAAGCCGACCAAGACGGCCGAGGACGAGGAGAAGGCCGCCGAGCGGGCCCGCACCACCGCGTGCAACCGGGCCTGGAAGGCCGCCGCCGGGCCCCGCAAGGAGTTCGTCACCCGGCTGGTGCGCAGCAGCAAGGCCCTGCCGGAGAACGCCTGGCGGTTCGCCCTCGGGGTTCTGCTGGACCTGCCCCCCTTCTACGGCAAGTGGGCGCAGCGGCAGGAGGCCGAGGACGTGGCCAGCTTCCTGGGGGTGAAGCTCCCCGAGAGCCCGTTCGAGCGGGCGCGGCTGTCGGATCTGGTCACCCTGTCCAAGGCCCGCACGGCGCATGTGCTGTTCGCGCACGTCGCCGCCGCCTTCGAGCGCGACATGCGCGAGCCGAAGGGCTGGAACGACGCCCGCATGCAGGTCCGCTTCCTGTGGGAGGACCCCACCCCCCAGCAGGCCGCTTACCTGCTGCTCCTGGAGAAGCTCGGCCAGGACGACAAAGGCAGCTACCGGCTGTCCGAGGTCGAGGAGCAGGCCGTCGCCGCACACCGGGGCGACGACGCCGAAGGCGAACCCGCCGCCTGATCTTCCGCCAGGCCTCACACGCACGACGCGGCCGGGCACCGAGGGTGCCCGGCCCCCGGATCACACTCGATCAAACCCCATGGAGTCCGCCATGCCCAACTCCGGCCCTGCCGAGCCCACGCCGTCGGGAGACGTGGAAGACCAGGGAGACCAGCCGCTGACCCTCGACGTGCTGCGCCAGCTCGTCGGCAACGAATGGGCCGGCCTGCCGGGCGAAACCCTGTCGTGCTCTCCCGTGACACCGAGGGCAACCTCTACTCGCCGTTCAGCACGTACGCGCACGGCCGCTACTCCCCCGTCTATGACCTGACCGGCGAGCCCGCTGGAAAGCGAGCTCGCGGCAGACGCCGAGCTGCGCGAGCTGTTCGGGAAGATCCCGGCCAACGCCCGCGCCGCCCTGGTGCTCTACCCGCTCGGCTGACCGCCGTGCACCCGGCGGGCACCACATCAGCCGGTGCCCCCCGGCCCGCCTTCAGGCACCAGTTCCCGCCGGGCGTGACAGATGCCCGGCCCATCCCACGCAACAGGAGAGGGGACACTCCCATGCCCACCCTTGCCGAGGTCCGCGCCCTCATCCGCGAACTGCCCGACGTCGTGTCCGTGGCCGTCGTCCAGGAGGCAGCCACGGACCGGCTGCTCCAGCTGGACGCCGACCAGCGCCCGGTCATCACCCCCGGCCGCACCGGGCGGATCACCGCCACGATCCGCCCCGCCTGCCTGCGCCTGCTGACCGGCACCGTCCAGCAGCCCAACCGCACGGGCACCCGCTTCGACTTCCTGCTGGACGAGGCCTCCACCGAGCGGCTGCGCCTGGACCCGAACAACGGCACCCGGTTCCGCATCGCCAAGGACGAGAAGCGCTACCGGCTCGCGAAGGTCCCGGCCTCCTGCATCGAGCTCACCGACACCCCGGCCGACTCCTAGACGGCCCCGGAGATTCGGGGGCAGCGTACGAGCGCTGCCCCCGGCCCCGGCCCCTCCGTCCCGTCCTCACCTGCAACTACCGGGAAGGGAGCGTGACTTCGATGTGCCGCGCGATCCCCGTGCGCTGCCTCGACCGGCCGTTGGCCGGCGGACTGGTCGTGCCGTACGTATCGCTGATCCACAACGGGCACGCCGTATTCGGCAGTCTCGACGCCGACCGGGCCCGGCATGCCTTCCTTCAGCGCCTGTGCCAGATCTGCTCCCAGCCCCTTGAAGAGCGGTTCTTCGTCATCGTCCGCCCTGCCGACCAGCAGCAGGGCTACTCCCCCGAACCCGCGCTCCACCCGGAGTGCCAGCCCTACACCGCGGCGAACTGCCCGATGCTCAACGGCACCGCCAGCCACTACCGATCCCACCGGTACTCACCTCCCATCCCGCGGCTCGCCCCTGCTCGGACCCGTCGTGCCCGTGCCCTGAGCTGACCCCGGACGAGGGGCACTCCGCCCGCAGCGGACGGCCCGCTGACCGGTACGAGGCATGGATGATCGCTGCCCGGCACTACGAGCTGGTGTTCCGCCAGGACGCGCCCGACGTCCCGGCCGGGATCAGCCTGGACGTACCCATCCTGCGCAAGCGCGTCCTGCGTGAGGCCGTTCTGCCCGCCGACCCCGCCGCCCTGCTCGACTTGCTGCATGCCGCCCTGGGACTGGAGCAGCCCTAGCCCGTACGTCCCGGGCCCAGCCCGGTACGCCGCCCCCATCTGCGTGACTCCGAAGGAGAGTTGGATGCCCACCGCGTACCCCGTGACCCTGCCGCCCGTTCCCGTCGACCCGGAGACCGCCTGGAACGCCCAGCGCATCAGCGACACGGTCTTCGAGCGGCCGGACGAGGGGTGGCCCTCCGCCACGACCCTGTTCGCGATCGACGCCTCCAGCCCGGTTGAAGCGGAATTGCGTGTCCTGGCGTGGATCAACCACAGCTACGAGGACGACCTCCGCCAGGCGACCGCCACCGCCGAGCACCAGGCCGGCCCCCACCAGTGGCACGTCAGCCTGCGCATTCTCGGCGAGTTCTGAGCCCGAGGCAGGCGTGCCCTGCACCGCCCCGCCACCCACTGACCAGAGAGAGGAACCAACGTGACCACCCCCGAGCCGACGACCCCTGTCGACCGGAATACCCCCTTGGGCCAGGCCGTCATCGCGCTGCACCAGCAGCTGACCGATCCGGAGGAGCGCACGGACGAGTGGCCCGGCGCGGACGTCGTCGACATCCTCAGCGACTGGCTGGAGCAGTTCGACTTCACCGCCCCGGCACCGGCCGTCGCGCACATTCCGCCGCGCCCGCCGGGAGAGGCCTGGGTACTGCGCCGCTGGGACCGGCACGAAGACGGCATCGGGCTGTTCACCGACGAAGACTGCGCGCTGGCCGAGCTCGCCCGGCACGTGCGTGGAAGCTGGGAGAACCTCCTGGGCGACGACGACGTCCCCGACACTCCGCCCACCGACGACCGCACAGCCGTGGACCTCTACTACGGGCCGGACCGCGACAACCGCCCGGACGAGGGCTACTCGCTGTACGCCGACACCATCAGCGGGCGAGGCCGCCCACGGATCGTGCCGCTCGCCTTCCAGTTCCCCGACGCCGCCGACTGCGTGCGTGCCAACCGCGCTGCCCTCTTCCACGCAGGAATCCATGGCGGTCTTCCCTGTCTGGAGGTCGACGGCGTCCTGGTCTTCGCCTACCTCGACGCCCAGGTCGGCGCCGTCAGGGTGTCCGTCCACCTCGACAGCACCCCGGACCACCTCGTGAGGCCCGATGACACGGTGCCGCTGCGGGTCACGGTCGAGGACACGATCGTGCTCGATGACAGCAACGCGGAAGGCGCACCCAGGCCGCCGCGGGCCCTGACGAACCCCCCGACCCGCTCCCGGAGTTGAGGCGGGGATGGAGCTGCGCGAGCCGTAGGCCGAAGCCGGCCTCGACGGGGCGGGTGCCTCCGCGGTGGAAAAACGGGATGACACCCGAACCCGAGATAGGTATTATGGCACTTACGTGGGGGCTCCCGGGCACCGCCAGACCGTTCGTCGCATCGAGGAGTACCTCCATGAGCGGAGAGACCACCGCTGTCATCCGCGGCCGCGTGTACGGGACCGTGCAGCTGCGCCACACCGAACGCGGCACACCCGCCGCCCGGTTCACCGTGATGCAGGTCCCCCGCGAGTACGACCGCGCCCGAGGACAGTGGCGCGACGGCGAGCCGGTCCCGGTCATCTGCACCGTCACCGGGCCGCTCGCCCGGCACGCCGCCGAGTGCCTCACCGACCGACGCCGTCCACGTGATCATCACAGGGAACCTGGCCCTGCGCGCGGGCCTGCTCCACGTCGACTCCGCCCAGGTCGGCGTGGACCTCGCCCACCACGTCGCCTACATCGACGACACCCTGCCCGTCGTCCTCGCCGGACGCGCCCCCGCCCCGGCACCGCGTGCGACCGCCGCTCCCGACACAGCGCACCGCGATGCACCTGTCCGCCCGGCCGCAGCTCCCGCCGCCCCGGCCGCCGACTGGTGGCAGTCGCCCCCGCGCCGCTCCTGGGACGCGGTCACCGCGCCCAGCCGCACCGGCCGCTGACCACGCCACACGATCCCGCACCGCCCATCGCGGCACCGGCATGCCCGCCGGCCGCCGCCGTTCACGGAGGTACGCCGTGCCCAGCACCGCCCTGTCCGAGCGCGCCGCCCGCGCCGCGCTCGCCGCCCACTTCCCGCCCCACCAGGTCGCCGCTCATCTCGCCCATCACTGTGCCGAGGAGGTCTGGCAGTACGGCGTCCACCTCGACGCCGGCGGCCGCCTGGCCCAGTACAAGCCGCGCGAGGAACTCGCCAACGCCCAGCTGACATGCCAGTTCGTCATCCCGTCGGACGACGTGTGGCCCGCCGCCCTGGCCGACCTTGGCCCCAACTGCCCGCTCGGTCTGTGGGTGCGCGGACACGAACAGCTGCCCCAGCTGACCGCCCGCGCCGTGGCCGTGACCGGTAACCGGGCCGCCACCGCCGAGGCCCTCACCCGGACGAAGACCTTCGCCACCGCCGTCGCCGAGGCTGGGCACACGGTCACCGCCACTCTCGCGTACGGCGTCGACGCCACCGCCCACCGGGCCGCCGCCCAGGCCGGGCTCGCGACGCTCGCCGTCCTGCCGCCGGCCTGGACCGCGCCCACCCGCACGACCACGCCCAGCTGCTGAGCTCCATCCCCACCAGCGGCAGCGCGGTGGTCAGCCTGTTCCCGCCTGGCACCCCCGCTAGCGGAGCAACCCTGCGGGCCAGCGCAGCCCTGCTCGCGGCGCTCGTGCAGGCGGTGGTGCTCGTCGAGGCCCTGGACCACGCCGAGGCGGCGATGCACACCGCCGAGACCGCCGCCGACCTGAACCGGCCCGTGCTCGTCCCGCCCCCCACCAGCGACGTGCGCGCCGACGGCAACGTCCGCCTGCTCGCCGAGCAGCGCGCCGTCCTGGTCCCCGACCCCGCGCACGCGCTCGCCGAATTGCGCTGACCAGCCAACCGCCCTTCCGTGCCCGGCCGTCCGGCCGGGCACGGGCCCCGGAAGGAGTGACGAAGGCCATGCCCCGCACCGCGTACACGCCGTCGCTGCCCGGCCTGAGCACCACCGACGACCTGGACACCGTCATCAACTGGGGACTGGGCGCCGACTCGACCGCCTACCTCGCCCGGATGCTCACCGACCCCGACGCACACGGCATCGACCTGATGCGCACCGCCGTCCTGTACATGGCCACCGGCAGCGTTCTCTAGCCGGTCTGAGCGTGTTGTCGAAGTGTGGCTGACGCCGATTGGTATCGCCCTGGGGCCGCTGACTCGATCCTTGAGGTGCGAGACATGTAGCCCAAGGTCGGTCCTGACCAACTGGGTTCGATTGTCAGACCGCAGCTCTAGTGTTGGGGGGTGCTTCAGAAGTCGGCAAGATTCCGAACGTCGAGGCGGCGCTCTCCGTCGAGGAGACCGTCCTCGGTCAAACAGCCTGGTTCCTTCATGATCAAGGAGACGTTCAGGCAGCGGCCCTCCTCCTGGATGTGGAGGGGATCGAGTGGTCTCCCGGCAACAGGTTCGGCGACTGGATGGATGCCCGCCTCCTCGTCCCCGGCTGGCTGATGGATCGCTTCACTGAAGACCTTCTTGCGCGGATCCGGGACGCCCTCCTGCCGATTGCCGAGCGGAACGGAGTGGAAGCACACTCTGTCTATGTCGGGCCGGCGCTTCCAGAGCTGGGTGCGGACTGGAGGTCAGCTCTTGAGGGCCGAATGACCTCCGACACCGCAACAAACCACGCCGCGCGGGTCCGCGACCCGAAGCCTGAACTGCGACGCGACGGATTCGTCTTTGATTCCCGCGAAGAGCTACGGGTCTATGAAGCGCTCAAGCGAGCTCAGGCCACCCTCCCCGCTGACGCCACCATCTCGATCTTTCCCCTGCCCCTGGGCCGCGTGGGTGTCGGCAACACGTGGACGCCAGACTTCCTAGTCGTTCGTGAGGGCAGGGCGGGCCTGATCGAGGTCGACGGGCCGCATCACCGCGGCCGACTGGCAGCTGACGGGACTCGGGATCGGCATTGGCGGAACAGCGGGTTCGTTCACATCGAGCGAATCCTGGTGGAGGAGACCGCCAAGGACTCGGAGCTGGACGCCCTGGTCAGGACCTTCCTCAAGCGGCTGCGGACGCATTAGCCGGCGCCGGAGCACTCGCTGCCTCATCCTCGGAGAATGTGTCCCTATCTGTCCCTGATGGGCGCCCCGTGATCGACCTCGGCCCCCGCGTCTTGGGCTGGCGCCTTGCGATCTCGGGGCGATCAATCAGGCTCCGAATCGCTTCAGCTGAGTCTTGATCTCAGGATCCTTGGTCAGCAGGTTGGGCTTCGCGGGAAAGACTCGGATGGCGTCGAAGAGCTCCCGGTCGTCACGGCCGGTCAGCTTGTTCTCGATCAGTCCAAGGAGCTCGGTCCACTGCGACTGGGGAAGCGTCTGCTGCAGCTTGCTGACGATCACGTTGTCCGTGAACGACCGCAGCGCGAGTGACGCCTGCTGCGGGTTGAAGCGGGCGATCAGGTCTCGGTAGATCGGGTCGGCGTTGATGGCGATGCCGTTGCCGTTCGTGAGGAACACCTCGACGATTCCAAGAACATACTTTCGACTAAGTCCCTCGGGGACGTCCCCATGCTGGCCCACGAGTTCCTGCAGCCGACGTGCGATCGGCGGCTCGGTATAGAAGTTGCTCCACCCGTTGTGCGCGTCGATCAGCTCATCCAGGGCTCCGTCGAGCTCCCATGCCCGTTCCTCGGACGGCAGGTAGGTCGCGCCCGCGACGAGGTCGATGAGCTGACGAGCAAGGACAGCCTGGGGCTGGTCGCCATTGGCTCGGAAGCGCCCGAGTCGGAACCCGAAGTTGTAGCGCGTCTCGTCGGAGACCTTCGGCCAGAGCTCAGGCCAGAGTCGCCGGATGTTGTCCAGGGTCTCCGGCCCAGTCGTCAAGTCGGTGTATCGGCCGAAGAGCCCTGAGGCGAGGGGGTCGGCCTGGACAGGCGGGAGGTTGACGAAGAAGGTGGTGATCTCCCTGATGGCCCCGTCGTCCAGACGCTTCTCCTTGACTTTCACCAGGAGCTTCTTGACCTGAGCGGTGATGTGGTCGTAGGGCAGCGTGATGACGTGCTTGATGCAGGTCCCCAGCCAGTTGGCCAGCTGGAGCCCATCCAGCTGGGCCTGGTTGGGATGGGCGGCACTCGCCCAGTTACGCATGTAGCGGATGAGGTCGAGTTCCTGGTAGCCGATGTCGCTGATGAGACCGATCTCGCGACACCCGCCGAGGAGCTTCTGATCGTCGAGCTTGGGGAGGTCGTCCTCGTCCTTGAGGTCCTTGCGCTTGTTGTCGTTCTTCTCCGCGACCTCGTAGAAGTACTGCAGGTCGAAGTTCACGACGCGCTTGCGGAGCTCAAGGACGGTCTCGTCCCAGAGGTAGTTCAAAGCCGCATCGAAGAGGCCGACGGATCCGGCGATGATCATCTTCGAGATGTAGTTGGCCTGACCTCGCTGTTCGACGGGCAGACGCTGGAGGGCAAAGCCCGTGCTTTCCATCAGCGCGTGTCGCTCTTCGACACCGACGAGGATGCCGTCCGTCGGCAGTCCGGATTTCGCGAGGATGTCCAGGATCAAGGTTTCGAAGGACCTCAGCCCCTGCAGGGCCGTCTCGTGCTGGCCAGCGGTGATCTCGCCACCGGTCGGCCGGGGCTCCAGGTGGCCGCTGCTCATGCTCATGCCCGCGAGCGTAAGCCACCCGCCACGGGAGGAAAGTACGATTTCGCGCGACCCTCTCCTTCCGTCCGCCGGCTGTGGCCGTGGCGGCATGGCCGCAGTCGCCGCTGACAAGCGGGCGGCCGCTCGGGGGCGGGACCCGGGCCTTGGTGTCAGCGCCAGGTGCGACGCTGTCCGGGAAGGGCGAGGTGAGGGTCGTGCTGGAGTTGGCGGAGGGCCGGGTGCTGGTGTGCGGGAGCCGCCGCTGGCAGTGGCCGTCGGCGGTCGAGGCGGTCCTGGACCGGCTCGCCGACCGCTATGGCGACCGGCTTGTAGTGATCGAGGGCTCCGCGACCGGAGCCGATGCCGCCGCGTGCAGTTGGTGCCGCCGCCACGGACTCGGAGCCGACCGGCATCGGTGCCATCCGGTCGACTGGGCCGCTGCGAAACGTGAGCGTCCGCAGGACTGGCGGATGGCGGGGCCGGAACGGAACACCCGCATGCTGCTGCAAGAGCGGCCGGAGCTGGTGATCGCCTTCCATGATCACTTCGTTCCCGCCAGCGGCGGAACATCGGACATGTGTCTGCGTGCCCTACTGAGGGACGTCCCGGTGTGGCTGGTGCCCGGCCGCGACGTGCAGGTCGGCGCCTGGCTGAGGGCGGGGATCTTCCCGGATGACCGGGCCCGGCGCGTGCGGGGCGAGCTGGAGACTTTCCTTTAACGCCGAGATCGTCCCGTTTAAGGATAGTGAGGTCACCCCGCGCCGACCGGCCCGGCCGGGCGAGGCTCGAAGGCCGCCCGGCGGGCCTCGGAGGATCTTCCCGCAGGGGCGGCCCGGTTCGGGTGGCGGATCAAGCCGCGTTGGCGGGCGCCGACATCAGGGTGTGTGCGGTGCGGGTGATGAGGTCGGCGGCCTGGTCGACGTCGGTGTCCGTGGTGGTGCGGCCGATGCTGAGCCGGAGGGTCGCGCGGGCCTGGTCTCGGGTGAGTCCGATCGCGGTGAGGACGTGGGAAGGTTCGCCGCTTCCGGTGTTGCAGGCCGAGCCGGTGGAGGCGGCGATGCCAGGGACGCGGTCGAGGAGGTCGGTGGCCTCGATGCCGGGGAGAGTGAGGCTGAGGTTCCCGGGCAGTCGCCGGTGCGGGTGACCGTTGACGGTGGCGCCGGAGATCGCGGCCAGGAGGCGGTCTTGAAGCCGGTCGCGCAGGGCCCGGATGCGGGGCGGGGGCGGGACGGCGTCGGTGGTGATGAGGTGGGCGGCGGCGCCGAAGCCGACAATCGCGGGGACGTTGGGGGTGCCGGCCCGTAGCCCGCGCTCTTGTCCGCCGCCGGTCTGCTGGGCGGTGATGCGCAGGCCGCCGCGGATGTAGAGGGCGCCGATGCCCTTGGGGCCGTGGAGTTTGTGAGCGGACAAAGAGGCGAGGTCGACGCCGAGTTCGGCGACGTCGAGGAGTCCGCAGCCGACGCTCTGGGCGGCGTCGGTGTGCAGGACGATGCCTCGCGGGGCGGTGATCTCGGCGATGGCCGCGAGCCGCTGCAGGGTGCCGATCTCGTTGTTGGCGTGCATCACCGAGACCAGCACGGTGTTCGGGGTGAGGACGGCGGCGACATCGGCGGGGTGGACGCGGCCGTGCGCGTCGACGCCGACGCGGGTGAGGGTGTAGCCGTGGTGGTCGACCAGCCGCTGGCAGGCGGCGAGGACGGCCTTGTGCTCGATCGCCGTGGTGACGATGTGCCCGCCGTGCGGGCGGGCGGCCAGGGCGGCGCCGACGATCGCGAGGTGGTCGGCCTCGGTGGCGCCGGAGGTGAAGACGATCTCCAGCTCGTTCTTGGCGCCGACCAGGTCGGCGACCTGCTGGCGGGCGGTGCGGATCGCCCTCGCGGCGGCGCGTCCGCAGGTGTGCGGGCTGGAGGGGTTGCCGTACTCACTGGTGAAGAACGGCAGCATCGCCTCCAGGACGCGCGCGTCGAGCGGGGTGGTGGCCTGGTGGTCGAGGTAGATCGGTGGGGTGTTCATGCGGCCCGCTCCTCGTGTCGGGCGGCGGCCGGTGCCGTCGCGGCGTACTTGCGTTCGCCGTCGACCAGGTCCCAGTAGATGGTGCGGGGTTCGTCGAAGACAGAGAACGCGGTGGCCAGGCAGTGCCAGTTCCGGTTCGGTTGGGCCGCGGCGAGGAAGAAGGCGTCCTCGAACAGCCGGCGGGCGCGTTTGGCCAGGGCCTCGCGGGTCGGCTGCGGGGCGAACAGGTGCAGGAATCCGCGCTCACGCAGCCATGCCTCGGCGTGCTCGGCGCCGACGGTGCCGTCCAGGTGGCCGCCGTCGGTGAGGGTCTGGGTGGCCAGCCGCTCAAGCCGGCGGTGCCGTCGGGCGTCCTCGCCGCCGGGGCAGCGGTCGCCGGTGATGTTCCATTCGTTCCAGCGGGGCGACTGGTAGTGGTCCCAGTCGATGTCGTCGAGGTGGGCGGTGACCTGCGGCGGGATCTGGCCGCGGGTCAGGTCCGCGACGTCGTAGCCGGGCCCGAGGGCCTCCAGCGTGAGCGAGCCCGGCCGCCTGGGGCCGGGCCGGTCCATGCGGATGAGGACGGTGAGGCGGTTGGTGAAGCGGTTGGTGGGCTCGGCGAGGATGACGGCCCGCCCGTCGGCCAGGAGCCCAGCCGCGCGGGACGGGATCTCCTCGACGGGGAAGGTGTTGCCGCCGCGGTAGTACTGCTTCTTCTCCACTCCTCCGTCGGAGCGGATCATCAGTTTCTCGGTGCCGGTGGCGGCGGCCAGGACGTGGGCGGCGGTGCGGAGGGCGGCCGTGCTGTGGCCCGGCTCGATGAGGCAGGCGTTGAGGACGGGCAGTTGCAGCGAGTGCAGCAGGGCCATGGTCTGCCACTTCGGCCAGCGCCGGTCCTTGGCCGCGGCGGTCAGTTCGTCGGCGGTGAGTGCGTGTAACGGGCGGGGCAGGGATATCGCCATCGCGCCGTTTCCCCCTTCCCTTCGTCAGGCGGCGTCCGCGAGGTGCAGGTCGGCGGACAGTTCGGCGAACGTGCGCTCGCGGTTCTCGGTGAAGGGGTGGTCGCGCCAGTCGAAGAAGTCGCCGATGCCGAGCTCGTCGGCGCAGACGCGGCGTACGAACTGGCGGGCAAAGCCGGCCGAGGGCCAGTAGTAGTGCTCGCCGGGCCGCGGGGAGAGGTAGAGGTAGGAGCCGTTGGCGGCGGCCGGGAGGGCCGCCATGGAGGTGAGCCGCAGGCCGGGGCCGCCGGTCTTCTCGTAGGCGGCGGTGACCCGGTCCGGGTCGGGGACGGGGATAAGGTGCAGGTGGCAGTGGCTACAGCAGGAGGCGCCCAGTTCGCAGTCGCGCGGGCCGTGTTCGGCCAGGATCACCGGGCCGTAGCGGGCCTGGATCAGCGTGCGCATCTGTTCCGTCTCCTCGGAGACCCGCTCCAGGTCGGCCTCGGTGACGTCGGCGGCGGCGTCCAGGTGCTCAAGCGGCATGAACAGGCAGTAGCCCGGGGTCAGGGCGCCGATGGTGGGCAGCAGCACCCAGCCTCCGGGGGTCTCGGTGATGATCCGGGTCGTGCTCTCGCCTGTGGTGAACTCGGTGCAGAACTGGCAGTCCATCAGGGTCACCTCCGGATCGGGCCGACGGGGAACTCGTCGGCGTATCGGCTTTTCAGGTCGGCCGCGCGGCCGTAGAAGGGGTGGGACGCGACGTCGTCGCTGCGGGGCCCGTCCAGGGCGAAGACGAGCAGGCGGGCCAGCGGCATGCCGTGGTGCAGCCGCAGGACGGCGGGGCCGGTGTTCACGAGCTCCAGCGTCAGGTGCCCGTTCCAGCCGGGCAGGACGAACGGGCTGGTGACGTGGACGGCCAGGCCGACGCGGGCTAGAGCGTGTCTCTTTGATGGGTGATCAGTTGATCGGATGTGTCTGTCCGATTAGTGATCACCGATGCGATGTGGGACCGGATCGAGCCGTTGA
>NZ_JBEYVS010000072.1:0-22012 GCF_040644095.1 Streptomyces sp. NPDC047028
ACTCCGGAGGATAGGGACGAGGCATGACTGCCAGCCTTCCGTGAAGGGCTGTCAGTTAGCCACCAGAACTGGAACCTGGGAGGTGGGGCAGGTCACAGTGTCGCCGCCTTCTGCGCCACCACCGCCGGGTGGTAGCGGCCCGTCGGGCAGGTCACGTACGTCATCAGCGGAATCCGCGAGGTGGCCTGCGCGGCGGCGCCGAGCACGCTCCAGGCGTACGGCGAGTGGCCCTGCGCGCGCAGCCACGGAAAGTAGTGGTCCGAGGTGACGGAGAAGTCGAAGCCCGCCTCCTCGGCCCGCACCAGATGGTCCACCAGGTCCCGGGGGCCGGCCTGCTCGGTCATCATCGTGTATCCGATTCTCACCATGGGGCCCGAGTCCCCGTGGTGCGGGGCGGAAAACGGCCGGGTGCCGGGCTCACTCGTCCGGCACCCGGAACGTGCCCAGGAACGTGCGCAGCGCCAGCCGGCCGGCGGAGTCCTCCCAGGTGGCGGCCGTGGTGGTGAAGCGCAGGGAGAACCCCTGGTGCCCGCCCACCAGGAAACCCCGCCCGAAGGTGTGCACCCGGCGGTCCCCGGTCCCGGCGAGCCACTCCAGGTCGGCCGCCTTGTGGCCCTGGTAGGTGGTGGCCCGGACATCACCGATCCGGTGGTAGCCGTCGAGCCGCTCCAGGACCGGCTCGACGGCGTCCCGCCAGACGGCGACCGGGTCCGGGCCGAGTCCCTCGCTGTGGGTGACGGCCAGCGCCGGGGCGTCGCCGCCCGGGCCGAAGGTGATCCGGTAGGTGTGGCCGGTCCCGCGAATGGTGGACAGCCGTTTCCACCCCGGCGGCAGGGCCACGGAGAAACCCTCCGGCGCGGTCAGCCGGCGGTAGCCGTCCGGCAGGGCGGAGGCCGAACCGGTGCCCGCGCCGGGCCGGGCGCTCGCGGTGCCCCCGCCGGTGCCGTCCGTGCGGGTGGCCGAAGGGGACGGCACGGCGCTCGCCCCGGGTGAGGCGCTCGTCGTGGAGCCGCCGGGCAGGTGGTGGGTCGCGGCCAGCGCGGCGACGGTGACGGCGAGGACGGCCAGCGCGCACCCGGCGGCCAGGGCCCGTCGGCCCCGGCCCGGCCCCCGGCGCCCGAGCGCCGCCCGGACGCCGCCGTGCCGTACGGACCCGGCGGCAGCGCGCCGACCGCGGCCGTCGGCCGGCGCCGGGCCGGCCTCCTCTTCCTCGTCGAGGGCCCGGACCAGGGCCTCGCGGACCACCGGCCGGGTGAGCCGCTCGCGGGAGTTCTTGCGCAGCAGGCCCTGCACGGTCTGGTGAGGGAACCCGTGCGCAGCGGCGCGCGCAACGGCAGCCGGTCCACCGCCTTCAGCGTGGCGTCCGGCCGGCCGCGGTCCCGGAACGGGGGACGGCCCTCGACCATCGTGTAGAGGATCGCCCCGAGCGCCCACAGGTCGGCGGCCGGTCCGAGGCGTTCGTCGCGGGCCTGTTCCGGAGAGGCGTACGACGGTGCGGTGACCCGGGGCACCAGGGTCGCCCCGGCCAGGCCGAAGCCCGCGACCAGGGCCGGACCCCGCGCCCGCACGAATACCTGGTCGGGGCTCAGCTCGCCGTGCGTGATGCCCGCGTCGTGCGCCGCCCGCAGGACGTCGAGCACGTCCAGACCGATCCGGGCCGCCCGGCCGGGCGGGAACGGCCCCTCCTGGTGGAGGAGTTGACCGAGCGGTGTGCCGTCGATCCACTCGGTGACCGTCCACAGCGTGCCCGCCTCGACGACGGCGTCGACGACCCGGGCCACCCGGCCGGGGCACAGCAGCCGCATGGTTTCCGAGGTCCGGACGATCCGGGCGGTGGCCCGCGGCGCCGAGTCCGCCGGGCCGGGCTCGGGCAGGGCGGTCTGCGCGACCAAGCGGGGCCGGTCCACCGCCACGTCCTCGGCGTACCACCACAGGCGGTTGGTCTCGCGGGCGAAGACCTCCAGGAGCCGGTACCGTCCTGCGACCAACTCGTGTGCGGACACCTGCGCCTTGCCCATGACCATCCCTCGCTGACACACCGGTTGCCGTTGTGCACAGAGGTACGCGGGCCGTGCGGGGGTGTGTTCAAAGAGTCGCGGCTCCCTGGACAACGCTGTCTTTCGTTCAACTCCCCGGAGTGGTCCACGGGATGGGAGCGGGCGTCTCCGGCCGGCTTAAGACGCCGGTCAGCCCAGTCCGAACCCGTCCGCCCAGCCGAGGACGTCACCGGGCGACGCGTTGCCCCCGCAGACCACCAGCCCCAGCCGGACGCCGTCGCCGACGCGCGCCGCGACCTCCCGGGCGGCGGGCAGCAGACAGCCCGCGGCCGGCTCCGCCCACAGCTTGGCGTGCTCGGCGAGGTCCAGGCAGCCGCGTACGGCCTCCCGGTCCGGGACCACCAGGACCTCCTCGACCAGCGCCGACACATGGTCGTAGGTCAGCCGTGACACGCTCGGCGCGCTGAGCGTGGTGACGAGGGAGGACACCGGCACGGGCACCGGCCCGCCCGCCTTCAGCGCGGCCGACATGGCCTCGGCGCCCTCCGTCTCCACGCCCCACACCCGCACGCCCGGGCGGCGCTCCCGCAGCGCGGCGGCCACCCCGGCGATCAGACCGCCGCCGCCCACGCTGACGAGCACGTCCGTCAGCTCACCGGCGTCCGCGGCGAACTCCAGTCCCACCGTGCCCTGCGCGGCGATCACCAGCGGGTCGTCGAACGGGTGGACCAGGGTCAGCCCCTCGTCGCGCAGCCGGGTCACCAGCTCGAAGGCGCTGTCCATGCCGTCGGTGAGCCGCAGGGACGCCCCGGCCCGCTCGGCGGCGGCGAGCGACCGGGCGGGCGCGGTGCGCGGCATGACCACGGTGGCCTTGACGTCCAGGGCGGCCGCCATCACCGCGAGGGCGATCCCGTGGTTGCCGCCGCTGACCGCCACCACGCCCGCGGCCCGCTCGGCCTCGCTCAGCGACAGCAGCTTCGCCACCGCGCCGCGCGCCTTGAACGAGCCGGTGCGCTGCAGCAGTTCGAGCTTCGCGGTGACGGGTACGCCGAGCAGTTCGGACAGGCCGGGGCTGTCCGTGGTCGGCGTCCGTACGACGTGCCCGGCGATCCGCCCGGCGGCGGCCTCGATGTCCTTCGGGCCGATCAGCGTGCTCACGGTGGTTCACCTTCCCGGCGCGGGCCTGGGAAACCGCGCCGCTCGCACCCTGACCCGTGGCGCCGCTCAAGGTCAACCATTTACGACGGCGGCAGCTGCTTTCCGATTTGCTGGATGACGCCTGCCAGAGACCTGAGGTTGCTGACGATCGCCGTGACCTGCTCAGGAGCAGGATCTGTTTCCACCTCTTCGGTCTGTTCCTCAGCTTCTTCCGCAGCTTTTCCAACAAGGTCGCGAACCGCGGAAATATGAGCGGTGTTCCATTGCATGAGCAAAATCAAGACGGCCTCGGAAAATTCGGTTATGGAACGAACGTGGTGATCAGTGGGAATGATGCCCAAAATTTTGCGGAATTCGGTGTATGATTTCCTGACAAGCGGATAGTATGTGCCCGCGATCTCGCCTGCATACCAACTGTTCAACTCGGCGCTGGCAAGAAGATATTTATTCCTGGCGCCGTCCGTCAGGACCGACAGCTCCTGGCGTACGTTTTTCTCCTCCGTAAATGTGCGCTCGAAAATGTCGCGAACCTCTGAGGAAAATTTGAAGACCTCGGCGGCTTTCATTCCCGGGTAGTCGACGGTACTTCCCGTGTCGCCGCGACACATGATCAGGTAAATGTCGGAATACTTGGCCAGAAGGCCATCACAGTCATGCGAGGTCTTGCATGTGCCGGTGCAGAGGCGAATACGGCTGGGCAATTGGCTTCCGCCCACGACAATTGTTTCTTTAATTTTGCCGGAGATCTTTTCGATAAGGGATATTTGTGCTGCCGTGAAGGGCGCCAATTCGAAATTTGGTATTGAGTTGGACTCTGATTCGGTTGCCTGAGCTTCACCGCTGAGTATGTGGGGAAGCGCCATCACTGCGATATTTCTGCCTGGGCTGGTGTAAAGATGCACCCTATTGCCGGTGCCGACGGGTACCGATGCAGGCGAGCCGGAGGTTCCGTGCCCCACCACGAAAACCCCTTGACCTTTCGTGGATTTGACCTCGTCCTTATGTGGAATGGTCTTGCCCGTGGAGGGAGACTTCAGGGAGTCAATAATCTCGGTGGACGGGATGTTCTCTTTCAGGAAGCTGGAGACTACTGGTGGAATGTGGTCTTTATTAAGTTCAGGCGACGGACTGGCCATACCGCTCCTCCCTTCCACTCATTCCCAGTATTTCATGAGTGGCTCAGGCGTGCCAGACTGGCCCGACAGGCCGACCACGGCCCGCCGTCGCGCGTGCGGAGCTCCTCGAACTCAAAGAGCAACCCGCCGTCGCTCGATGGATTGGCGCTGGTCCCCTCGGTAGGTTGACCGGACCCGTGTTGGGAAAGGGAGCGTTTTTGGTGCATCTGACGAGCTGGCAAGCTTCTTGATCAGATCGCTGACGCCCTCTGATCCTTCCTCGCTGACGTAGGCAGCGCTGAACCCCGCAAGCTGTCGATTCGTCAGCCCGTACATACGGCACCAGTCGATGCACGGCCGTCGCGAAGACCGCCGGCGGTCACGATCCGCCGCGCGGCGCCGGGTGCCGACAGCCCGCCCCTGGTGCGGGTGTGGCGGCTCGTTGAGTCCCTGTCCTGGCAGGCCGGCGCGTGACAGCGGAGAGCTTGACCTCCGGATGGCGGTCACGCGAGGCGGCCAACCCGGTTACCTCAGCCCGGTGTCTACAGGAACTGGCAATTGTTCGGAGGAATGGGATCAGCGCGCACGCCTTGGGCCACCCCCCCAGACCTGGCTGGGATGAACCCGCCGCCCGTCGTGAAGCGTCGATTTTCAGACGATATGCAGAAGCGCAACGGTGTTTTCAACCTTGGTGAGTAGAAGAGGAGATGAGTCCTCCGCCTCACGGACGAGTCTCGCACATAGAAGGACCCGAAATCCCATGGCTCCAGCGCGGTTCCAAAGGCGGCCCGACGAGTGGACTTTTCCGGAGTGGGCGGCGACACTCGGCCGTCCAACTCACGACGGGGGAGGCATCCTTATGCTCAGGCGATTCCCGGCCCTTACCGCGAGCACTTTCGTGCCGTCCCCGCTCGCCCGGGCACCAGCACGCAGCCGCTGGCCACGCAGACCCGTGAATGCCGGCAGCGCCCCAGCGGCGTTCAACCCGGGTGGGGGGTCGGCCTGCCTCACTCCGACACCGCCAAGTCGTCTGCGACTTCCCCTGCGTGACCGTGACCGCCGGAGGAACGCCGCGTGCTGTGGTGTCGAGATGTGTCTCCCCATGAACTGTTCTTGAACGACAGCTAGTTGATGACAGGAGAGCAAGTGGGCAGACGCGCTACGGCAAGGCTGGTGACGGTCAGACGTCCGCACCCGCTTTTACGTACCGCCCCGACTCCGTGTCCTGAGCCCCGTTCAGGTCACCGGCGGCACGTTCCGCCTCACACGGGCCTTAGTGCACGTGATGTAACAAGGACGACGGTGCATGGGGGCGCGAAAGCGGGACGGGACACGTCCAGATCAGTCGGCGGGGACTGAACCGGGCTTGGCCGGATTGTCTCGACTACGCGGCGCCGACGTGACGCAAACTTGACGTATAGCGGAAGTGGATGATGAACGACTCGGGACATGGCCCGCTCGGACCGGTAGAACATGGTCGTACGGTCCGGGTATCCGCGCAGGGGACAGGCGGTTGTGAAGGCGTCCCCTTGCCCTACGAAGGCGCCGCCGCCCGTACGGCTCCTGGCGCATCCGGCCCGCGGTCGCATCGGCGAGCCCGTACGCTACGGAGGGGCAGGCGCTTTGTGAAGTTCGCCTCGATGTGCATGTTCATTCTGGTTCTGGCGACCGCGGGCGTCGGCTGGTGGTTCTACGAGCGCCTGAACGGCAAGATTCACAGCGTCTCGCTGGAGGGAAGAGGCGGCGCCGAGACGGCCGATGCCTTCGGACGCAAGCCGATCAACATCCTTGTCATGGGATCTGACGGCCGGACCAGTAAGGCGGACTGCAAACTCGGTGGCGGCTGTGCGAGCACTGGGGTCCAGACCGGCTACGGAAATGCCGACGTGCAGATGGTGGTACACATATCCGCCGACCGCTCCAACACCACAGTGATGAGTATTCCTCGCGACACCATGACCCGCATACCTTCCTGTAACGACGAGGAGACCCACGCCTCCACGGCCGGCTACTACGGTCAGATCAACAGCGCATTGCAGTACGGACCGGCGTGCCAGGTGGCTACGACCCATCAGCTCACCCGAATTCCCATCGACCATTTCATCAAGCTCGACTTCTCTGGTGTGGTCAAGATGTCGGACGCCGTCGGAGGAGTCGCCGTCTGCGTCAGCGACAACGTCTACGACACCTACTCACACCTGAAGCTGTCGAAAGGCACCCACACCCTGAAGGGCGAGGCTGCCCTCCAGTTCGTTCGGGCCCGGCACGCGTTCGGCGACGGCAGCGATCTCGGCCGCACGCGTACTCAGCACCTCTTCCTCGCCGCGTTGCTCCGCAAGGTAAAGAGCACGGACCTACTCACTCACCCCACCACCCTCTATTCGCTTGCCGACGCAGCTACCAGGGCGTTGACCGTCGACGACGGTCTGGGCAGCATCGACAAGCTCATCAGCCTCGCAAGAGACCTGAACAAGGTGCCCGCCGGCCGCGCGACCTTCACCACGATGCAGAGTGATCCGGACCCTGACGACAGCAACCGCGTCGTACCCGCTCCGGCTGCCGAGAAGCTGTTCTCCGCGATCGCCCAGGACGTTCCTCTGTCCACGGGCTCGGGCAAGAAGTCAGGGAAGGCCCCTGCGACCCCCTCGGCCACGACGGTGCCCTCGTCGCGGATCGCCGTGACGGTACAGAATGGCACCAGTATCACCGGCCGGGCCTCCGCCGTCGCCGAATCCCTGATCGGCAGGGGCTTCAGCTCCGCCACCACCGCCTCCAATGCTCCCGGTCCGGCGAAGGCCACCACACTCACCTACGGCCCCGGCCGGGAAGCCGAGGCGCGTACCGTGGCTGCGGCGCTCGGCATCACCGGCTCCCACCTCAAGCAGGGCCGAGACAGCCGACTGACGTTGGTGATCGGAAACGACTGGCCGCGCGGCACGGGGTACCCGAATGAGCCGACGCCGCCGGCATCCGCCTTGAGGAACGAAGCGCTGGCCGACGCACACGTCTTCACGGCTGACAGAGCGGCATCCTGTGCCGAGGTCAGCCGATTCGCGACAGTCAATGTGAATGGCGTTTCCATGACGCCGACTCAGGCGTACGCTGCGGCACGGGAGGTGCCGGACTCCGACTCCTAGGGAAGCCTGCTAGCTGGCCCAATCCGTGGGGGAGATTTCGGGTCGGGCGGAGTCCACGCCGTCTCGTGGTACGAGGCCGGCGACCCATTCCGAGCCGGTCTCGGACGTCGTGCGGTCTCGCCGCCTCCCTCCCCCTCAGCTGAAGCCACGCCTGTCGCCGATCCGCAGAGACCTCTTCCCGCACCACAGCAGCCGGTATTCCACTCCACGGCGGTGAGCCGTACCGTCAGCCGTCCGCTCGGACGGGCAGCGTGCAGCAGACGTCTGGCTTTCCCTCCTCGTACGCGACCGGCACCGTGAGCGCAGCGGCGACAAACGTCAAGTCCGCCGCACCGGCCTTCCGGCTGGGCCGTGCGCCTTGTGTTCTTGCACTCCGAATGCTGTCATGCACACGACTGGCCGACCTCGTTCATACCGCGTGGTCGCGCTTCCTTCACCCATGCCGAAAGGGTGGTCATGCGTTCCTTGTCTTCAACGACCCGGTTACTGGTCCTGCTTGCTGCCGCAGCCGCTCTGGGAGGACTGACCGCCGGTCCGGCAATCGCTCAGGATATGCCGGTTCCCCTCCAGTGCCAGGCATCGCCCTCCTTCACTTCTCCGCAAAGCTTCTCGCTCGACGCGGGCGCAAATGCCACAGCGCCTGATCGCGTATCGCCGGGTAGTACCTTCACCGTCACGATCGCCACGGACGCGCTTACCGTGCCTCGCTCTGTGAGCGGTTACACCGTCAAGTCGATCAGTGGCCTGAACCTGACGATGCCGATTCCCGCTAACGCGACCGTGGCCGGCGTCACGCTGTCCGGGGGTTCGGGGCTGGGATCGACTCCCTCCGTTGCTGTGAAGGGCAAGGACATCGTCCTGAGCGTGCCCGGCCCCATAGCAGGCGGAGGCACTTTCACCCTTCCGCAGGTCAATCTGCAGTTGACGGCCGGGGTTGCGGGCACAGTCATCAACACCCAGCTTGGCGGCAACAGCTATACAAACCCGGGTCTCACCTTCTCGGCCGCGGTGCCGATCTGGATCTTCACGCTGAGTGTGCCGACTGCTTGCTACCCCTCGCCGGACCCCGTGCTCAGCTCGACGGCGGTGCAGTAGCCGACGAGCGGAGGGCCGGGTGGTCAGAGCCGAGCCGCGGCTCTGACCACCCTTTGGCGCCCGGGCCGATTCACACGATGATGGTATCCGCTGTTTCCGCGCGTGCTGCTATGAAGTCATTGACCGGCTTATTGGTTTCCTTGTCGGTCAGGGGGTCGTAGTACCACAGTTGGGCCTGTGGGATCGTATCGCTTGCCACTTCGTATCCGAAGACCACCACCCAGTGGTTATCATCGCCAACCATGACCAGGTGATTGGTGTCGATCATGCGCTGGTACTGGTCGAAATTGAGGCTCTTTCCGAGCAGGGTGGTATGGGGAACTTCAGTGGTGGGGAATGTGGGGTGCCCCCACTGGAGCAGTCCGCTGAGTGAGGCCTTCCAGCCGCGACCGTACTGGTCCAGTTCCATCACCTTATGGACGCTGGTGACGCTCGCCCCCGGGCTGAGGGTCTTGGCTGCCTCGTCGTAGGCCGCTAGATAGGCTTGCGCGCTGCTACTCCTCCTGCCGGAGGGGGTTCGCACGTAGGCGTGAGCGACGTCGTCGACGGTCCACTCGGCCTCGTGGGCATTGGCTGCGGTCGCGGTGGCCGCTGCGTAGCAAAGACTCGTGTTGAGACCTTGGGGGATGCCGCCTTTCCAGCGGTCGGCCAGGCAGACCTTACGCTGGGGCCGGGCCGGCCGCTTGCCGGGGGCCGTGACGGAGGCGAAGACGGCTCCGCACGCAGGGCATTCGGGCCTCGGGACGCAGTCCTGGTGGTAGTAGAGGCCCAACTTCGACTGTGGTTCGTCCTTGATCCTCACGCGGTGGCTGTCCACTTCGAAGAACGGACACCGGTACACGGCCGATTCCTGTTCTTCCTGTTGAGCAGGTGCGAACACAGGTTCGCGGCAGATGGTACAGAACGTCGCTTCTTCATATTTTGGAATGTCATACTGCTTCGGGTGCGGATAGTCATCCACCTTCGGATGCCCGCTTAGAGCGCTGGAGCTCCAGCGGCCGGCCTCTTTGTCCCAACCGGGCAGAGACTGATCCGACACCGACTCCGACGGCGGTGGTGTATCCGGAGTGGCTGGGCGTTTCTCCTCATCTTGGTACCCGTCATCCATGTCAAGGTCGGCCGTGGTCGACTCAAGCAAGTTGAGCCGTATTGTGTCACCCGCCACGGTCAACGCCCGAGTTGTCGCGTCGATACCAGCTATCCAGACGCTCACCCGGGTGCCGCGTCCGTCGATGAGGTATCTCTGATTTCCGTCCATGACGATGTACAGGAAGTCGTTTCCGTCCAAACGAACAGGTAGGCCTTCGAAGTGCACCGGTCCGCCACCGCGGTAAAGGAGCCTGTCGCGTTGGATGACGAATGGCGCTTCGTCGCCCTCTACGCCGTCGATCTCGTCGGAAGGCGTCTGTACCTTCCGTTCCCTGCCCAGCCCGGACGTATCACGAGTGGAAGTTGTAGGCCATTCTCCTATTTCGATGTCTCGGAGCGCGTCTTCCGTATCGCGTTCATCCCGCAAGAAATCTTCCAGGGTCTCATCATCAGGGGGTGCCTCATCATCGCCCTCTTGGCCACGCCGTACCAAATTCGCTTCCGTCGTTATACCGTTCCGATTCGTATTCTCGCTGTCCAGTTCTTCATCTGAATCCGGATAAATTTCAACATCTTCCTGCCTCTCACCAAGTTCGATCTGCCGGCCGTCCCGTCGTAGTAGAATGCCGTTGTAGGTGACATCCGCGAAACGTACCTTGCTTCCGGCGCACATCAGGAGATGAAGGCCGCCCTCTTTCGCGACGTAGAGAACTCCGCTACGTGCCACACCTATCCTGCATCCATCGATGCGGATGAATTCATTGGCGTCGCCCCAGGTAAGCCAATCATTTGTGATTTTGAGCTGCCGGTTACTCTGACGTTCAGCGGGATGGGTGTTCGTTGTCTTATTTTCCGCGAGCGTCTGTACATGCTGGGGGAGTCCGTCGGGCAATGGGTTGCCGCCTAGAAACGAAGCAACGGATTGGGAGATGTCGGACTGATCTCGTTGTGGAGGCTGACTCATGATCATTCCTGGTCCTGTGGAGTGCCTGCTTCCGTGAATCGGTAGCTCCTCTCTCCGGTACCTGTATGAGTTGCGCTCCATTGCCATCCTCGCTCACCCGAACAAGGATTGCTCGTCTTGGGTGCCTTCGCGCCGGCAGGAGAGAGATGTGGCCGTGCCGGAGCGGCCGCAGAGCGACCGCACGGCAGCCTCCGCAGCAGCAATGCTCCTTGACGACGCATATGATCTCCCGTGAATGGCCCAATGGGTGGCGCAGCTCCGTTCGAGCCTTTCCGGTGCGCAATCAGCGAGTGACAGTGGGTCGCGACCGTCCTTCCAGGCTGACGGGGGAGAAACCGCTGGCGTGCAGTCGACCGACGAACCACCATAGGTCCGACGAAAGCGATGTCACGCTCACAACGCAACGCTCAGAAACTCCTTGCTCACGCATCCTCAGTTCGTGGTCCGGTACCACGCCGCTCTGCAGGATGCGGAGCGGACCGTGCAGCAGGAGAGTGTGCCGCCCCCTGGGGCGACCGCCACTCAATCGCGGCCGCTTCCTGGGGACGTCTTCGGCTGGGCCGTTCTCGACGAGGACCGAACCGAGGCGGACAGCACTGGTGGATGCTCTTTCCTGCTGCAGACCTCTCAACGGGACATGTGGGCCCGTGTCCCTGCGAGCAAAGACGGTGAATCTCCGTGGCTTTTGACCGCTCGGATGCCTTCACGACGGCCGACTGGAACGCGCGCCCCCTCACGACGGACAAATACAGATACCCGCAGACCGGCACGGTCCATGAGGTTCACGGTCTCTGGCACCGGCCCGGGGAGTCGTACGCGCTCGTGCTGCCTGACGGAGACATGGAATTCCTCTCTCTGGAGGGCGCGCGCGGGCACTTTGCCCCCGGGCGAGCAAAGTGTGCTGGCCGCTGCCAGGAAACCGGCACCCTGGCGCCGTTCTTGACACCCGGGAGCCGTATCTCGCGGACGAGCCGCCGGGCCCCTGCCCGTGGATTCTGCCCTAATGACGCCGATGCAGAAGGGAGTCCAAGACTTTGGCTATCCCCTTGCGGTCGTACATGTGATGCTGGGAATCGACAGGGACAGCGCGGCCGTTGACGTGCATGGATGGTGTGCCTGAGGCCACTGCCTCATACGCGTGCTCAGACCGTTCCACCCAGGCGAGGTGCTCCAAGTGCTTGACGTCTCGGTCGAATTCCCTGTCCCGGAGCCCGGGGACGGTGTTCGCCGTCCTCAGGAGGAAGCCGGACTGGTAGCCGTCGAGCTGCTCGGGCGGCTGATGCGCGTACAGGGCGGCATGGTACTCAGGGAAGTGTCCGGTGCGGACAGACGCGCGCATGGCATTGGCGGCCCGGACCGAGCCGGACCCCCCGAGCCTGTCGTCGAGGAACGAGGCCAAGACGTATTCGATTTTCACGTCACCCCCCCTTGCCAGGCGAGAGAGAAGCGGTTCGGCAGCGCGTTCGAACCGTGCGCAGAAGGGGCAGCGAGCGTCCTCGTAGATGCGTATGGTGTTCTCGGCTGCGCGATTGCCCACCACGATGGATGTTCTGTCCGGCGCCATGTGCGAGGGCGTCAGCGCAGGCTCGCGTGCCGATCTGTGGCCGGACGCCGGGATGTTCGGGCCGCATGCTGCAGTCAATATCGGGCACAGGCCCAAGGCGAGCAGCAGCCACGGTCTCCGCCTGCTTACCCCAGTGGTGTGATCGGAGCGACGCAGGATGCTCAGTACTGGTTTCATCGGACCCTGTGGAGAAGTGAGACGTTGCTGGGCGGCCTTGCGGTGCCAGGGCAGCGCATACCGCTGCGTCGGCCGAGTTGGGCCGGGCTTCAGGCCGCGGCCGTAGGTTGCCGAGTGCCGCGGGCCGGCGGCGGTGTCAGGCGTACCGGCTGTGCGCCTGCCGTGCCGTGGTGTTCGGCCCAGTGGTGCAGGGCCAGTCGGCAGGCGTGATCGAGGTGATGGAGGCCGGAGAGGTCGAGGCGGACACGGCGGTCCTGCGGCAGCGATTCCAAAGCGTCGAGGATTTTCGGGAGCCGCAGGAAGGTCGCATTGCCCGAGAGACGCGCCTCGGTGGTCCCGGTGCCGGTGTCGACGACTTCCAGCCGGACGTGCGACGCCTCCCAGGCGGCCTTGGCCACCGACAGAGCCAGACCGATCAGTACGCCCTCAAACATGCTGACGGCTACGATCGAGACCGCCGTGGCCACCAATATCAGCGCTTCCCCGCGTTGTTCGCCCCACAGACCGGCCAGGGAGCGCACGGGGACGAGTTTGGCGCCCGCGTGGAGGAGGACGCCGGCGAGGGCCGGGACGGGGATCAGGGCCAGCGCGTCGGGCAGGAGCGCCGCGAACAGCAGCAGCCAGACGCCGTGCAGGACACGGGAGGCCTTCGTCCGGGCGCCCGCCTGGACGTTGGCCGCGCTGCGCACGATCACCGCGGTCATGGGCAGCGCGCCCAGCAAGCCGCAGACCGTGTTGCCGGCGCCCTGGGCGATGAGTTCCCGGTCGTACTGGGTACGCGGTCCGTCGTGCAGCCGGTCCACTGCCGCCGCGCTGAAGAGCGACTCGGCGGACGCGATCAGCGTGAACGCCAGGACAGTGCCGAGCACGCTGACGCCGGTGAATGCGCCGAACGCGCTCAGGGGAGGGGGCTGGACAGCCTCCAGCAGACCCGTGACCTCCACGGTGGCCACGGGCAGGTTCAGCGCGAACGCGGCCGACGTGGCGAGGCCCACAGCGACCAGCGGGCCGGGTACGACACGGATCCTCGCCGGTACGCGTTTCCACAGCACGAGCACGGCGACCGTGCCCGCACACAGGGTCAGCGAGACGAGCCCGCTTCTGTTGTCCAGGGTAGCCACGAACGCCCCCGGCAGACCGGTCAGCTTCGCCAGGCCCGGGCCCGGGGCCTTTGTGGCCAACGCGGGATACAGCTGTCCGGCGATGAGCACCAGACCGATTCCGGCCAGCATCCCCTCGACGACCGAGACTGAAATGGCCCTGAAGTAGCGGCCGATTCTCAGAGCGCCCATCAGAATCTGCAGGAGGCCGGTAGCCAGCACCAGTGCACCGAGCATCGGCAGGCCGAACTGCTTCAATGCCTCGGACACGAGCACGGTCAGCCCGGCTGCGGGTCCGGACACCTGCAGGCTGCTGCCGCGCATCATGCCGGTCACGAGGCCGCCCACGATGCCTGTGAGCAGGCCCAGTTCAGCGGGGGCCCCCGAAGCGACGGCCACGCCGACGCACAGGGGCAGCGCGACCAGGAAGACAACGAGGGAGGCGGCGAAGTCCCGCCGCAGATGCGGGAAGCGGCCCGTCCGAGTTTGTCGCGACGCTTGGGAAGACGCGGTCCGAGGGCTGTCGTTGTTCGTCGAAGTGCTCATCGGGCCTCGCTGGCACAGGAGTGGGGAGTGTCCACCGCTGCGGTGCCAGCAGACATTTCACGATGGCAGGTACGCGGGGAACTCCGGCTTCCCGCCGGCCGCCGCGCAATGCGCGGGTGCGAATGCTGCCGCACGACCTGGGTGAGCACTCGGTGCGGAACGTCTGTGGCGACCTGTGGCCCCTCGACGGCACGGGTCGTACGAAGGGCCGCCGAGGCCCACCCGTCGTCGCCGCCGTGCGCAACGGCATGGGGCAGCACGAACAGAGCGCCTTGAACTTCCTCCGCGCCCGGGGCCCCTGCCATCGATGAGTCCGTGCGACTCGCGGGCCCCACCCGCGACGGCCGGTTCTGGGACGTTGGGGTGGGCGCGTCGCCCGAATGCGCCGGCACGTGCATGGTCTTGCTCCTCGTGGTGTTCTGTCCCGCTTGGGCAGGTGCTAAGTGGAGGGCGGGTTGTGTGGTCGGCCCCATCGAAGGGCAAGGCGCTGACACGGTCCGGTGTTACCCCGCGCCCCTCGAGCGTCGTGAGGCGCTCTCGGTGCGACGCCTCCCGAGGTTGGTGCAGCGCGAGGGGCCGGGGCATCGACGGTGCTCGAATGATTACGGGGAGGTTCGACCCACTGTGTCCGCTCTGGCTACTGCAAATCGTTTTCACTTGCAGTGCAGCGAGTTTAGGCATGCGGGGTGTAAGCGGAATCTAAGGTCGTGGGCACGGAGGCGCCGGCGCCGCGCCGATGCCATGTCGGTCTCGGCGGTCGCCTGGCTCGTTCTGGCACCATCAGCGCGTCGTGTGGCGGCGACTCGGTCCCCGGCCGCCGTGTCGTTGGCGCCAGATCCCTGACAGCTTCCCGCCGCGTCCGATGGAAAGGCCGGGCTCCGCCGCCAGGTGCCGCGGGACCACCGCGATGTCGTCCCGCTTCAGGGTGCGTCGGGCGAGGATCCGTCCGCCCGGTTTCGCGTCCACGAGTCCAGCCTCAGTGACCCCGGCTCAATCGGCGCCTCGGTCGCGGTTGAGCAGCTGCTCCAATCGGTCGAAGCGTTCGTGCAGGGCCTCGGTGGCGGCGTCGCGCAGTTGGTGTGCCCGGTGCCGTCGCTGCTCGCGGGCGACGAACCAGGTCGCCAGGGCAGCCGTGACCATACCGTACGTCGTGATGCCGACGACCATGACGACGGCACCGACGACTCTTCCCCAAGCTGTAACCGGGTAGAAGTCGCCGTAGCCGACGGTGGTCGCTGTCTCGATCGACCACCACAGTGCCCTCGGATACGACGTGAGGTTCGCACCGCCGGCCCCGGCTTCGGCGGCAACGACAGCCCAGGAGCCGCCCAGCATCACCAGCGCCAGGACCGCCGTCGCTGTCCCGGCCGCCTTGACGTGCAGTGACCAGCTTCCTCGGCCCAACAGCGATGCGACCACCCTTGCAAGGAATGCAGGAACCACGAGCAACTCCTTACGCCCGCGATCAGTCTCCGCGTTCTGGGCGATCCGCGCATGCTTGACGGGCTGTTCGAGTCGGCACCCGTGCCGTGCCGGTCACCTCGACCGAGAACAGCAACGTCATCGCCCGCCTTTCGCTTCATGCGTTATGTGTGTGGACTACGCGTTTAAGCGTAGATAAATGAGTTCCACGCATTATTTGCAGTATATGCAGCGTGACCTGTAAATGATCTTTTATATGGAATATACACTCCGGGACCTACGCTCCTGATGTTCCTGACGGACGTATCGGCGATAGGGACGCCGGCAGTGCGAACGTAGCTAGTTACGGAATATCTGGCAGCTCGGCAGCGGCTGCCAGGTCATTCCTGATAAGCAAGATTTCATAAGCGCACTGGAAGTGCGCACTCCGAATCGGGAGGGCTCGTGCAAAAGATGAACGGTGCACTCAAGGTAGTAGCGGCGATCGTTCCCGTCTCGTTGGGCATGTCGATCCTCGTACCGACCACCGCTCACGCCGAAGCACCCACGATCGTCAACCTGAACGACGTCACGGGCACGCAGGCTATTTACTATGCGGGTTACGCCGAACCCAACGGGCAACTCATGAGCCAGGACACCAGCCGGATCTCCTCGGCAAACGCGTCGGCTGTACCGGTGGGCGTGGAGCAGACCTCTCCTGCTGACACCTGGTACGTGGGGTCAACAACGCTTAACAATCCAAGTGACTATCCGCAAACCATGACCACCCAGTCGTTCAGTCGGGCGATCAACACCACCTTGAGTACTACTCTCACGACAGGCTTGAGTACTACTACGACCGCCAAGTTCGCTGCGCCAGCGGGCGGCGCCGGCGTCGATCTGGCGCAGACGATCAGCTTCAGTCAGGCCGAAACGCAAACCACCAGCGACCAGCAGACCTATACGGCATCCGCTCAAAACATCTTGGTGCCCCCTCACATGAAGGCTCAGGTGTACGTCGTTCTGCAGTCCGTCAAAGCCGTCGGGAACATAGGCCTCCATGCGGATCTGATCGGAAACGGGGACTACAAGGTAAAGAATTGCAGCCCTCCGTCCAATGATGCCTGCATCGGTCAAAACCTCACCAACGTACCCCTGTATGATCTGCTCGGACCGAACACGAAGTACGGCACGGCGAAATATCATCCGCCGGCCCTGCCCAGCACCTTCTCTCTAAATCCCGCCACGCGCACCGTCATTTTCGACGGAACCGGCAAATATACCGCCACCTACGGTACGGACATGTCGGTCTCGGTGGACTTGACTCCCATTGATGCCCAATCCGGCGACTCCTCTTCCCAGCCGGCACCCACTCCCTACAGCTACTCCGTGACGCCGAAGGTTTCCGGATGAGCGGGGACCAAGGCGACTTACTGGAGTGGCGGAGAACCGGTGTCACCCCAAGATCACCACCTCGGCTTCCTGGTTGCCCCCGCAGAGCTTGGTCCGGCCTGGTCTAAGGTTGTCGAAGATTTCGCCGTAGGAGCGGGATGCGGCCTGGGACCCTATGGCCGCGTCATCCTCCCTGACTCGATAAGACTGGACAGCCGGCTCGCCCCCGTTGTCGATCGGGAAAGCGCTCTCGACTGATGGACACACCGCACTGTCGACGGTCGGCCGACGGATTCGGCGACGGCGGGGCGAGTCTCGGCGTCGAGATGATCAGGAAGCTCAGTGGGGTGCGTCACGCTCCCGGCTGAGGCAGCATCGAGTGAAGAAGGGGGTATGTGACCCAGCGGAGATGCACATGGATCCCAGAGAACCTGCCGTCCAGCCACCACAGCAGGCTGACGACTCCGGCCCGGGAATCCGGGATCTCCTCAAGACAGCATGGGCAGACCCGGTCCGGCTGCCGGAGGGTATGGCGCTGCACGCCGTCCAGCGCGAGCACGCCCATGCGGTGGCGGCCGTCGCGCGTCTGAGGGCGGACCGGCCCGGGGCGAGTGCCGAAGACCTGGGAGAGGTCGTCGTCGCCCGCGGAGTACGACGGACCGTGATCGAAGGCAGCGCTGTCGGTGGCCCCTTCATGATCCTGGTCCCTTTCGCATTTTGCGCGGCCTGGCTTTCCCAGGCCCGAATGGTCTTCGAATTGGCTTCTCTGGCTGAAACCGGTGGCTGCCCCCGCAGACGAGCCGCAGAGCTGCTCGTCCTCCAGGGTGCTTACGCCACGGCCGCGGAGGCCGAAGTCCGGCTGGCCGCGGCGGCGCAGTCACGTGACACCGTCTCCCAGGGCCGCTTCCCGTCAGGGACACGCCTGGCCTGTCTGCGAAGGCTCGCGCTCTTGCTCGGCCTCATCGAGCCGGAGCGGCACGACCAGGGCTGGCTGCGCCGCGCGGCCGGCTGGCTGGTCACGGGCCTGCTCATCGTCGCGGGGTTCATGGCGCCGCTCCTGTGGATTCCAGTGATGGGCGGCTCCTATCGCCGGGCTACTACTCGCCTGGCCCGCCGGGCTCAGGCCTATTACCGCGGAGGGAGTGCCTCGGGAGCCGGCGTACGCCGCCTCTCCGCCTGGCAACCGGCAGGCGTCCTGATCCTTCTGCGCACCGGATTGTCCCTGATCGTGCCGGTCGCCGCGCTGCTCGTCGCGGTGCGGGCCGACCTGCGGTTGTCTGGTAGCCGATTTGTCGCGGCTGCGGCTGCCGCCGTGGTCGCCTCGCTCGTCGTCGCCACGCTCATGGGAGCGCGGCACTGGCGTCGCCGTCACACATCGTGAGCCTGGTGCCAGTACACCGGAACGGCAGGTTTCATCGAGATCACCCCGGTCGCTCGCCCTCTCGTGCAAACCGCCGCCTGCGCGCACTCTGCCATCGACCGGGCCATGTGCGTGCCGCGCTCATGGACCGAGGCCCGGGACCGCGCCAGCTGCCCTCCCCGACGCCCCGACCTTCGTCACCAAGCCCTAATTCCCCGCCCGCCGTCCAGGTTCACGGCCCGGCGAGTGCTGTTGCTGTTATGTCCACTTTCTATCTTATTTCAGAGAGCGGTTGGAGCGGTCGTCCCGTCCCCGGGAGGCGTGGTGCACGCCGCTGATGTATATTGCGGCGTCCCGACGGTCCTGGTGGTGGTCGGCGGCCGCGACGGCGGCCATAAGACGAACGGAAGAAGCAACGGGCACAGAGACCCCCTTCGTCCCGCACATCCCAGCCTTGGTCACGGATGTGGAACCCGCCTGCCAGTAGGGTGAGTTGTCCTGGTGAGCGGCCGGTCGGCTGCGCATCCACACCATGCAGCACGCCAGGTTGACGGCCCAGCAACGCTCCGCCCCTTGCGATCACGGTCCGGAGAGAGCTGCGCACCAGGTCGCGATGCCTGAGCAGCGCGTTCGCCCCCGAATGCGCCCCCTGCCGTGCGGAGCAAGAATGGGATCCAGGAGTGCGGAGCCGGGAAATCCATGCGTGCTGTGACCGGGCTGCGGTTCCCGCACCAGGCTAAAGGATCATCACCCTGGATGAGGCGACGGCAGTCGGGGCGCCCGGGCTGGATGCCCCCCCGAGGTACCAGTGATGAGGTCATGCCATGAATCAGCCCGTACAGGACATTGCAGGCTCAGTGGCGGGGTTTCTGGGGCTTGGTCAACCTCCGGCGGGTACGGGGGAAGCGGCAAGGCGTCTGATCACCGATACCGCATTCTCCTCGTCCGACAGGCCGATCACCGATGAAGTGATTCCCATCCACCAGCTCCCCGGCTGGGAATCCCTTGCCCACGAGTCATGGGCCCAGGGCTGGTACGCCCTTCCGGCACGAGACGGCTACAAGTACTGCTACTCGGCTCGTGAGGCGCCTACGCGAGACCACCCTGGTTGGGGAGACACCCGCCCCGCCCCGCCGTTGGTTGAGACGGACGTCACGACCGCTCCCGTGGAGCAGGTCGCCGCCGAGATCGTCGATCACACGGAAGACGTTCTTTCCGCACTCTGCGACTCTTTGGCCGAGGACGAGTCCATCACCGTGACGCCGGAGCTCAGGGGCCAGCTCAGAGCCATGTTCGAGGAGGAACGTATGAAAGCGCTGGAGAGCCTGGAATAGCCCATCGCCGCAGAGAATAGAAGGACGGAATACGATGACTTCTTCACCTGAGGAAAAGAAGCTTCAACGGGCGCCCAGCCTCATGGATGTGGAAGATTTGTCTCCTGATCGATATTCCAGCATCAAAGAAGCAATGCAGCTGTATTCGAGTTATGTGAAGGAGAGGGCGGAGGAAGCTCGGCAGCATACAGGGCAAGACCCTGACGAATTCATCAAATATTTCGTGCCCATCTACGGAAAGTTGGAAGCGGAGAAGAAGAAGGGGGTGCCGGCTAAGCAGCGCACCGTCTGGCCTGTCGAAAGTGCGGCACTCCCGTCGACAAAGGGGACGGCGGAACAATTTCTGGCTCAACTTTTTACTGACTCCGGAGACATAGTTAAGGGTAGCGTCATAATGGGGTCATGGAGGGATTATGGGCTGGCGTCTCCGCCCAGGCCAAAAGTGGAAAACCGGGTGCAGCAGCTATTGAGTGAGCTGTCCGTCGCGCTCTTGGAGACGTTTGCAGTGAAAGGTGATTTCGAATTTGAGTGCATGGAGGTAAATGGACGCGTATTGGCGTGCCCGAACAAGGCGCAATCGAGCGAAAAAGCGACAGGTGGCAAGAAGAATTTGCAAGGCGTCATCACCGGTATGCAAGACGTCATCGCCGCCAGTAAGAAAGCCGGTAAGAAAGAGAAAGAGGTCAGCGTCAAGGACATAGTGGTTCTCAAGCAAATTGTCTCCATACTCGACCCTTCCAGCGGCCCAGTGGATGAGGACGCTATAAACAGGATGGGCCGACTGCTCCATGACGTGTCATCTGTCGATGATACGCAAAAAGCCGCCTTCATTTCCGTACTGAACGTCATAAAGAAGAATCTCAAGAAGAAGCCGATTGCTGGGGGGGACGCAGGCAAGATCGCAAAGTGGATCACTGACAGCGAGCATGCCGGTGCGCTCATGGTAATGACACCGGCCAAGGAGGGTTTTCACTCCGAGCAGAACCTGCTGCTGGCCTATCTGAAGTCTGGCGCGAGCGCACCAGTCATTGTCGCAGGAACCAAGCGGCCCTGTACCGGGTGCTATCTGTCCTATCGGCTCGCGGAGCTGTCAGGGCTGCCGGTCGAATTCGGCCACCGCCCCGGGGGGGCGTGGGCGGGCGCAACCGGGCTGGGTCTCACGACCATCGCCGGCGCGCTCGGGATCGGTCCGGAGAAGCTTAAAGAAATCATTCAGCAAGAGCTGACCAGCGCCGAGTTCAACCAATGGCTCACCGGAAATGAAGGGGATGAACCCGAAGAGATCAAGAGTAACCTGTTTGGAATAGGGTTTAAAGCATCGAAAAAGAAGACACCTCGAGACAAGGACGACGAAGGGCACCGTAAAGACAGATCCAGGTCCCGTAGCCCGCGCGGGTTCGGAAGGTTTGCGCGACGAGACCAACGTGAACGGGACGAAATTGCGGACGACTCTCCCATGTTCATCGTCCCGCTTGCCCCCGACGAGCCCGGTCACGCAGCCATCGACGAGTCGGATTTCGAGGTGCGCGCTCGGCCGGTGCGCATCGGAAAGAGGGGTCCGGTGAAGCTGGCGGGAGGAAATTGCGCACTGTGTTCTGAGAAAGTGTCTGCGTCTGTGCAAATCGGCAGAAAGCAGAATACCGTAGAGATCCTTGCGATCGGTAAGCAATTGGAGGTGAATAAGAAAGCCGTTGCAAAAGAGACCTCCATGATTCTAGAGGATGGAGATATCTTTACTGTCGGTCATTATCGTTTCTTGGTGAGTAGTTCTAAACCCGAGTAAAGGCCAGGGGGCACGCTGGGCCGATACGTTTGCCGTACGGGCCCGGCGTCGCAGTGCATCGCGACGGGTGTCTTCCGGTAGCTGATCGGCCACTCCAACCCGGCGGTCAGGGTCGCGTGACGTCGAAGTACGAATACTCCGGCTGCGTCGGCGGAGGGACCTTGCAAGCAGCAGTTCGGGACTTGCCTGTGTGCAGGGGTCTTCGGCCAGGGCGTACCGCACGTTCGGCCATCGTGCTGGCCAATTGATCACCCCCGCGCCCTGGTTCTTCGCCCGACACGCTTCCCTTCGCGATCGGACACTCTGTTCAGGGACGCGCTGGATGCAAATTTGCACCAATGGTGCAATGTTAGTACCTTGCTCTCGTGTGAATGGCCTGTGTCAGCGGTCTCACGCTGCCCCACTGTGTGGGGTGCTTCGCATTCGGGCGACCTGACGGGCCATCACGTCATGGGCCCAGTGGAAGGTCCGGCCTGATTTCGGCGTCAGTGGACTAGAGAAGGGATAGGTGTGTTCGGCTCTGCCGACGGCCGGCGCATCGGTGATCACATGTTCATGCGCACGTTTTCCCGGAGGCGGATCCTCGGCCTTGGTGCGAGTGCGGCGGCTGTCGCGGGACTGGCCGGCTGCGGAAGCATTCGCTCCTCCCTTGGTGACCAGGACTCGGACAGCGTCAAGGGCGCGGACCCCGGCACTTCCCGCCCCGCCAAGCTCATCGGTGACGGCTCGACGTCGTTCACCGGCAGGCAGCCGCACCAGCCGGCCAAGCCCGAGCCGCTGGAGCCGGGGCAGACCCCGCC
>NZ_JBEYVS010000073.1:0-21512 GCF_040644095.1 Streptomyces sp. NPDC047028
GCCCGTCGAATACGAAGCCAACTACTACCGAGCAACCACGAAACCCCAGCTCACAGCCACCAACTGAGATCTCTAACGAACCCGGGGCGGTTCAAGCCTCCTACGCGGCGTTCAACCAGCGTCTACGGCAGTTCCACTCCGTGCTGTCGAGAGATTACCTCGCTCTCGCTTCTGGGCAGGCGAATCCTCAACAGGGCCAAGAGCGGCAAGAACCTCGCCGCATCCTGCGCGACGTATACGCCGAGGCGCAGATGGTGATCAGCGATGATGTGCTTGTTGTCGCGAGCAACATCGTGCATCAACTGCATCGCATCCACGCCTTACTCGGCCAGTACGAGCAGGAGATCGCGACTGAGGAGCCCTTGGAAGACATCAGGGACAGATTGGAACGCGCCTCGGAGGGCTTGTACGAGGTAAGGCAGACCATGCGACGAGACCTCGGCGTCTCGGCGCTCCCGATCCACCGGCCCGACGGCTACGGCACTACGTGATCGACGTCGAACGACAAGTGCACTGCCAGGTCGGCAGCCAAGTGGAGGAACCATGAGGCCCCTGCAATGGACCAGGTCCAGCTACTGCGACTCGGCAGGGCTCGACTGCGTCGAAGTAGCGTTGATCCTCGGCCCCGTACCCGCGGTCTGCCTCCGCGACTCCAAGGCCACATCCATCCCAGTGCTCGCCTTTGAGCCCACTGCATGGTCGGAGTTCGTTAGCCGCGTCGAGCAGTTGAAACCATGCCGCTGACCAGCATCGCAAACCGCGAGCACGATGCGGCTGCGACCGCGGACCTACCGCTACCTCCACGACGTGTCTCGTCAAACCACTTCCGGAGCGGCGCTCGAAGGCCGGAGAACCCCGCCGTCGCCGTAGGCGCGGTGACGGGGACTGCCAAGCATGTTCAGGATTCGGTTGGGGCGGACGAACCGTCGTCCCCCGCCCCCTCGTCTTCGGTGGCGAAGCGCGAAACGCCGTGGACTATCTCTCCGCCCCGGTAGTACCGCGATGCGCTCGCGTACTCGGTGGGGTTGTCCTCGTACATGACGACGTAGCCCCCTAGTAGTGCTTCGTTACGTTGTGTGATCTTCCCTGGTGGTGGGCATCTTCTCCGGTATGAGGCTGGGGGAGGTGGAACGGCTCCGGGGTGAGTTGGCGGAGTTCGTTGCCGATGTGTTCGCCTCGGTGCCGCGGCGGGATCAGCGGCGGTGGGGCGAGTGTTATCTGCGGGGTCTGATGCTGGACGGCCGTCGGAAGTCCATCCAGCCGATGGCCGAGCGGCTGCCGGACGGCAACACGCAGGCCCTGCAGCAGTTCGTGAACCAGTCGCCGTGGGATCCGCTGCCGGTCAGGCGGCGGATCGCCGAGCGGCTGTCCGAGATGATCACACCTGAGGTGTGGGTGGTGGACGATGTGTCGTTCCCCAAGTGCGGCACCGCTTCGGTCGGGGTGGCCCGCCAGTACTGCGGGGCGGTCGGCAAACGGGCGAACTGCCAGGTCGCGGTCAGCGTCCATGCCGCCACCGACACCGCGTCCTGCCCGCTGAACTGGCAGTTGTATCTGCCGCGTGAGTGGACGGACGAGCCGGACCGATGCCGCAGGGCAGGAGTCCCCGACGAGGTGGTGCACCAGGAGAAGTGACGCCTTGCGCTCGGCCTGCTCGACACGCTCGCCGCCTGGCAGATGAAGGCGCCGGTCGTGGTCGCCGACGCCGGCTACGGCGTCAGCACCCCCTTCCGGCTCGGTCTCGAACAGCGCGGGCTGGCCTATGTCCTGGCGCTGACCGGGAAGGAAGTCGCCCACCCGCAGGACGCCGAGCCGCACCAGCCCGCTTACGGCGGGCTCGGCCCGCCGACGCTGCCCCGCTATCGCACTGCACCCCGAGCCGTCTCGGTCCTCGCGGCCGAGGTCGGTGCCGGCCGGTTCACCGAGGTGACCTGGCGCCGGGGCAGCAAAGGCGCGATGACCTCACGGTTCGCGGTCCTGACCATCCGGCCTGCGGGCAAGCAGTCCCTGGCCGCGGCCCAGGAAGCGGGCGGCGGGCGCAACCGTTGGGACGGTGTCCTGCCCGCCCAGACGCTTCTGGTCGAATGGCCGGACGGCCAGGACACTCCGACCGGTTACTGGATATCGAACCTGCCCGTCACCACCCCGGTCGCCGACCTGGTGCGGTGGGCGAAGATGCGCTGGCGGATCGAGCACGACTACCGCGAACTCAAGCACGGCCTCGGGCTGGACCACTTCGAGGGCCGCACCTGGCGCGGCTGGCACCACCACGTCACCCTCGTCACCGCCGCACAAGCCTTCCTCACCCTCCGGCGGCTCGACCCAAAAGTCCGCACGCCGGCCTGACCCTCTACCAGGTCCTCGACCTCCTCCAGGACCTGCTGAGGTGCTGGGCCGGTGCATGCACCACCTGCGGACGACCTCTACCCAACCCGCGAAGCCGCCGCAGACAGCCCAGAACCTAACGAAGCACTACTAGTACTGCAACGGTCTTTTGCGTGACGGTGGGACGGCTGGTGCGTTGTGCTGGTCATGGGGTGGGAGAGTGTGCGGGCGGGTGCCCGGGAGTGGTCGGCGGGGCTGGTCGAGCTGCATGAGCGGTTCCTGCATTGGTTCGCCAGGACCGAGCCGCGTGAGTCGGCGCTGGCATATATGCGGGGGCTGGTCGCTCCGTTGGAGCGGAAGAACGGCTGGACGCTTGCGGAGGAGGCCGGTCATGCCGGTCCGGACCGGATCCATCGGTTGCTGAACCGGATCGAGTGGGACGCGGACGAGGTCCTGGACGACGTGCGCGATTACGTGGTTGAGCACCTCGGCGACCCGAATGCCGTCCTGATCGTCGATGACACCGGCTTCCTCAAGAAGGGGGTGCGCTCGGCGGGGGTTCAGCGGCAGTACTCCGGCACCGCTGGACGGACCGAGAACTGCCAGATCGGCGTGTTTCTCGGCTATGCCACTGGTCGCGGCCGCACGCTGATCGACCGCAGGCTGTATCTGCCCACGTCGTGGACCGATGACCGCGAGCGGTGCCGCGGGGCTGGTATCGCTGATGAGATCGTGTTCGAGACCAAGGTCGCCATGGCGAAGGCGATGGTCCGCCGCGCGATCGCGGAGAACATCCCGTTCCGGTGGGTGACCGCGGACGCCGCCTACGGCTACAGCAAGGGCTGGCGGCACGGACTCGAGCAGGCCGACGTCTTTCACGTCATGGCCACCACCCGGCACGACACCGTCGTCACCCGCTGGGCCATCGACCACCCCGTCCACGACCTGTTCCACGATCTGCCCCGCCAGAAGTGGAAACGCCGGTCCTGCGGCAACGGCGCTCACGGCCCTCGCGTGTTCGACTGGGCCCGCGTCGAGGTCCGGCCCTGGCACCGGCCCGACCGCCGGCACTGGGTCATCGCCCGCCGCAGCGTCCGCCGGCCCGAGGAGATCTCCTACTACATCGCCTACTGCCCCGCCGGCACCACACTCGACGACCTGATCCACGTCGCCGGCAGCCGTTGGGCGGTCGAGGAATGCTTCCAGACCGCCAAGCAGGAATGCGGGCTGGACGACTACCAGGTCCGCCGCTACGACGGCTGGCACCGGCACATCACCCTGGCCATGGCCGCCCACGCCTGCCTCACCGTCCTGCGGGCCCGCGAGCTGGACACCGGGAAAGCAGAAACGGATCCTCCCAGCTCATACCCCTCACCCCGCCCGAACTCCGACGGCTGATCAGTCGGCTCACCCGGCCCCGACCGAGCATCGACCACGTCCTGCACTGGTCCAACTGGCGCCGCCACAGACAACACCAAGCCCGCACCAGCCACTACAAACGGCGCGGCCACACACCACCAGAAACTGCCCCACCGTCATGTAAAAGACCGTTGCAGTACTAGCCACCGCATGTGGGAGAACGATGGTGCCCCCGTACAGGTCGCTGGACGGGGGCACCATCGTTCTCCCACGCCGTCACGCGGCGGCTGTGCCGTCCATCGGCGACCGGGCTCCGATATCGTCCGCGACCAGCGCAGCGGCCCGCTCGGGATCCCCATCCGCGCGTTCGAGGAGCCGGTCCGCGTTCCAGGCAAGAGTGCTGTCGTGCGCGGTCAGGGCCAGTGTCAGCGCCGCCTCCATCCGGTGTGCGTACAGCGCCGCGTCTGTGTCCGGCAGGAGCTCGTAAACAGCTTCCAGAAGGGCGTCCGAGTCCCGGTCGCGGCGCGCACGCAACTGTGGATCGCAAGCGGTCAACGCCTCGGTGACACCTGGGTCCCTGGGATCGAACGCGCGCAGGGCCGGCAACAGTGTCGCCTCGGCCAGTACGGCAGCGGCCTGGAACGTGTGGAGGTGCGCGCTGTCCGCTGCGAGGAGCTGTCCGAGCAGTGGTACGGAGCGTGGGTCGCGGCGTACAGCCAGACCGCGCACTGCCTCCTCGCGGGTCTCCTCGTCCGGGTCGTCCACGCGCGCCCACAGGGCCTGCCGCACCCCCGGACCGTCCACCGCGGCCAGGGCGCCCAGCGCGAACACGGCCCGGTCCCGGACGTCCGTCTCAGCGTCGCGGGTCAGTTCGATCAATGCCCCCACCGCAGGACCGTCTGATCGCCCCGTCACCACGGCAGCCAGCTCGACCGCCGCCTCCGCCCGGGCCGCGGTGTCAGTGTGAGCGGCCTGCTCGATGAGAGCCTCGAGCTCGTATGCGTCCATATCCATCATCATCGGTCATCGCCTGATGTCATCGCCAGCGCCCCCGCACTGCCGGCGTTACCGGACCGTCCAGTCGCGGTTTCGCGGGCGTGACCTCAGCCGCCGCCAAGCACGGCGGGCTGCCCGGGGAGGTCGCCGTCACCATCGGACTCGCCCCGCCCTGGAGCGACGGTGCGACGAAGGACATGCGCACCGGGCGAGGAGGGCCATGTACGGCGAGCCTCTCTCGAACTCTTGGCCCGCATCCCCACTCACCCCGAGCATCGCGTCAAATCACCCCGAGCATCGCGTCGAACCCGGCGCCACGCACGGTTCTGTGACCCCCCTCGTCGGCGGCGGGTTCCGATCGCCGTCTTCCGCCCCGCTTGACCTGGGAGCATTTGAACGTGTTCACATATGGGCGTCGGGGGGCGGCGGGACTCCGTCGTCATCCACACGGCAGACAGATCTCACGAGGAGGCACGGTGGGTTCGGGTGCAGTCGTCATCGCATACGCCTTCCTGATCTACACGGTCCTGATGGCGCTGTTCTGCGTCTTCGTCGGGTCCAGGACCTCCTGGAGGATGGGCTGGCTCATGTCGCTTCCAGTGGTCTTCGCGCCCTGGGGTCTGGCACTGATGGACTTCGCGACCCACTGATCGGCCCCGGCGCGGGACCGGACGGCGCCGTCGACACGGCGACTCCGATCAACCGCGTCGTCGCTGGGCGACAGCACTGACCTGGTGGCGCCACGGAACCAGCGAGCCGGTTCTCCGTGAACAGCGCAGCCGGCCGCATCTCGCCGGACTGAGCCTCAGGCTGAAGTGGCCGCGCGTAGCGTGACGTACCGCGCCCGAGGGGAGAACACGGACATGCGGGACGGCTGTGCGGACATTGCGTGAGGGAATGGCCGCCACTGTCGGAGTCGCTCCGGCGGGACTGGGCCGATCTCCGGGCAAGGCTTCCGGCTCCGCATGTGTCGGGGGCGTACGCCGGCGCGGTGCCGGTGACGACACCTGGGGGGCGGAGGTGCCGCGACGTCACGGACGTCGGCTGGTGCGGTCGCCGCAGTGAGCCGTCCGGCGGCCGTCCTGACGCCACGCTGCCCGCTCGGCGTCCGCCTCAGCAGGCCGTAATGGTCACGGCCACGGTCCGCATGCCCGCCGTGATGTGACCAGCCATCCAGGGCCTGCGCGTATTCGGTACCCGCGCACAGATGGCGGGCACCGATGGCGCGGGGCACTCATGCCGGCCGGTCGCGGGTGGCGAGCCGGGCGAGGTAGGCGTTGTAGGCGGCCAGCTCCGCGTCGTTGTCGCGGTCGGCCTGGCGGTCGGTGCGGGCGGCGGTGCGGCGGTCGCTGGCAGCCCACTGGACGAGCAGTGCGATCAGCACCAGCACGGTGGGGATCTCGCTGAAGGCCCAGGCGATGCCGCCGCCCATGTTCTGGTCGGCGAGCGGGCTGAGGTGCCAGCCGGCCGGGGGATGGGCGAAGTAGCCGGCGATCAGGCCGCTGGACATCATCACGGCGATGCCGAAGAAGGCGTGGAACGGCATGCCGATGAACAGTTCCAGCATCCGCAGCACGTGCGAGGGCCGACGGGGTGCCGGATCGACGCCCATGATGGGCCAGAAGAACAGCAGCCCGGTCGCCAGGAAGTGGGCGAGCATCCACTCGTGACCCAGCCAGCTGCGCATGAGGAGGTCGAACAGCGGGGTGAAGTACAGGCCGTACAGACTGGCGATGAACAGCGGCAGGGTGAACAGCGGGGAGGAGACCACCCGGGCCAGGCGACTGTGCAGGAACCAGGTGATCACCTCCCGGGGGCCGATGCGGCCGTGCCCGGCCGCGGGCAGGGCACGCAGCGCCAGCGTGGCCGGTGCGCCGAGCAGCAGGAGGATCGGCGAGAGCATGGACAGCACCATGTGCTGCACCATGTGCACGCTGAACATCTCCATGCCATAGCCGCCCACGCCGGTGCAGGTCACCGCGGCGACGCTGACCACGCCGGCGGCCCACAGCACGGACCGGGCGAGCGGCCAGGAGTCACCGCGCCGCCATAGCCGCCAGACCGCCAGGCCATAGGCGACCAGTGCCAGCAGGCATGCCAGGGGCTCCACCGGCAGCGGCTGCGGATGCCAGGCCAGCAGACGCCCCAGGGTCGGCGGCGCCGTGGGCATCCACATCGGCCCGGTCATGTGCGCATGCATGTTCATGTTCATGCCGTTCATGTGCTGCGTGTCGTACATGTCATCCCTCCAGCAGGCGCCGGCCGACGTACGCGTCCGACGCGGCGCCTTCCGGGACTGCGAAGACGGCGGTGGACTCGTGGCGGGTGAGGCGGGCAGGACGGCCGGAACCGGCGAGTCTGTTCCACACCTCGACGAACGCCCCCGGGTCCACCTGCCAGGCGACGAACGCCAGCCCGGCGTCCACGGGGATCCGACCGATGGCCTGCGGTGGGATGGGGCGTTGCGGCGCGGACGGTGGTGCGGCCGGATGCCCCGGCTGCGTAACCCGCCGCACCTGCGGCGCCGGCCGGCTCAGGAGCCGTCTACGGGAGGTTCCCGGACGGCCGTGCCGCCGTGCTGTGTTGTCTGGCATGTCCTTCGAGCCCTTCTCCGGTTCCTCGGGAGGTTCGGGAACGACGAGGGCCGGCGGACCTAGGAGGCGCGCGCGGTGGGGACCGGCCCTCGCCACGGTCAGTTCCTCGGCTGATACGTCATCGGTTCGACCGGGGCCCGGACGGTGATCGTGCCGGAAGCGGCGAACCGCAGACGCAAGGTCACCGTCTCGCCGGCCGTCGGCTTCTTCCTCAGGCCCGTCAGCATCAGGTGATCCCCGCCGGAGCGCAGCACCAGTCGGCCACGGGCGGGGATGGTCAACGACGTCACCGAAACCATCTGGTGCGACGCCGTAGTGCGGTTCATCGACACGCTGCCGGCCATGTCACTGGTCACGCCGATGAGGCGGCCCTGCAGCCGACCGGTGTTGGTGACGGTGAGATAGGCCGCGGCCATGCCGGCCGTGGGCGGCTGCCGGACGTAGGCGTCCGTGACCTTGAGGACCGGCTCGTCGTAGGCCACCGCCCCCGACCCTGTCGACGAGGCCGAAGGTGAGGACGCCGCGGACGACGAGCAGCCGGTGACCGCCGTGACGCCGAGCAGGAGTGCGGTGACGACGGCACCGGTGGCGATGCGGCCACGGACCTGGACACGGGAACGGAAACGAACGATGGAGCGCATCACGGCGTCTCTCCCTTGATGAACTTGGACAGGTCGGCGGCATAACGTCGCTCAGACGTACCGACGGTGTAGAAGAAGTGCGCCTCGTCGTCCCGGGGTGAGAAGACGATCGCCTCGGCGCGGTGGCTGACGGTCTCGCTGCCGTCCTTGTGCCTGACGGGCCGGGAGATCCCCACACCCGGGCTCCGCGCCGCGCGCCGCACAGCGCTGAAGTCGCCCGTCAGGCCGGTGAAGTCGGGATGGATCGCACCGAGCCACTGCTTGAGGGACCCCGGTGTGTCCCGGTCCGGGTCGGTGCTGACGAAGAACATCCGGAGCCTGTGCCGCCCGGCGGCGGGCAGCCGGTGGGCGGCCAGGGCGATGTCTGCCATCGTGGTCGGGCACACGTCCGGCCAATGGGTGTAGCCGAAGTACCACCGGGTCCGACGACCCGCGGTCTGCTTGACCAGGTCGTAGCGGTGACCGTTCTGGTCGGTGGGGGTCAGTGAGGGCTTGACGTCCGGCGGATCCGGAGAGTCCACACCAGACGTGGCATGGGCGCCGGATCCGGAGACGACGGTGGCCGCCGTCCCACCGCTGGACGGGCCCGAACAGGCCGGCAGGGCGAACCCGGGCGCGGTGACGAAGGCCGCGACGCCACTGATGCGGCGCGCGGAGGAGCTGCGCATGGAAGGGCTCCTGAGCAGGAAGCTATGGGGCATACGTCGGCTCCGGCGAGCCGGTGCCGCGTATGCGGGACAGGAGAAGGGGGCGAGAGGCACGCTCACCGAGTGATCGGCTGGACACCGAATCTGTACGACAGGAAGCCGGGCAGGCCGCGTCGGGGCCCGCCTGGGTCATGCCGTACCGGCAGGACATGAGCATGCCGGGGCTGGTCACCCGGGGTACCCGGCGCTCTCGGCGCCCGGCACGTCGTCGACCGGCGCCGGCGCGGTCGCATGCGTTCTCGCCTGTGGCCGGGCAGCCCTTCGCCCTCCCCGTGCGCGGGAACCGGCACGGAGGGGGGATTCAGGCCGCCACGGCCACCACGGGCGGCCCTCGGCGCGCGAGGCGTGTCCACAAGATCGCTGACTGGCGCTGCCACGCACAGCCGTCACCCCTCCGGCGGTGCACGGCGCGTGCCGCCGAAAGCCGTCGCAACTGCCCGGCCACCCGTTTCTGAACCCGTGCGATCAGCAGGCCGCTCAACAGACGCAGCCGGGCACGCCGGGCCAGGTGTTCGGCGGTCACCACGGGGAGCTGGACGGCCTTCCACAGGGCGATCTCACACCGGCGCAGCAGCCAGCCGGTCACAAGAGCGGCGGCCACATGCGCGGCGATCATCGGCGGCGTGAGCATCGACCCCAGCATCATGACGAGCCCACCATGACCAGTCATGCCGGCCATCCCCGTCCCACTCATGCCCGGTGAGCCGTGCGGGCCGGACAGGACACCGGTGGGATCGAGCCCCGACTGCCGTACGATCAGCGCCGCCGCCCGGGGGGTCAGGTGCGCGGCCTGCGGATCGCACAGCAACCGCTCGGCGACGGCCACCACCGTGGCGGAGCGGTCGTCCGGGGCGGGCCGCACCGGGCTCTGGCCGATGCAGAAGAGCAGGTGCAGACCGGTCTCACCTGCCAGCAGGCTGAGCGCGATACCGGGCAGCGAACGTTCCCGTCCGGCCAGCGGCCCCACCACACCGAGCACCCCGGCCCAGCCCGCCACCAGGGACCACAACGGCATCCCCGTACCCGACGCCAGCGCGTGGCCGCTCGCGGACAGCGCCACGCAGACTGCTGAGAACACCGCGGCCCTCAGCAGTCTCAGATCGGCGGCAGCCCGTACCGGGACATTCATGGCGGTGGCCATCATTCCAGCCGCCCGTGAAGGGGCTGGCACCGGGTCCGGGCGGTCGGACCGGGGGTACCCCCTATGGGTTTGGTCAAGCTGACGGGGCAGGTCGGGGTTCGCAGAAGGTGTGCCGTCGCGGAACATTGCTAAGAACACGTCGGCTCGGCGTCTGGCGAGGCGGAGGAGAGCTTGGGTGGGGCGCTTGCCTTGACTGAACGCCCGCTCCGCCTCTCACATGGCATGACCTGCGCGACCATCCAGGTGATGCCCTGTCAGAGGGCACAGCCGGGGCGCCCTGTCCGAAGCCGAGTTGGTGGGGCGGTATCGCGGCGGATGTCGAAGGAGTCGGGGCCGTTCCGCCCCAGCGGGCCCCGCCGCCGTCCTGCAGGCCGCGACCGCGCGGTGAACTGGTCCCGCTGACGACGTCGCCATCAAGCACGAGCCCGACGCTGTCATTACATGCGGCGTAGGCGCAGGTTCATTGGGGATACGGCTCCGGAGCGTGCGGCTGCTCCACCGTCGCGTCAAGAGCGCGTCCGAACCGGACACTCCCCCGTCCGGTTCGGACGCCGGATCCGGGTCGGCACCGGGCGGTTCCACCGCGGCCACCGGTCAGCCTGAGAGAACCGTGGACCGGTCGACGGATCACGCCAGCGCGACATCTCCGTCCGTCGAGGCGCCGGAGGCGATGCCGTGCGCTGGCTCCGGCACTGTATCCGGGGAGAGCAGCACCGAGCGGCGGCCGTCCGCGCCGACCGGGACGTCGCCGTCGATAGTGACGCGGCGCAGGGTGCGTGCGTGGTCGTCGGAGTCGTCCACGCCGTAGTGCTGGGTCGCGCGGTTGTCCCAGATGGCGACGTCGCCCGCCCGCCATTGCCAGCGCACGGTGTTCTCCGGGCGCTCTACGTGCGACTGGAGCACGCCGGCCAGCGCACGGGAATCGGTGCCGCTGAAGCCGGTGAGCTTCTGCAGGAAGTTGCCGAGGATCAAGGTGCGTTCACCGGTCTCGGGGTGGACGCGTACTACGGGGTGCTCGGTGCGGAACCTGGTCGACGTGAAGACCTTGCGATGCTGTTCCAGGGCCTCGGAGGGGGCCTCGGGGCGTACGGCTGCGTAGTCGAAGTCGTTGGTGTGCACGCCGCGCAGGCTGTCGGCGAGGACCTTGAGGGGCTCGGGGAGTCCGGCGTAGGCGGCGGCCGTGTTCGCCCACAGGGTGTTGCCTCCGTAGGGCGGGACGACCTCGGCGCGGAGGATGGAGAAGGCCGGGTAGGCAGGGACGAAGGTGACGTCGGTGTGCCACTGATTGGCCCGGCCGCCGTGGTCGTTGTCGATGCCGAGAGCGTAACGGCCGTCCACGGAAGGCACGGTCGGATGGGCGACCGGGGTACCGAGACGGCGAGCGAACGCCTCGTGGCCGTCGGCGTCCAGATGGTCCTGGTCACGGAAGAAGACGACCTTGTGTTCGAGGATCGCGGCGCGGATCGCGGCCACGGTCGCCTCGTCCAGGTCTCCGCCGAGGCGGACGCCGGAGACGATGGCGCCGATATGGCCGCCGACCTTCTCGACACTGAGAGCGGTGACACTCGGAGCGGTCGTTGCGGACACGGTGGAGGTCATGGAAGTGGTCCCTTCAGCTGGGTGGGCCTTGTCTTTTTTTCGATCGGGACGAGATCGGCGCACAGGAACGCCGCTTCGGAAGTGCTCGAGTGAGTGTGCGCCGGCACGGGAGATGGGACGAGGCGGGCCTCGGCCGGTGGGGCCGGGCACGAGGCACGTGGTCGTCAGCGGCGCCGACACGTCGCCGAGGCAACGTGCCCCAGGTCGACGTGGAGCCGCGTAACGAGTGGAGTCGTCGCGGTCATGTACGGGAGCATCGCCACCCGGTCATGGGCTGGTCAAGGCTTCCACGGCGCGCTTCACGACCTTGCAACACGGGCGTACGGGAGAAAGCGATGGTGAGCGGCTCGGCAGGCAACAGGTGAGCGGCCGGTCTCGGTCGGACGCCGTGGCGGGTGCCATGACGACCATCGCCGCTGCGGCGGTTGTCGCCGTCGGTGGGGGAATTCTGACGGATGATGTCTGGACCTCGGGTCCGGGAGTCACCCGGAGTGGTGTGGGGGGACGGGGACGGGCCCGGCGAACACGCCACGGCGCTCATCCGGTGGCCGCCAGCAGCGTGGTGCGGCCGCCCAGCGCGGCGGAGAACAGGTCCGTCACCTGCGCCAGGGGCTCGGCCGCGCTCGGCGTGAGGGTCAGTGTCCCGTCGTCGGCCGCGGTGATGTCCTTGTCGAGCGTGAACCAGCCGGGGACGATGTGCGCGGCGCCCATGGAGCTCAGTACGGGGCGCAGGGCGTAGTCGATGGCCAGCACGTGGGCGATGCTGCCGCCAGTGGCCAGGGGAAGAACGGTCTTGCCCGCCAGCGCGTACTGCGGGAGCAGGTCGAGCAGCGACTTGAGCAGCCCGGAGTAGGCGGCCTTGTAGACGGGGGTGCCGATCACTACCCCGTCCGCCCGGTCGAACAGAGCGGTGGCCTCGACGATCGCCGGGTGACTGAAGTCGGCGCCGAACAGCGCGTCGGCGGGGAGGGTGCGGACGTCCAAGGTGATGACCTCGTGTCCCTGCGCGACGAGCCGCTCGTCCAAGTGGCGCAGCAGCCGAGCGGTGCGGGAGATTGCGGAGGGGCTTCCGGAGACGGACAGGACGGTGGCCATGGTGAGTGAACCTTCCAGGAGTACCGGGTGGGTGGGGTAGTTCGGTGGCGAGGGGTGACGTCAGGTCGGGCGGGGTCCGCGGGCGGCGGGGGAACGCACGCCGCACCGGGGTGTGGACCGGGAGATGCCGCTCACGCGTGAGCGTTCCTGGCAGCGGCCCCGGTCCGCGTGGTACTGGTCATCGTGTGCCGGGCGGGGCGGAGCGTGTAGTCCTTGTCGAAGACGGGGTCGGAACGGGATGTTGTTGCGAAGCCGCGTCGGTGGCGGCGGTGCCGAGGAACTCCACGGGCGCAGGTGGGGCCCTTCCGAACGACGTCGTGCGTGGCGTGACGGAACGGTCCACTGCGCGTGCGGAACCGTGGTTGTCAGAGCGGCGACCTGTGGCTACGCGCGCGGCGACTCCGGGTCGTCGTGCCAAACGGTGCCGCGGCGCGGCGGGCGAAGTTACGAAGGTCGGCCCGCAATGATCACCGGGCAGGGGAAAGGGCTGGCGGGACGGTGCACTGCCGAGTCAGGCGCGACACGCGGCGGACCACACCCGGCCGAAGTCGATGTGGTCCCGCGAGATCAGGCGTTCCCGTGTGGTCATGCCCCTCATTCAGCAGTGCGTACGGCTGCCCGTCAAGCGCGGACCGCATTCCGTATCACAGCCTGAGATCGTGTTGCGGGAGCTTGTACGGAGCATTGCAACTCCTGATGAAGTAGCGCCCGTTCATACGCTGCCACCTCTATTCTGGCGGGTGGACCGGCGACCCGCTTGTGCGGTACACGCTCTGGCCGCGTCGAGGGTCTCGACATGCGTGACGGCACCGACTTGTCCCCCCGGGGGTACTCCCGGATGGGGCCACAGCGGCAGCCCTCTCGACCTCGATGTCCGGTCGGAGTGACGTGGGACGTGCCGGGCGGCCCCCAGCCCCTCACTCAGTCGTGCTCCGGTTCCGGCGAGGTCACCGGCAATCCGGCAGCGCGCCAGGCGCGGTAGCCGCGATCAGGTCGGTGGCGAGGGGCAGGCCGACGGCCCGGAGGGACGCGGCGGCCGGCGACGAGGCGTAGCCCTCGTCGCAGAACACGATCCAGCGGATGCCGGTGCTCGTGGCCTGGGGCAGGGCACCCTCACTCGTCGGGTCGCAGCGCCATTCCAGGTGGTTGCGCTCGATGACGAGGGCACCGGGGACCCCTCCCTCCGCCCGGCGGGTCCCGGCGGGCCGCGTGTCGAAGAGGAGCGCGGCCCGCTCCCGCACGGCCCGGTAAGCGTCCGCCGGTGCGAGGCGGTCCAGCCCAGCACGCACCTCGGCGAGATGACGGTCGATGCCGCTCATTCGTCCACTCCTTCGACCCGGTCGGTCACGAGACGTCCGTCATGGGTCGGTCACGAGACGTCCGTCATGCAGTTGACGGTAGTAGGACATGGTGGAGAGCGGCGGGGAGTACGCGTGGATGCTGACGGCCGGCGCCACGGCCTCGTTGGTGACCTGGTGGATGTAGCGGGGCCCGAAGGTGCGCGCCGTACCGGTGAGCAGCTTCCGTGGCTTCGGATGGCGCCGGTGGGCCGTCGGAGGGAAGACGCTTTCGGTCAGTTCGCCGCGTACCACGGTGAACGCGCCTCGGGACCCGCCGTGGCCGTGGATGTCGGTGCCCTGACCTGGCAGCCAGCTCAGGAGCCACACCTCGTGCGATTCGGAGTGCTCCAGGCGTGTGTAGTAGCGGTCGGGACTCTCGAAGCGCACGTGCGGGAGCCAGAGACCTCGCTGCTCCGCGAACCGAGCGACGAGGTCACCGAGTTGGACGGAGGTGAACGGCGTGGCGGGGGGCGTGCGGACGGACGGGCGGGTGACGGGGGACGGCAGGGTGGGCATGGGGGTTCCCTGGAGGTGTCGAGACGGGTCGAGGGCGTGGAGATGCCGCGCCTCGGAACACCTGGGCGCGGCCGTCAGAAACGGCCGCTGTGACACAGGGCGCTGGCCACGCGGACGAGGTCCACGTGGTGCCTGGCGAAGAAGCGCCTGCTGGTCGACATGAGTGCAGGCTGCCAGGACGGTGACCGGTCCGGCAAGCCGAGCGGTGTGTCGGACCCCCCACGCCGCGGGCGCCCGGCCTCATGTCCATCGCGCCGACGTGGCGCCCTCGCCGTACAGGAAGTGGTCGCCGATCGCACGCAGGGCAGGGCCGGCGGGCCCACGGCCTGCCAGGACCCGGATGTTGCGCCAGAACCTGTCGATCCCGTCGGCATCGGCGATTTGCAGAACCCCCTCTCCGGTGACCAGGGCCGCCCTGACGGTGACGGCTTCAGCGACCGCCACCAGGGCGGCGGTGTCCGCGCACTGTTCCGCGTCCAGCGCTCGGCCCGCGCGCAGGGTTTCCGCCATGGCAGCCGTTGCGCGGCCGACAACGGCCGACGCGCTGTGGACGGCCAATGCCAGTTCTCCGAAGGCCAGCAGCAGATCGGCGTCCACGCCGGGAGCCGGTGCGAGAAGGTTCTCCGCGCTGCCCCTGGGGCGGGTGTGGGACGCCGCACGACTGTGGTCCCGCGCCTCCGTAAGCGCTCCCTCGGCCACCCCCAGGGCGACGTGGGAAAGCATGAGCCGCAGCGCGAGCGGCGCGACGGTGGCAAAGGGCGCAACCGCGTCCTCGTCGCGCGCGGCGGTCCCCAGCAGGTCGTCCGCGCCGATCGCCACGTCATCGAAGTGGACCGTGCCCGCCCCGGCGAGCCGCTGGCCCAGCCGGTCGGGCAACGGGGCGCGGCCGACGCCCGGGTGGTGCGGGTCGACCAGGACGACCAGGGTCTCGCCGGTACTCGTGGAGACCGCGTCGAGGACGAGCCGGTCGGCCACGTCGACCGCCGTGGGCAGGGTCCGGTGTCCGTTGAGGCGGAAGCCTCCGACGGCGGGGGTGAGGACGAGGCAGGCACCGTCGTCGAGGTGGGAGGGCTCGTCCGCGCTGGTCGTACCCGTGTCGCCGGCCCACAGCCATTGTCCGCGCACGGCGCGGGCTTCCAGTTCGCTCACCCGTTCCGGGGCGGCGAAGAACCGGGCGCTCCAGGACAGCACGTGGTGTCGGCCGAGGAGTTCACCCATCGAGCCGTCCGCGGCCGCGATCCGGCGGACGATGGCGCAGGCATCGCCCCAGTCCATCCCGGCGTCCGTCCCGCCGCCAGCCGCGTCGGGCGGCGCGAGGACGGTCGGCAGGCCGGAATCGCGCAACCGCGCCACCTCGTCATACGGCTGCTTGCCCGCCCGGTCGCGGTCGAGCGCGTCCGCCGCGAGATCGTCCCCGAGTTCACGGGCCACACGCATCCAGAACTCCGGTGTCCCCACCACCCCACCCCCCATTCCCTATTTTTCCTATGCACTTAGTAGGGATTAGCTTGCGGTTGCTTCCCGCCGTGAGCAAGAGGGCGCCCGCCACGTGGACATGCCCGTCCTGAGAGGCGAACGGGCGGCCGGCCTCTACGGATTTGTCCAGGCGGCCGGGGCCTCCGTGAGCGCCATGACATCGGAGGGCAGTCCGCCCGAGACGACATCGGCGAGGGACACGCCGTCCAGGATCTGCCGGACGTTGGCCCGTAGTGCGATCCATAGGGGGAGAAGTGACGCGGCGGGGCCGGTGTACGACAGGTCGGGCGGACGCACCCCCTGCACCGACACCAAGGGTCCGTCCACGACGCGGATGACGTCCGCGATGCTGATGGACTCCGCCGGCCTGGCCAGCCGGTAGCCGCCGTTGACGCCGCGCTGGCTCAGCACGAGGCCACCCCGACGCATGTCCCCCAGGATGCTTTCGAGGAACTTGTGCGGGATCTCCTGCGCGTCCGCGATGGTCTCCGCCTTCAGCGGCCCGGCGTCGGGTGCTGCGGCGAGCTGCAGGGCGGCTCGCACCGCGTAGTCCGCTCTGGCCGAGATCCGCATGGGGACAGTATCCCGCACGGCGGGCGGCGACCACGCCGCGCCCCGACGCATTGTTCACTATCCCTATCGTTTTTCTAGGAAATGCATTGACGGGCGGGCTCCTTCACCGGGACCATGGCCTCATGTCCCGCACACAGCAGCCGCTCGTTCGCCGTCGGCACGTCGACTTCCGTCGCGTGGCCAGCGCGGTCTGCCGCTGTTTCTGACACGCCGGCGGTTCCATCCCTCCGTTCACGTGACCTACGTGCGGGCCCCTTGGGGCCCTCTGCCGAGCCGACCCCACTCAGAAACGGACACCCGCCATGACCATGGCGCTGCCCTCCCCCACTTCCCTGCTCTCCGAGCCGTCCGCTCCCCGCCTGCGCATCGCACCGGAGCCGACTACTCCTTCCGCACAGGACGGTACGCCGCCGCTGGCCGCCTACCTGGTCCTGCTGCCTGCGGACACCGATCCCGCCGCGGTCTTCGCGCGCACGGGACTACGCCCGCACATCCGGGCCGTGGCGCTCGACGAACTGCCCGCACCCGCACCCCTGCCGGACGGCGGCGAACACCCCGCCGGCGGCCCGGTCCGCATCGACACCAGTCGGCACGTCGCCCTGCTGGACGGTCACGAACTCGACCTCACCTACCTGGAGTTCGGCCTCCTGGCCCGTCTGGTGGACCGTCCCGGCCAGGTGCACTCCCGGGAGCAGCTGGTCCGGTCCGTGTGGGGACACGAGCACATCGGCGACGGCCGCACGGTCGACGTCCACGTCGCCCGACTGCGCCGCAAGCTGGGTACGGCCCACCGGCACCGGATCATCACCGTCCGCCGGGTCGGCTACAAGTACGTTCCGGACGCGTGAGGCACTCCTGGGTGCGGTCCGTCAGCGGGGCAACCAGGCGTCCGGCTTCTCGGCCATGGCTGTCACGTCGCCCGGGAGGTCCCGGGCGACGACGTCCGCCAGGGTGACGTGCTCCAGCACGGCCCGGATGCTGCTGCGCAGGGAGATCCACACTTCGCGCAGCGGCTCCGCGGAGCCCGACAGCTCCAGGGCCTCCGGGCGGGTGCCCGCCACGTTCGCGAGGGGGCCGTCGATGGCACGGATGACGTCGGCGACGGCGATCGTCGCCGCCGGACGGGCCAGGCGGTAGCCGCCGTCCTGGCCGCGGCGGCTCTCGACGAGACCGGAGTGGCGCAGCTCGCTGAGGATGGTCAGCAGGAAGCGCAACGGGATCTTCTGCGCCTCGGCGACCGTCTCCGCCTTGACCAGTTCCCCGGCCGGGGAGCGGGACGCCAGCTCCACGGCGGCACGGATCGCGTAGTCGGTCTTGGCGGAGATGCGCATGGCTCCATTATGGGGCGCGGTGGATCAGCGGCGGTACGGACCGGCCTGCGCCGGATCCGTGCGACGGGCGCCAGTCCTTCAGTACGGGACGCTCAGGTCACGCGCCCGCTGCCGGACCGGGCTCCTTCGCCACCGAGGCGAGGACGGGAGCGTCCTCCCCGCGGCTCCCGGGCCCCAGTGAGCGCAGAAAGACCACGTCCCCGGGCGTGATGTCCAGCTGCTGCGCCTCGGCCCGGGTGACCTGCACGGTCGCCGTGGTGCCGTCGGTGAGGGTGACGTCGACACGGTTCTGGAACCCGAGGTCCACCGTGCGCTCCACCATGCCCTCGTGGGCGCCGTCGGTGCGGTCGTGCAGGATCTCGATGTCGTGCGGGCGGGTCAGGGTGCCGCCGAGGCGGGTGGTGGGGCCGAGGAAAGACATGACGAAGTCGTTTGCGGGGCGGTCGTAGAGGTCGCCGGGTGTGCCGGACTGCTCGACCCGGCCGCCGTTGATGACCACGATCTCGTCGGCGAGCTCCATCGCCTCCTCCTGGTCGTGGGTGACGAAGACCGTGGTGGCGTGGAGCTGGTCGTGCAGGTCGCGCAGCCAGGCACGCAGCTGCTGGCGGATCTTGACGTCGAGGGCGCCGAAGGGCTCGTCGAGGAGAAGCAGCCGGGGCTCGACGGCGAGTGCGCGGGCGAGCGCCATGCGCTGGCGCTGTCCCCCGGAGATCTGGGACGGGTAGCGCTTGGCCAGGCCCGCGAGGCCGACGAGGTCGAGGAGTTCGCCGACACGCTCCCGGATCCGGTCCTTCGGGGCGTGGGCGACCTTCAGCCCGAAGGCGACGTTGTCCCACACCGTCATGTGGGTGAAGGGGGCGTAGTGCTGGAAGACGAAGCCGATGCCGCGGTGCCGCGCGGGCACATAGGTCGTGTCGGTGCCGTCGATGTGGATGGTCCCGGAGTCGGGTGTCTCCAGTCCGGCGATGATGCGCAGCAGTGTGGACTTGCCGCCGCCGCTGGGTCCGAGCAGTGCGGTGAGGCGGCCGGGTTCGATGTGGACGCTGACGTCGGTCAGGGCCTGGAAGTCGTTGAACCTCTTGGAGACGTTGCGGGCCTCGATGCTCATCGGTGTTCCTTGCGGCGGTTGAGGAGGGACATGGCGGCGAGGATGGCCAGCGAGATGGCCGCCAGCAGGAATCCGGCGCTGTAGGAGCCGGTGGTGTCGAAGTTGCGGAAGCGTTCCTCGACGTACAGCGGCAGGGTCTGGGTCTGGCCGACGACGTTGCCGGAGACGATGCTGACCGCCCCGTACTCGCCGAGCGCGCGGGCCGAGCTGAGGACGACGCCGTAGACGAGGGCCCAGCGCAGGGCGGGCAGGGTGATGGAGAAGAACGTGCGCAGCGGCCCGGAGCCGAGCATCTCCGCGGCCTGTTCCTGCTCAGTGCCCAGTTCCTCCAGTACGGGCACGACCTCGCGCACGACGAAGGGCAGGCTGACGAAGACGGTGGCCAGGACCATGCCGGGCAGCGCGAACAGGACCTGAAGCCCGTGGGCCACGAGCCAGTCGCCGATCCAGCCGCCGCGACCGTAGAGGACGAACAGCGCGAGGCCGATGACCACGGGGGACATCGCGAAGGGCAGGTCGATGAGGAGGTTGACCAGCCCGCGCAGGGGCATCCGGCGCCGGGCCAGCAGCAGGCCCGTGACCACGCCGAACATGACGTTCACCGGCACGCTGATCACGGTGACCAGCAGTGACATCCACAGGGCGTGCCGGGCGGGTTCGCTGCTCAGCGCCTCCCAGACCGGTGCCAGGCCGTGCTCGAAGGTGCGGTATCCGATCATGCCGACCGGGACGAGGAGGAGGGCGGCCAGGTAGGCGAGGGCACCGTAGCGCAACAGGTGTCTAGCCACGGCGTGCTCCGATGCGACGGGTGAGCCAGGACAGGCCGCCCAGGACCAGCAGGGCGAGGGCGAGGAGGGTGAGACTCACGGCCGCGGCGGCGGGGGTGGCGCCGGACTCGACCTGGCCGGCGATGAAGACGGAGGCGACCTGGGTCTTGAAGGGGAGGTTGCCGGAGATCAGCACGATGGCGCCGAACTCCCCGAGCCCGCGGGCGAAGGCGAGACCGGCGCCGGTGAGGGCGGCCGGGAGGATCGCCGGGAGGATGAGCCGGCGGAACGTCTGCAGCGGGGTGGCGCCGAGGCAGGCGGCGGCCTCCTCCACCTCGCGCTCCAGGACCAGCAGGACCGGCTGGACGGAGCGCACGACGAAGGGCAGCGTCACGAACAGCAGCGCCAGCAGGATCGCCGCACGGGTCTGGGCGACGTCGACGCCGATCGGGCTTCCGGGGCCGTACAGAGAGAGCAGGACCAGGCCGGCGACGATGGTGGGCAGCGCGAACGGCAGGTCGATGACCGCGTTGACCAGGCGCTTGCCGGGGAAGTCGTCGCGGACCAGGACCCAGGCGATGAGGATGCCCGTCACCAGGTTCACGCCGGCGGCGAGCAGGGCCATGCTGATGGTGAGGGTGAGGGCGGAGCGGGCCTGCGGAGCGGTGACGGCCTCCCAGACGTCGGCCTCGGAGGCGCGGGCGGCGAGCGCCGCGATCGGCAGGCCCACCAGCACCGACAGGTACAGCAACGGGGCGCCGGGCAGCAGCCGGGCGCCCAGCCGCCGGGTGGCGGCTGGGCGACGGGCCGGTGTCAGCGTGGCGGACTCAGCCACCGCTGACCCCCAACTCGTTCTCGATCTTCGTGATGGAGCCGGTCTTGGTGTCGAAGAACTCCTTGGCGACCTTGGGCCAGCCGCCGAGGTCGCGGATGGTGAACAGTTGCTTCGGAGTGGGGAACTTCTTCTCGTCCAGGACGCTCTTCACCACGGGCCGGTAGCCGTGTTCGGCGAAGGTCTTCTGCGCCTGTTCGGTGTAGAGGTACTTCACGAACGCCTTGGCCTGTTCGGCGTTGGCGGACTTGGACAGGGCGGCGACCGGGTTCTCGATCAGCAGCGTCTGGTCCGGGATGACGTAGTCGACGTCCTGCTTGGCACGCTGGGCCTCCAGCGCCTCGTTCTCGTAGCTGATGAGCACGTCCCCGGTGCCGGAGGTGAAGGCTGCGGTGGCCTTGGAGCCGCTCTCGGGCTGGGCGACGGTGTTCTTCAGCACCGACTTGACGAAGGCGAGGGCCTCGTCGGGGCTCTTGCGCTGCTTGAGTGCGGCGCCGTAGGCGGCCATCAGGTTCCAGCGGGCGCTGCCGGAGCTGAACGGGTTGGGCGTGACGACCTTCACGCCCGGCTTGGTCAGGTCGGACCAGGAGCGGATGTTCTTCGGGTTGTCCTTGCGGACGATGAACACCACAACCGAGTCCGTCAGCATGCCGTTGTACTCGTTCTTGTTCCAGTCCTTGGACACCAGACCCTCGTCAACGAGACGGGTGAGGTCGGTCTCCAGGGAGAACTCGACGACATCGGCGGGCTGGCCCGCCACGACGGCCCGGCTCTGCGCGCCCGAGGCGCCGAAGGACGTGCTGACCTTCACGCCCTTGCCCGCCTCGGTCTTGGCGAACTCGGGGATCAGTTCCTCGTAGACCTCCTGCGGCGTCGAATAGGCCACCAGATTGATCTTGCCGCTCCCGCCTGCGGAGGATCCCCCGGCCGAGGAGCAGCCGACGGCCAGGGCCAGGACCGACACTACGGCCGCGAGGGAAGCAACGGGCCTGGGTAGCCGTCGCAGATTCATGGGAACTCCGTAAGTTGTTAGGCGGCCCGGGAGGGCCGGGTGTGGCTTATGGGTCCTTGCCATCAGTGGCTTCGAAGGAGTGGCCGCCCGGTTCTCCGGG
>NZ_JBEYVS010000074.1:0-20811 GCF_040644095.1 Streptomyces sp. NPDC047028
ACCGGCCGCCCCGGAACCCTCACGGTTGTATCCGTACGGCACGCCACCGGCACCGGCCGCCCCGGCACCCCCGCCCTTCCCGGCAGGGCGCGGCGCGCCCCCGTCCCCGCACTCCGTCAGCCCACCGAGAGGACCAGCGTGTTACCCACCCTCATCACCGCAGCGCTCGCCATCGTCGCCACCCTGCTGGGCGCCATCGTGTCTGGTCGATTCCAGGAGCGCGCCGCCGAACGGCAGGTGCGCGCCGCCCACGGCGAGGCGATCCGCCGCGACCGCCTGGAGGCCGTCACCGCCCTCGCCTGCGCCGCCTCCGACCACCGCACCGCGATGTGGAGGCGCGGCGACGCCGTCCTCAAGCAGGCCGGCCCCGACCGGATCGAGGCCCTGCGCGGCGAGAGCCACATGACCCGCAGCGCGGTCACCCGCCCGCTGGTCGCCCTGCGCGTCCTCATCGAGGACCAGGCGGTGCGCGCCGCCGCCGACCGCATGATCACGCTGACGTTCGCGATCCGGCAGGCGATCCCCGCCGCCACGGCCGACACCGACCACCAGGCCGCCAAGCACCGGCTCACCGAGGTACGCGAGGCCGCGAAGGTCGCCCACGACGACTTCGTGGACATCGCCGCCCGCTACCTGCGCCCGGCCTACGTGGCAGGAGCCCGCCCCACCCCCGAACAGGAGCCCGCCCGATGACCGCCGCCCTGTACGAGATCGAGACCAGCGAGGGCGACGACGGCACGATGCACCCCGTCGAACAGCTCTGGACGCCCGGCGACGACGCCGTGGAGAACGGCTTCGTCGTCCATCGCGACCTGCACGTCACCGGGATCGACGACGCCACCGAGGATCACCTCTACCCGGTCGCGTTCATCGTCCTCGGACACCACCGGTGGGCCGACGTCATCGAGGCCGCCGCCGCGTACATGGCCCGGGTCCACGGCTGGCGGAACCTCCACCTCTACCCCGGCGACGACCCCTCGGTGCTCATCCCCCGCATCCCGCGTGCCGTCCACACCCACGGCCTCTTCTTACGGCACCCGCACCCCGACCACGGATGCGCCTGCGAGTGGGACGACACCTGGCGGATGGTGTGGGCGCCGGCCGACGAACCCGGGGCCGTCCCGGTCACCGCCCTGCGGCACCCCGCCGCCCTGGTGACCGCTGGCGACATCCCCAACCCCGACGAAGGCGCGCCCGCCACCTGGGCGGCCTGACACCCGGCACCACGAAGGCCCGTACCCCCTGCGAACGCGGGGAGTGCGGGCCTTCTTTGCGTTTCGGGGACTTCCGGCGAGTCGCGCCCTCCGGCCGGTCGGTGATGGCTTTGCTGTCCGCGTGGACACCCCGAACCTCATGGACTACCCCGACGAACTCGCCGACCTGCTGCGCGAGCGGTTCGGCCCGAAGAAGGACCGCAACCAGCCCACCCGGTACACGGCCGCGGTCTACCTGACCAGAGCGATGGCCGGCCTACTCAGCGAAGACGACTTCGCCGCCTTCCTCCAGGCCGCGCTCCGGGCCGATGCCGCCAGCCAACAGGGGGCTACCTCCCCGCTTCCCCACCAGTTCGCTGAACACCTCGCCCGCGAGCTCCACACCCGCCTCGGACCGCTGGAGGAAGTGGAGGGTCGCCAAGAGGCACAGCACGTTCTGCTCGCCCTCCAGGCAATCCTGGCGCCGGACCTGGCCGGGCCGTTCATCCGCTGCGCGTCCGATGCCCTGAAGAACGTTCGCCACGACGCGAGACGCCCGGCCAGTGCGCATGCGTGACAAAGGCGCTCCCGCAAACTGGTCCACCTGACCGCAAGCCAACCCGCCTTGTACGGCGTGGTGTTCGAATCGCCTGGTCAGCGGCTTCACCGAGCAGAAACGGAAGCGCCCCGACCAGTCGTAAGACCAGACGGGGCGAGTCCTGTGTTTCACCCGCTACGGTTGCGGGCTATGCGAGAAACACAAGGAGAGACCGTACAGGTTCCGCCGCTGAGCGACGATCTGGCATTCCTCGACATCGTCACCGAGTGGGACGTCGACTCGACCTTCCACGAGTGGAGGGCCGGCATCGTGGTGCCGGCGACCTTCCTGCCGGGGTCGCTGCCCCGCGTCATCGCCATCTGCAACCAGAAGGGCGGCGCGGGCAAGACCACGACCGCGCTCGAGTTCGCGATGGCCCTCGTTGCCCGCGGCCTGCGCGTACGGATCATCGACGCCGACCCGCAGGAAGCGTCCCTGTCGGTATGGCTGCGGTACTTCTACCCCGAGGGCGTGGAGCCGGCCGACCGCAAGAACCTGATGCACCTGTACTTCGACCAGTCGGTGACGTTGCAGGAGATCACCTACGCCACCCCGTTCGAGGGCCTGTACTTCGTCCCGTCCTTCCCGGACTTGGACGACGTTGAGACCAAGCACCCGACTGGCACGGAGACCCAGCTCCAGTTCCACCTGTCCAAGGCCGACGACGGCATCGACGTCAACATCATCGACTGCGGACCGAAGCTTGGACCGCTCACCGTGTCCGCCCTCGTAGCGGCTCACGACGTCGTCATCCCGGTCCAGGGCGCCAGCGGTCTCGACGTGCGGGGTGCCGCTGCCCTCAACCGCACGATCACCTCCGTGCAAGCCCGGCTGAACACCGAGCTGCGCGTCGCGGCCGTCGTGCTCACCGACTTCGAGAAGTCCACCCTCTCCCGGCAGATCGGCGGCAGGCTCGCCAAGGCGTACCCCGACGCCGTGATCCTGCCCGCCCGCACCTCGGTGCGCATCGGGGAAGCCCAGCTCGCCAAGCAGCCGCTGCGGATCTTCGCGCCCGGCGCCACCACGGTCCTGGACTACGACCGCGGCGCCAACATCCTCTTCGGGAACGGAGTGGCTGCCTGATGCCCAGCTACGACGCAACCGACGCCCTGGACGACCTCTTCGGCGACGAAGAGGGCTACTCCTCCGGGGGCGGAGCCGCCGTGGTGACCCGCACCGAAGCGATCCTCGACGGACCGGCGCCGGCCTCCAGCATCGACGCCGTGCTCCGCCTCGCCGACGGACTGCCGAGCCTCGACGACGTCCAGGCCGTCGACGACCACGACACCTCCGAGCTGACCGAGACGGAGCTGGAGCAGAAGGAGCAGACCGAAGCCGTCATCAGTACGGCGCTCGCTGCGGGCGACGCCGCCGTCTGGGTCATCGCGCAGGGCCTGGAACGCGCGGCGAAGGGCCGGTGGTGGCGCCGCACCCACACCAGCCTCGGAAACTACGTCGAAGCGAAGATCGGCCGATCCGCCGTCTACGGCCGCCAGCTCCGCAAGAACGCGCCGCTCGCCCTGGAGACGGCCCACAAGACCGGCACCGTCCCCAAGCCTTCACAGGTGAAGGTCACCAGCAAGACCGAGGAGCAGTACGGCCGCGAAGCCGCCGTCACCCTCTACGAGGTCGTCCGCGACGTCAGCTCCGAGCTGGGCGCTCACCCCACCGCCGACAGCCTGATGGCGGTGCACAAGAGCCTGCCCCGCCAGCTGCCGGAAGAGCCCGAGCAGCAGCGGGAAGTGATCGTCCAGGCCACCCGGCGCACGCTCGGAGTGGGGACCGAGGCACCCGCGTTCGAATCCGACTCGAACAAGAGCGCTTCAATTGAAGCGCCTTCGTTCGAATCCGAATCGAACGGTGATGCTCCCGGAGAGAACCTCCGCGGCGACGAAGAGGAGCCGACGGAGGCGTCCGAGACCGCCAGCGACGCTGAGGATGACATCGAGGACGCCGAGATCGTCCCCGAGCACCTGGTCACCCTCAAGGACGCGCTCAAGACGCTCAACGCGGTGAACCGAGCCGTCACGAAGGACGTCTTCGCCCAGGCCGCCGCCAGCCCTGACGACGCGGCGGAGTACGAGAAGGTCCGGCAGGCCATCATCGCGAAGACCACCGCGATCCGGAACAAGGCGCTGCACGCCCCGAGGAGCTAGTCCTCCAGGTGATTTCCCGGCGGCCCGCGACCTCCACGGTCGTGGGCCGCCGTCGTAAGACGCCGTCGCGGCGACTTGACCGCGGCGGCAGTTCACGGCCCGGTGAGGATGTCGTGGGTGCCGATGCGTCGCCAGATGACGTGCGGTGTGCCGGGACGGCATGAAACCCCGTACTGCCAGGTGGCGCGTCCCGCCGGGCCGGTCCCTGCGGACCAGGTGAGCTCGTAGATTCCGGGGAACCCGCTCACCTGTTTCACGCGGAGGCCGGCCCGGAAGTGCCCGTCGGCGTCGCGCAGGTCGTGGACGAAGGCAGCCACGGCCCGGCGGAAGCGGCGGCGCTGTTCGGGGGTGAGGCGACGCAGGTCGTTGTTGAAGCGGGTCAGGGTCTCGTAGGTGGGCACGTCGGTCCTCCAGGCAGCAAGAAGCCCCCGGTGGTGCCGGGGGCGGGAGACGGGGTGACGTGGTGCAGGCGGCGCCGTTCTTGGCCGTCGTCCGGGGGAGCAGTACGTGAAGGTGCGCTGGATACCGCTGGAGTCGGTTACTTGGCGTTTTCGGGGCGTGTGAGGCGTGTGGGACTGGTGGTCGCGCAGCATTTGCCTGGCCTCGGAGGGCGTTCGCCAGGCGGGCACGGCGTTGTCGCAGACGCCCGCCTGGCGGGATCGGCCGTGAAGTTCCGGTGAACCCTCCCGCCGTACGGGATCGGTCTTTCTTCGCAGGTCAGAGCCGTGTTCGCTGCCGGGATGCTGAGTGTCGCGAAGGTGCAGAAGCGAAATTCCTGGCGCTACTACGTACGCGGAGTCGCCTTCGGTGACGGCCGCCGTCCGGCCAGTCAGGCGTTGAAGGACGCCCAGGAGAAGGCCGGCCTTCCGCCCGGGGTGTGGATGGGGCGCGGCCTGGCCGCCCTCGGGCTCACCGCCGGGCAGACGCTGACCGAGCGGCAGATGGAGCTGGTCTTCGGGCAGGGCCGGCACCCGGACGCCGACCGGATCGAGCGCGAGCTCCTGGACGACGGCGCGGACCCGGAGACGGCCCGGCTCGCGACCGCCCTCGGGCAGCCGATCGAAGAGATCGAGAGGCGCAAGGCGACTCCCCTGCTTGCCCTCGACTTCACCTTCCGCCCGCAGGCGTCCCTGGTCGTGCTGTGGGCGCTGGGCGACGACCAGACCCGGCGCGTCATCGAGCGGGCCCACGAGAGGGCCATCGAGACCGTGCTGCGGTGGCTGGAGGACGAGGTCGCACAGACCCGGTGGTCCTCCGGCCGCCAGCGCGCGAAGGCGCCGGGCCTGGTGGCCTCGAGGTGGCGGCACTTCGACAATCGCGACGGCTTCCCGCTACTCCACGACCACCTGCTGATCCTCAACCGGGCGCAGCGCCCGGACGGGACCTGGGGCGCGCTCGACACCCGCCGCCTCTATCAGCACATCGTGGCGGCCGGGACGCTCTACACCCTCACGATGACGACCGAGGTGTGTGAGGAGCTGGGTCTGGCGACCGTGCCCCGGGAGGTGACGCCGGGTCTGCGCCCCGTGATGGAGGTGGCCGGGGTGGAGCAGGACCTCATCGACTGGTCGGCCACCCGCCGCGAGCAGATCGACCAGGCGCTGGTGGGCATCACCGACCGGTACGTCAAGAAGCACGGGCGCCTGCCCGACGAACGCGCCCGCCACGGGCTGGGCTGGTGGGCGGCGCAGGACACCCGCCGGGCGAAGAAGACCCCCAAGCCGCTGGAGCAGCTGCGCGCGTGGTGGCGTGCGTCGGCGATCCTGCGCTTCGGCCAGGAGGCGGTCGACGGGCTGCTGGAGCGGTGCCGAGCGGCCGGTGCGGTCATCCGGGCCCGGGTGAGACCGGTGGTCGACACCGCGCTCGCCGCCGTCGACGTCGCGGCCATCGTCTTCACGGTGCGCCGCTCCTTCGCCCGCCGCCACGTCCTGGCCGAAGCACGCCGGCACCTCTTGGAGACGCTGCGCGGCCGCGGCTTCACGCGCGGCCTGGACGACTACATCGCGGATGCGGCCCTGTCCCGCCACGCCCGTCAGCTCACCGTCCCCGTGCCCGGCCGCCGGACCCCGGCCCCGGACCAGATCACCTACACCGCCGACTTCGCCTGGCCGCACCGGTGGTGGGTCGCCGGGGTCGACGGGAAGCCGCCGCGGGAGTCGTCCCGGTACGAGCGTGCCCGGGTCGCCGGCCTCGCCCTGCAGAACGCGATCCGCGACGCCCGGATCCTGGCCGCCCTGGGCGGCGAAGCACCGGCCGCGACGACGTCGGCCGCCGCGGGCGCCGCCGACCACCAGGACCAGGCGGCGCCGCACGCCGTCGACCACCCGGGCCGGGACGCCGCCCTCACCCCGGCGCAGCGGGCCGCCGCCGTCCACGCCCATCAGCAGGCCGCGATGCCCGAGGAGTACCTGGAGGGCCGTACGACCGATCCCGCGACGTGGCTGTACACACCGAAGAACCTCGCCCTGCTGGCCGCCTTCACGCAGGCATCCGAAGCCCGGGGCCGCCTCATCGCGGACGGAGCACAACCGAAGCAGCCGGCCAAGGACGCGGCCGACCCCGCCCGCCAGCAGCAGCACCCGAAGCAGCCGGATCAGGGCAGGGGAGCGGGCCCCAACCGCTGACGAGGATGCCAACCGGTGAGTGGACGCGGTGGACCCCACCGCCTACTCGGTGGGCACGGTGGACGGTTCGGCGCCAGGGGGAGCGGAGCCCACCGTGAGGCTCCACCCGAGGGAGTGGAGGCCACCGCGAAGCGCACCGGGTGAGAGTGGGCTCCACCGTGACGTCGGGGTGGACTCCACTCCGGCGCACCCGGCCGGTGGGAGGCGCGGGACATCGAGGCATCCGGTGCGCGCACCCGATCCGGTGGTGCGCACCGTGCGGTGGCGGGGAACCGCATCGAACCGCACCGGTGCGCGCACCGAGGCCATCGCGCACCGCCGGGCACCGCACCGTGGTGCGCGCACCAGGCGGTGCGCACGCAACGCTGAACTCCGCCCTGCGTACCTTCACCCGGCCGACAGGCGGCGGGCCCGCCACCCCGCACTCATCCCCTCGACATGTGATCTGTCGCACAACAGGGGCCCGCATAACGCGCATTCGGGACTCCAGACAGATCACGGTCAAGGGGGCGTGTGATATAGAAACCCGGCTCCGGCCGGGCCTCCGTGGCGACCGAGCCGCGCACCGCACCAGGCCGCACCGTCCGGACCGGTGCGCACCACCAGGAGCGGGCGGCGCACCGCACCACCGCACCGGTGCGCACCACCGCCCGAACGGTGCGCGCGCCGACCGCGCCGACCGCACCACCGCACCGCACCGAGCCACCGCACCGCTCCGGGTGCGCACCACCGCACCGCACCGAGCGCACCGTGGCCGCGCACCACCACGCCGGGAGTGGACTCCACTCGGTGGACGCCGCCGCACCCGGTGGCCGGACGGAGTGGACTCGACTCGGTCCCAGGCATCGCGGTGGGTGAGTGGACGCCATCCGATTCACCCCCACGGCGGGCCGCACACCCCTTGTCGACCTCTGCTACCTCCGACATCACCACCGAAAACGGGCAGCGTCCGGGGACGGAGATCTCTCCTCCCCCAGGCGCCGCCCCGGTGGTTCGGCTCAGGCCGCGGCCGCCGGCTGCCTGGCGTGGGCGTCGCCGTGGCCGTCGGTGAGGAACTGGTGGACTCGGTCGACCGCGCACGCAGACGTTGCTGCCGCGTGTGGCGCTGGTCACGGACAAAGCCGCACGACAGGGTCCTGGTCGCGGAGGAATCGGGCACCATCCGGCGCTGAGGTCAGACAGCGGCCAAGGGGTGATCGAGCAGGGTGGCGCCCGTCCCGCACGCGAGACAGATGCGCGTGGGACGGATGAACGCCGCCCACCCCGGCCCGGCCGGGAGGAACGAGGACCCTGTGCCCGCACCCGCCCCTTCCCGCAGCGGCGCACACCGGGCAGATGGAGCCCTGCGCACCGTGAAGCCGCCGCCCGTCCCCGGGCGTTCGCGCCCGGCCCGCAGCCGTGGACAGGCCCCGGTGAGCTCCTGCCGCCGCCGCTTGCGTTCCCACTGCCGAAGCCACTTCCGTGCCCGGCACCCACCCGACCGGCATTTCCCCTTGTCAGAGCCCGTTTCCGGGCCCTCGCCGGATTGTCACAACCCTCTTCTCTCCCCTATGACCTGAGTTGGTTGTCGGTGGGGAGGGAGATCATCGGGTGCGGGGGGCCGATCCCCTCCACGGCCGGGGGCCGGCGCCCAGCCGGTGGCCGGACACGAACAGGTCGTGCGCCCGGTGGGGCGCGAGTGCGGGGAGGGCGGGTCTGATGGCGGGCAAGCGCAAGGCGAACGAGGCGGGGTCGTCGAACGGTCTGCGGGGCGACGTGCTGTCCGTGCTCGGAGTGCTCAAGGTCGCGACCGCCGATCAGATACAGCGCCTGGCCTCGCCGCACCTGAGCTACCGGCACACCCTCAAGGAGACGCCGGCCAAGCGGAAGGAAGCGCGGACCGCCTCCCACCGGGGCGCGGCGAACGATCTGCGCCGCCACGGCCTGGCCGTCGACGGCGGCCGCACCCGGGGCGGGGAAGAGGTCCGCATCCTCACCGCGGCCGGGCTGGCCGCCGCCGCGATCGACCTGGACCGTGAGCCGGAAGAGATGGGCGGCATGCCCAAGAGCGCGGGCCGCTCCGGCGCCTCGCACCCGATGACGGTCAACGAGACGGTCATCGCCCTGATCCGCCCGAAGCCCGACCTCGACCTGGTCGCCGGGGAGCCAGCCGAAGCGGTCGCCGCCGCGCAGGCCGCCGTCGACGCACCCGACGGGATCGGCACCCTCACCTCGTACGCCACCGAGGTCGCCCTCCCGGTGAAGGGCACCTGGAAGAACCCCGCGATCGGCAGTGCCCGCGCCGACGTCGTCGTGACCGCCCCGGGCGACGGGGTGCCGCTGCTGTTCATCGAGGCCGACAACTGCACCGAGGAAGCTGTCCTCATCGCCGCGAAGTTCGACAAGTACGCCCGGTTCTTCCAGCGCAAGGAGAAGGACACCGACGGTGTCGAGAAGCCGATGTGGCGCACCCGCTGGTCCGCACCGGCCTGGCAGGGCTACGAGCGGGTGCACCCGCCGGTGCTGCTCGTCTTCCACCAGGTCGGCAAGCGCTCCGCGAAGAAGCAGATGGCGGCGGTCGCCGACCTCACCCGCCACCACTGGAAGGGCCGCTGGGACCGTGAGGACGGCCACCACTCCTACGACGGGTGCATCCCGATCGTGGCGACCACGCTGGACCGGCTGATCGAGTACGGTCCGAGCGGCTCCATCTTCTGGCGGTTCGGCCGCAAGGAGTTCCAGCCTCTGCTGGACGCGATCGGCAACCCGCGCCGGGACGCGGCCGTCGCCCGCCGCCGCCAGGCCGCCCACGAGGAGCAGCAGCGCCGTGAGGAGCGGGAAGCCGCGGCGCGGGAGGCGCGGCGGCCGGTGTGCGCGGACTGCGGCGCGAAGTTCACCGACGCTCGGTGGAGGGCGGTCGACGCGCGGGACTGGGATCAGCCGCGTGAGCAGCACCCGCAGCTGTGCGAGGACTGCCAGGGCCGGGCCGTCGCCGCCCGCAAGCAGGCCGAAGCCGACGAACGCGTGCGCCAGGAGCAGGAGCGTGTCCGCGAGCAGGCGCAGGAAGAGGCCGCCCCGCAGAAGGCCGGCGGCTGGCGCTCCCGCTTCCGCGCCTGAACCGTCGCGCCCGGGATGTCGGTGGCGGCTGGGAGGCTGGCCGGATGAACGATGGTGACGAGCAGCTGCTGCGCGGCCGGGTGTACGGCCACGACCACGACGACCCCGACCCCGGCCCGCTGCCGCACCAGACGTACGCCGCGCTGGTCGGCGGGCCGCTGGACGGGCTGCTGCTCGACATCACGGGCTGGCGGCCGGAAGAGGTGGACGACGGTGTCGCCCTGATGACCGAGCTGGGGCGGTGGCCCGGCGGCCGGGCGCTGTACGACCCGCTCCCCGACGCCCCGCGCCCGGCCGCCGGCCCGGGTGTGGTGTGCCGTCTCCACTACTCCGGCGACACACCCTGACCGGCGCTCATGGCGCGGGGCCCGGCGGCTACGCCATGCCGCTGTAGTCCTGCGGCGCCTTGCGCAGGATCGCGACCATCTGGTCCTCGGTGAGCTTGCGGTGCACCGGCGCGGAGCAGCTGGCGATCTTCTGGAACAGAACGTCGGCCGGGATCGGCGGGACGTTCGCGAAGAGCAGGTGGTGGTCCGCCCCGGCGCCCTCGCTGAACTCCCGGTGCAGGAGCCAGATCGCCTCAGCGAACATGGGGTAGTTGCGCTCGTGCTTGGCCCACAGGCATTTCAGCGCCTCGCCGCCGGTGTCGCGCTTCACGAAGCCCCACCGGTACGAGCCCTCAGCGGTCTTGTCCTCGAACGTGTTGTCGCGCTGGTACTGCATCCAGTCGTTGAGGATCTCCCAGCGCAGAGCGTTGACGATCACTCCGTTCGGGGCGTCGGCCTGCACCGCATCGGACACGAAAGCTTCATCGAAGGACATCGAACCACCGTAGCCACTCCGCGAGTTGGTAGGGCTCGATCCATCCGTCTCGGCTGGATCGGACCACCGAACTTCACGATGTATGCCGCCCGGCAGGTCATTACGCCACGCTTCGCCCCGGTTCGGGGCGGCCTTTCCTCCCGGTACGCCCGCTCTATCCACAGGTGAACCGTTCTACGTTCTGCGTCCGAGCGTCGGTGTCCGCTTTCCACGGCACTGTCACGCCCGCACGCACAACCAGAACGAAGGGGCGGACCGCCGTGGCGCAGACGAAGTTCGACAAGCAGGTGGAAGAGACCGCCGAATCAGTGGCGTTCGGTATCGGCCGGTTCCTGGCCGGCCGCCCGATGGACGGGGAGCGGAAGACCAACGCGACGTTCTGGCGCAAGGGCACCCGCGTCCTGCCCAAGGTCGAAGGGAAGGTGTCCCGCTCCTCCTACCGGGCCGGGTGGCAGCGCCTCACCTTCCGGGTCAGCGGCCTGGCCGCGACGGGCGGGGCCGGCTACTGGGCGCTGTGGGAGAACCAGGACTCCACCTTCGCCACCGCCCGCGACGTCTGGGAGAACCCCGACCCTGCCATCGCGGCCGCGGAGACGGGCGGCATCGCCGTCGCTTCGGCCGCGGCGGTCGGCGGCGTCGCGTACGGCCTGCTGACCCGCAAGCGCCGCGAGTTCATGCGCGAGTGGGTGACCCCGCTGCACGAGGCGCTCGCGGTGCCGCTGGGCATGTCGGAGCTCACCGACCCGCGCCGCTACCTCCACGTGCCCAGGGACTTCTCCGACGACGACGCCCAGATACGCATCGACGTGCCCACCCACATGCGCTTCAACGAGGACCTGGTCGCCGACCTCATCGTCAAGAAGCTCGCCCTGGAGAACGTCTCCTTCACCTGGCGCCGCGCGGGCAAGGACACCCACGTCATCGTCAAGAAGCGCAAGGCCCCGCCCAAGAAGCTGAGCCTGTCCGACCCCGGGGTGCGCGAGATCCTCGCGAAGATGCCCGAGTCCGCGCCGCTGATCGGCCTGGGCTCGGGCAAGAAGAAGGTCTCCGTCGACCTGGACGCCGACTCCCCGCACGTCCTGATCTCCGCAGGCACCGGCGGCGGCAAGTCGACCATCCTGCGCTGCATCACCTGCCAGTTCATCCACAACGGCGCGCTCGCCTACGTCCTGGACTTCAAGCGGATCTCGCATACCTGGGCCCGCGGCGTGCCCGGCGTCACCTACTGCCGCGACATCGGCGAGATCCACGACGCCCTGGTCCACCTCGCCCAGGAAGGCCGGCGCCGACTCACCCTCGCCGAGCAGCTGGCCGACGACGTCCTCGAGAAGGAGCCGTGGCGGGTCGGCCCGAGGATCGTGATCCTCCTCGAAGAGGTCAACGCGACCATGACGCAGCTCAAGCGGTACTGGGCGAAGATCCGCGAGAGCGGCGACCCCAAGGAATCGCCGGCCGTCGACGCGCTCGCCCAGATCCTCTTCATGGGCCGCCAGGTCCGCCTGCACGTGCTCCTGGTCGCCCAGTCCGCGACCGCCAACGCCGTCGGCGGCCCGGCGATGCGCGAGAACTTCGCCACCCGGATCCTGGTCCGCTACACCCTCAACGCCTGGCGCATGCTCGTGCCCGAAGTCAGCCCCATCCCGATGGCGAGCGAGCACCCAGGCCGCGTCCAAGTCGTCACCCGCGGCCGCGCCCAGGAGACGCAGGTGCTGAACCTGTCGAACGCGGAGGCCCGCGAGTGGGCGATGTCCGGCGTCCACGCCCAGGGCAACACCGGGCCCACCCTGACCAAGACGCCCGCCCCGGCCGCCGACCTCCTGGCCGACGCCTGGAACACCAGCACCTCCGAGCTGCCGCCCGTGCCCGCCACCGACCCGGCCGCCGACCGGGACGTCCACGCCGACGCCTGGAGCCTCACCCCACCGACCCCGACCCCGGCCGCCGACCCCGGCGACACCATGGTGCCGCCGCCGGCGACCCCGGCCCCGGCAACCGACCCGGACGACGCGGTGGTCGGCCTGCGCGAGGCGTACGAGAACCACCTGTCGGAAGCCGTCGCCAGCCTCAAGGCGATGCGCTGGGCCCGCCAGAACGACCCGGACTTCCCCAGCCCCGTCGACAAGCGCGGCGCCGAATTCCTCTACCGCGTCGGCGACCTCAAGAAGTGGGCCCGCAACCGGCCCCGCGCCGGCACCACCGACCCCGGCTGACCATCCCGGCCCGCCGACGTCCACGAACCGGCCCTGTCCGGTTCGCACGACACGATCCCCCTGCCTGGACGAACACCCGGTTCACCAGGCACAGCACAGAAACGGAACACCGCACCATGACGACGAAGACGACCACCACGACGCTGCGCCTGACCGACCCCGCCGTACGCGCGCACCTGGAGGCGCTGCCCGCCTCCCAGGTCCTCATCGGCCTCGCCGACGACGGGCAGCCGGTCTGCATCGACCTGGACGGCGAAGGACCGCACGTCCTGGTCTGCTCCGGCACCGGCGGCGGCACCACCACCGTCCTGCGCACCCTGGCCGCCCAGCTCCTGCACGACGGCTCCGACGGCCTGGTCCTCGACAACAAGCGGATCTCGCACCGGTGGGCCAACGGCATACCCGGCGTCACCTACTGCCGCGACATCGCCGACATCCACAACGCCCTGATGGGCCTGCGGGCCGAACTCCAGCGCCGCCTCCACCTCATCAACCAGGGCGACGACGTCGACGACCTGCCGCGCCTGACCGTGCTGTTCGACGCCGCCGACGCCACCCTGGGGCAGCTGGCCCGCTACTGGAACACCGTCCGGGAGAACGGAGACCCCAAGACGTCCCCGGCCGTCGGCGCCCTCGAGGACGTGCTCTTCACCGGCCCCCAGGCCCGCATCCACCTCCTTGTCGGCGCCCAGCTCGACACGGGCGTCCTCGGCCAGTGGCGCGAGCACTTCTCCACCGTGGTCCTGGGACGGGTGACCACCCGCACGTGGAAGCGCCTCGCCCCGCAGATCCACCCCACCCCGGAGTCCAACACCCAGCCGGGCCGCGTCCACGTCGTACAGGGCAGCACGACCCACCCCACGCAGGTCCTGCTCCTGACCGACACCGAAGCCACCGCCGGGATCGTCGCCACCGAGACCGACAAGAACTGACCCACCCGGAGCCGGACACACCACGGGCCCCGGGGGATCAGCCATGACGTCCCCGGGGCCCGGTTGGGTTCGCGCTGTTCAACGACCGCGCACCCCCGGCGTCACGCGGTGGCCGGCTCCGGCACTTCGAGAGCGTCCGCGACCCGGCGGGCCATCGCGGCCATCTGCGGCGGCAGGTAGCTGTCCAGCGAGTCGATGTCGTCGCACAGCTTCGCCTTCAGCCCGTGCAGGACCGCCTCGGTGAACAGCTTGCCCGGGTCGTCCTCGGGGTGCTGCGCCTGCTCGGCCTGCCGCTGGCCCCGGTGGTAGCGCATCCGGTCCACCGGCGCCCGCATCGCCTCGTACGACAGCGTCTCGCCCATCAGGCCCGCCACGTGCGCGCGGTCCTCCTCCTGCGGGCCGGCGGACCGCAGGTCCTGCTGACCGACCTGGAGGTAGCTCTCCAGCGTGTCGGCGGCCATGCCGGTGTGCTGGCAGTACGCGGCGATCAGCATGGCCACCATGTTCATGGTGTCCGCCGCGTCCGTGGCCCGGTACAGCGTCATCCGCTTCCAGGTGTGCGCCTGGTCGGGCTCGGTGTACCGCAGCACCTCCTGGCAGTTCTGCACGCCCTCGGAGACCAGGTGGTGGATTGCCCGGCGCAGCGGCTCGGGCATCGGGGTGGTGTTCATGGCCGCACCGTAGGGGGAGCGCGTCTGTCCGCACGGCAGCTGCGGCTCCTGGTCACCCGGACGGATCAGAAGCACCAGGCCGCCGACGCCCTCTTGACGTCGGCTGCCCCGCGCGGGACGGTCTGCGCAACTACGCGCAACCGAGTCCCAGGGGAGTACGTGATGACGCTACGGTTCGTCGGGATCGACCCCAACACCGGCGGTGAGGGATCAGCGACGGTGTGGGTGGAAGAGGAGAGCGCGGACCTGGTCCTCCAGGGCGAGGAAGCCGATGCCCTTCTCAAGTCCCTGGTCGGCTCCACCGAGTGGGTGGCCGGCCACAAGACGGGGATCCCGCCGCATGAGCGGGTGATCCGGTTCCCGTTCCACATGGTGCAGATCTTGAGGGAGGCGTGCGATGCCGCTGAACGCGCAGCAGCTGAACACCGCGACGTTCGCTGAGCTGCTCGCCGGCACCCACCGCACGGCGGTCCATCTGGAGATGCGCGACGTCTACTCGGTGGGCGACGAGACGGACGACTTCGAGAGCTTCCTGCGCACCGGCGTCCCGAACCTCGACCCGGGCCGGTCGTTCTGGCCCCAGTGGATGCCGCTCGTGCAGGGCGCGGTCGCCCGCGGCGTGGTGATGCGCCGGGCGCGGATCGTCTCCGAGCCGGTCACCGACTACATCTGCTACGAGCACGCCATCACCCCGCTCAACCTCCAGGCCGGGGAGGACGTGCGCTGGCTGTCCCGCCGACGCGCCTCCGACATCGCGCTGCCCGGCAACGACTTCTGGCTCCTGGACGACCGGCTGGTGCAGTTCCACCACTTCACCGGCGCCGGAGACTGGGCGGCCGACGGCAAGGAGCGCACCACCGACCCGGCCGCCGTCGCGCTGTGCTCCGCCGCGTTCGAGGCGGTCTGGGAGCGCGGCGTCCCGCACGAGAAGTACACCGTCCAGAACCACTGAGCAGAGCACCGTGAGCGCATCCCCATCGTCCAGCGCACAGGCCGCCCGTGAGGCCCTGGCCGTGCGGCTCAGCCACCTGCGCAAGGACGCCGGCCTTTCCGGGAAGGACCTGTCCGCCCGGTGCGGCTGGCACCCGGCGAAGACCACCCGCATCCAGAAGGCCGACGCCCCGCCCTCCGACGCGGACATCCGCGCCTGGTGTTCGGCGTGCGGCGCGGACGACCAGGCCGACGACCTCATCGCCACCGCCCGCGCCGTCGACTCCATGTACCTGGAGTGGCGCCGCCTGCACAAGGACGGGATGCGCAAGGTCCAGCAGAACTGGAACGCCCTGCACGAGCAGACCCGCGTTTGCCGGGTCTACGTCTCCAACGTGTTCCCGGGCTTCTTCCAGACGCCGGCCTTCGCGACCGCCCTCATGGAGCAGATCACCCGCTTCCAGGGCACCCCCAACGACGTCACCGAAGCGGTCGCCGCCCGCATCGCCCGCTCCCGGTTCCTCTACGAAGGCGGCCACCGCTACGTCGTGCTCATGGAGGAGTCCGTCCTGCGCTACCGCACCGCCGACCCCGAGGCGATGCGCGGCCAGCTGCGCCACCTCCTGGCGGTGATGCCGCTCGCCTCCGTCTCGCTCGGGATCATCCCGTTCACCGCGCAGCGCACCGTGTGGCCGCTGGAAGCCTTCTACCTCCACGACGACACCACGGCCGTGGTGGAGACCCTGACGGCGGAGATCAAGGTGAAGCAGCCGCGCGAGCTCGCCGACTACGCCAGGGCGTTCGCCGGCCTCGCGGAGATGGCCGTGCACGGCACCGCCGCCCGCGACCTCATCCAGGCCGCGATCGACGCCCTAGAGTGAAGTTCCGCAATTTCCCGCAATCTCGTTGAGGACGGAGCGACGGCCTCCGTAGCGTCGAAGACCACCGACGCGACTCAGCACACGGAGGCGGTGCCCATGCGCGCACCCACACCCGACGGCCCCGCACCCCAAGGCCCCGGCCTCCAACCGCCCGACTACGGCCGGCCTTCCCCGGCGCTGGTCGCCCGCGCCGACCGCGGCTACGCCCGCTTCCTCGCCGCCCAGGCCCCGGACGCCGACCCCGGCGACCACGGCCAGGACGACGACGCGGTGGGCCTGCGGTGAGCGGGGCCTACGCCGTGCTCCACGACCCCCAGGGCCTGCTGGACGCCGAACTGCCCCTGGACCGCGCCCCGCACGAGGCCCTCGTCACCGCCGTCCTCGCGTGGAAGGACCCAGACCTCGCGCCCAGCGACTACGAGCAGATCGCCCTCCAGCTCACCGGCCACGCCCGCGCGGTCGCCGCCGACGTCCGGCGCCTGGCCGCCGCGCTGCCCAAGAGCGACGGCCGCGGCGCCCTCGCCGAAGTCGTCCTCCGGGAGACCGAAGGCCGCCTGGCCGCCCCGCTCAAGGGCACCGCCCCGTGCGTCCAGCACCGTGCCCGGCTCGTGCGGTCCCTCTACACGCGGCTGGACCGCCTCACCGAACCCGCCCCGGCCACCACGTAGTTCACCCAGGGGACCGGGCCCGAGACCTCAGGGCCTACACGCACACCAGTGCGATGCTGCCGCCTCCCACGCCCCGGCATCGCACTTCAGTGCGTGTAGGCCCTGGGCACGGTGCCTCTGGCCCGGGTCAGCGAAGAACCCCGGGCCACAGTGCGCCCGGGGTCCTGCCTGCCAACGGCGGCGCCGCCCGATCCAGTTCGGGGGCGGCGGCACGATCACCAGTCGTCGGGCGCGCTGCCCACCCACGCGATCGGCAGGCCCTCGCTGTTGCGGCCCCAATGCGGCTCCTCCATCGAGGTCTCATGCCCGTCGGGCAGGACGCAGATCCGCCCCCAGCGGCCGTGCTTGCCCGGACAGCTCCCGGCGAGCCCGGCCGCGTCCCCGTCACGCACGGCCTGGTCGTGGCGGTCCTGGAAGGACTGGAGACGGCTGCGCAGCTCCATGCCGAGCTCCGTCTCCGACGCCTCGATGCGGGCCCCGGCCTCCTGCACCTGCGGGTCGGACGTCACGAACGCGATGACGTCCTCCGCCTGCGCGAAGGCACGGCTGCTCACCTCCCCGGCCGGGTCCGCGGCCCCGGACCGGTTGCGCAGGATCTCCCCGCCGATCAGCAGCGACCTGGTGACACGGCCGTGCCCGCGCTGCCGGTAGGAGCTGTCGGCGGTGGACACCAGCACCTCCAGCGACCGCTCCACACCGCCGTCGAAGCCCTCGCCGTACGCGGTGCCGTGGGCGTCGGGAGCGCAGCCGTCCAGCTCCTCGACCCAGCAGTGCGCCCCGGCGACGGCGCCGGCCTCCAGCGCGCAGACGAGTTCGTCCGCCTCGTCCGGCTCCACCCCGGCGGCCGCGAGGGCGGCGTGGACCCGCATGCGAGCGTTGACCGCCTTCGTCTGGTAGTCGCCCATCCGCTGCCGCGGGTCGGCGCTGACCGGCTGCTGCCCGGCCTCCTGGTCCTGCGTGGTCATCACGCCGCTCCTTCCGTGGCCGCCCACTCCAGCCCGAGGCCGGCCAGCGCGGCGAGCTTGTCGGCGGTCAGCTTGTCCCGGCGGCTGCGACTGTTGGACAGGAACACGCCGAGCTTGACCTCCGACCCGTCCTCCAGCTGCTCCACGTGGGCCCTGGGGACCTTCACGGAGCCCTCGCGGGCCTTGTACTGCGCCAGGGCCGCCACGCCCTTCTCGAAGGCGCTCACGGCCTTCCCAGGGGCCTTGGCGGGCTCCGCCTGCTCCGGGGGCAGCGGAACGACGCCGACGGCCTCCAGGAGCTCGCGCTGCCCGTCCATCAGCCCGTCCCAGACCGCGTGCTGACGCTGCTTCGCCAGCCACTTGCCCATGTCCATGCCGTGGACGGTGAACCCGGGCAGGACGTCGGAGTGGTCCTCCTCGTCCGTCAGGAGCTCCCGCAGCGCGGCGTAGTGCCTCTGCCACTCCGCCGGCCACGCCGGATCCCAGTGCTCGTCCACGGCCTCCAGCGCCGCCCTCCACTCGGGACGGTCGCCCAGCGCACCGGGGCGGCGCAGGTTGGACAGCCACTGCCCCACCGGCCGGTCCAGCGCCGTCGCGGACCGGGGCGCGCACAGCGTCCAGTGGTCCGCGTAGTACGCCTTGGCGGCCTCCAGGTTCTCCTGGAACCGCTCATCCGCGACGCTCCAGACCATGCCCAGCTTCTCCAGCCGCGCGGCGCGCTTGCCGGTCATCTGCCCGGCCCCGTACGCCCGTCGCTGCTCCGCGACCCAGGCCCCGAGCGGGAACGGCCCCTCCTTGAACCCGTACGGAACCCGGGCGTGCAGCTCGCGATCCGCGTAGGTCTTGAGCGCCGACCAGCCGCGCGCCCAGTCCTGGCGTTCGGTGTCGATCACGTTGAAGGACACCCAGTCCGCGACCATCACCGGATCGCGCGGAGCCGCAAAACGCAGCAGCAGCCGGGATTCTTCCTCACCGTCCTCGGGCGGCGGGCCGATGTATTCGGACGGCTGGACCATGTCCTTCTGTGGTTCCTGGGGAATGGCCAGCAATTCCACGGCCTCTTCGTCGTGAGCCCGCAGACCTTCCAATACCTTCACCAAGGGCTTGTACGATCCCGAGGTGAACATATCTTCCGGCTCCTCATCGGCCTTGAGGAATACCGGCACGATCAGAGAGGCGAGTTTCCCCTGTCCCGGCTTCTGCCGCAGCGCCCGGCCGATGGCCTGGACGATGTCGTGCGGGGCGCCCTTGGGGTCCAGGAGGGCCACGGAGTCCACCGCCCTGATGTCGACGCCCTCGCCCAGGACGCGGCAGTTGGAGAGCACCGCGCGCCGCGCGGTGGAGCCGAACTCGTCCAAGACGCCCCGCCGGCGCTCGGGGACGTGCTCCCCGCACAGCCAGTCCGCCCAGATCTCCGCCGGGTACTTCTCGGGCTGGTCCGCGTGCAGCCGCTTCGCGACCCGCTCCAGGCCCTTCGCGTACGCCGACGCCTCTATGGTCCGGTGGTGGAAGGTGATGCACGTCTGGAGCTGGTGCTGCTCCATGGTGTGCAGCAGCGCGGCCTGGAGGGCGCCGATGCGCTCACCGCGGACCTTCTCGGTGTGCCGGTCCTCGCCCATCAGCCGCTCGGGCGTGACGACCGGGTCCTTCAGCTCCAGGACGATGATCTGGTACCGCGCCAGCAGCTTCCGCGACACCGCCGACGCCAGCGAGAGCTTGTACAGGACCGGCCCGAAGACCCGCTCGTCGTCCATGGAGGCCGCCATCTCGCGCGGCAGCGGGTCGCGGACCCCGTCGGCGACGTCGCGGTTCAGCCGCTCCTCCCAGATCCGCGGAGTGGCCGTCAGGTACAGCCGGCGGTGCGAGGGGATGACCCGCTGGTTGTGGACGTCGGCCCACGCCTTCCCCATCGAGCCGCTGGTCCGGTGCGCCTCATCGACCACCGTCAGGTCCATCGGGGCCAGCTGCTGCCCGTACGCGCCCTCGAATGCCTCCGCCAGGACCCCCAGCGAGGCGTACGTCCCGAAGATGGTGACCGGCCCGGAGCTGTGCCACAGCGCCAGCTGCACCGGGTTGGTGGTGGAGCGCACCTTGAGGTCCCACAGCTCCGGGTCGTCGGTGAGGCTGCACACCGCAACCGCCGGCCCCGTGTGCCCGGCCCCGCGCCACGCCTGCACCGTCTGAGTCAGGAGATCCAGCGTCGGCACCAGAACGAGAATGCGCCCCTTGGGCACAAGCCTTTTCGCGGAGGCCGCAGCGATGATGGTTTTCCCCGTCCCGCACGCGGCGTGCACCTGCCCGCGCAGGCCATTAGCGGGAATGCCGCCCGGCGGGATATCGAGACCGCGCACAATGGCGGCAACCGCCTCGATCTGATGGTCACGCAGTTTCACGGCCATTCCCGTGTTCTCCTTTTCGCGGAACTCGGCACGCAATCAGAAAAGAAAATCCGGTCGCAGCACGAGGGGCCGGGGGTGCTGGTGTCTGTACCCAGAGCCTACACAGCTAGACCTCGTGATGCATAAGTTGTGCGACATGTTCACACTGCAAGCTTATACTTGACCGAATCTTGCCCCGCACGCACGGTCCATAGGGTATGCTGGCGGGGTATTGGTGAACGTGAACTGCCAGTGTCGAGGGTGGGGGAGTGGTCAGGGTGGAGCGCAGCGGAGCCCGTCACTGCGGTGAGGCCGGCACCCGATCGGGCCGACGGTCCGTCACCCTCGCTACCAGGGTGGCGGGCAGGAACCCCAAGCCCTACACAGGATCGCGAGTGATGCACCTCCCCTCGTAGCCAGCCCAGGCGATCGCGCTTGCGCGGTCGCCTCCAATTCGCGCTTGCGCGAATTGCATTCCGTTCGGAATTCCGCTCGCGGAATTCGATTCCCCCGCTTGCGGGGGAATCCGAATTGCGCTTGCGCAATTCGCGCTCTATGCTCCGGCTTGCCGGAGCATATCCCGCTCCGCGGGCCCGGAACAGGGAGAGCCGGAACATGGGCTCGGCGACCCGGCTCTCGATCACACAGAACGCCAGCAGCAGGACGGCACCGCCGATCAGGCCGGAG
>NZ_JBEYVS010000075.1:0-20505 GCF_040644095.1 Streptomyces sp. NPDC047028
CGGGGCACTTCCTCACCCAGCTGCGGGCATGCGTGCCGCCAGGGGCGGCACGGGTGGGCGCAGCGGCACCCGGCAAGCGCCGGTGAGTGAGACGCCCTCCGGCCCGCGCCGACGCCGGCTACGCCGCCAAGTCACGTTCCTCTGAGGTCACCTGCTGCCGGGCACCGGGAAGGGCGGGGTCAGGGGACGGGACGGAACGGCGTCGTACGAGCAACCCCGCCCGAGGCGACCGCTCCACCGCCCGCATCAGCGGAGTGAGCAGGGCCATGGCCAGGGGAGACAACAGGAGGGCAACCGCCGTACCGAGCGCGAACCCACCCACCACATCAGTCGGATAGTGCACGCCCATGAAGACCCGGCAGAACCCCTCCAGCAGGGCCAGCCCGATCCCCACCAGCCCGAACCGCCGGTTCGCGACGAACAGCCCGACCCCCAACGCCATGGTGAGGGTCGCGTGGTCACTCACAAAGGAGAAGTCCGTCTTGCCGGACACGAGGACATCGAGCCCCTGATGGTCGACGAACGGCCGGGGCCGTTCCACGAACCCCCGGATCGGCACGTTCACCAGCACCGCGATCCCCGCGGCGAGCGGCGCCCACACCAGCGCGGCCACGGAGGTCGCCGCGTTCTCGGCCCCCCGCCGCCGCACACTCCACCAGCACCACACCACCAGCAGCACCATCGCGACCAGCAGCCCGTACTCACCGACGAACTCCATGACGCGGTCGAACCAGTGCGGCGCGTCCTTGGCCAGGCCATTGATGTCGTACAGCAGGTCGACGTCGGGGTTGGATCCGGATTCGGCGAGTACAGCCATGGTGCTGCGGCTCCTTCCTCGTCTACCGGACGCACCTCGTGTGCGTCGCTACTGCCCCCGCCAACAGGAACGCACGGCCCCCGTCCATACGTTCCTGTCTCCACGGAACGATCACGCAGACGTTATCGAAGAGAGACTCATTCTCGCAGCTCAGGGGGCAGGTTCACGCACGGTTCACACCGTTGTGGGCAATGCTTTCGCGCCATCTTCGGTCACCCGGGTCGCTCCGAAGTAGTCCGCGCCGTCGATGGGGTCGAACCGGATCACGGCCCCGGTCCTGGGCGCGTCGATCATGTACCCGCCGCCGACGTAGATACCCACGTGGTGGATCGCCCGGGAGTCGCTAGGGTCGTGCGAGAAGAAGACGAGGTCCCCCGGCAGCAACTGGTCCCGCGAGGGGTGCGGCCCGGCGTTGTACTGGTCGTTGGCGACCCGGGGCAGCGTGATCCCGACGCTCGCGTACGCGGCCTGGGTCAGACCCGAGCAGTCGAAGCGTCCTCCCTGGTCAGCGGTGCCCTCGCCGCCCCACAGATAGGGCGTGCCGAGCTTCTGCTGGGCGAACGCGATGGCCCCCGCGGCCTGCCGGCTGGGACTGAGCCGCCCGCTCGGCGCGGCGAAACTCTTGGACAGGCTGCGGATCCGCTTGACGTAGTTCTGCGTCTCGCTGATGGCGGGGACGCCGCCCGCCTTGATGACCCGGTAGGCGCCCGCGTTGTACGCGGCGAGCATGTTGTCGGAGGTGTTCCCGGGGACGTCCTTGACGTACTTGGCGAGTTCGCAGTCGTACGACGCGGCCGACGGAATCGCGTCATTCGGGTCCCAGATGTCCCGCTTGCCGTCGCCGTTCCCGTCGATCCCGTGCGTCGCCCAGGTGCTCGGGATGAACTGGGCGATGCCGCGCGCGTCGGCCGGGCTCACGACGGTCGGATTCCAGCCACTCTCCTGGTACAGCTGGGCCGCGAGCAGGGCGGGGGTCAGCGCCGGGCACAGGTTCCCCCACCGCGCCACGAGCGTCGTGTACGCCGCGGGCACCGCCCCCTTGGCCAGCCCCCGGCCCCCCGAGGTGACCCCGTTCAGCAGGTTCCCGGCGACGACGTACACGCCGACGACCAGCAGCATGACGAGACTCAGCCCAAGCCCGACGGCCGCCCCACCGAACACCCATACCTTCCGCACACCCCAACTTTCCCCCATGACGACCCGGTTCGGGAGCACTCAGGTGTGATGTGGCGTCATTTCATGGGGTCGGCCGACGGTTTCAGGTCTCCCGCTCCGTCAGGAACCGCTCGTCGCATCCTCATACAGTTCCGCTGCCGGGCGGCCGAAGGCCACGCTGTAGGAGACGTCTGGTGTCGAGCCGCCTCGCTCGTGGCCGCCGAGGACGCCGACGAGCTGTCCGCTTCCGTTCACCCACGGGCTGCCGCTGGTGCCGCTCGTGAAGGCGGGGCAGTCGATGCGCTGTTGGGTGGGGCTCTGCCGGCCCGGCTTGTTGGTGCACCTGATGGGTACGTCGAGGGAGCTCGGATAGCCGGTGAGCGTCACCGGCGTCGCCCCCGTGACCGTCCCGGCCGCGAACCGGTTGGCGCCGACCACGTCCTCGATCCGCCGTCCCCCGCCGTCCAGCTCCTCCACGTAGGCGAAGGCGACGTCGCTGTCCTCGTCCTCCCCGCTCGCCCAGGCGTCCGGCATGAACCGCTTCGTCACCTTCCACACCCCGTACGGCGCCTTTCCGTCCCGGTACCCCGGCACGAACACCCGGTCGCCCTCGGTGCCGCCCGCGCAGTGCGCTGCCGTCGCGATCAGATTGCCCTGCGGGCTGTGCACGACGGAGGCGGTACAGAAGTGGTGGCCGGCCAGGTCGTCGGCGTTCTCCGTCCCGAACAGCGCCCCTACCCGCATGCTCTGCCGGTCCGCCCCGGTCACCACGGTGACCCCGAGCGGCCCGCGCCCGTCGTCGGCGGCGGCCACCGACGCCGACGTCAGCGCCAGCATGATCACCGCCCCGAGCAACGCGGGACGCGAGCTGACCGAGATGCGTGAGCTGCGCTTCATCAAGGCCTCACTCTGTCGCAAGAAGGTGAGAATGCCTCTCCGACTTCACTGAGAATTACCTGTGAACCTCCCTGAGCACGGACGGAGAGGTCGGCCTGAACACACATCTCATATGACGATCCCTCCACGGTACTGTCCTGCCCTCACCCCCGCCTCCGTAGTCGTCACCCCTGGTCATCACTCCTGGCAGTCGGCCCACAGCAGCTTCCCGCCCCGTGACGCACCCAGTTCCCGCAGCACCGAGACGCCCCAGGAATCCGCGCACGCCTTCACCAGGTGCAGCCCGCGCCCGCTCTCCGCGTCCTCGTCCGGCACTACGCCCCCGGGCGCCGCGTCGGCCGTGAAGCCCGGCGGCACACTCGGGTCCGTGTCCCACACGGCCACCGTCAACCGCCCCGTCTGCCGCCCGAGCAGCCGTAGGGCATAGGGACCGGTGGTGTGCAACTGGGCGTTCGCCAGCAGTTCCGCCGCGAGGAGTTCGGCGGTGGGGGTCAGGGTGTCGAGGTCGTGCGCGGCGAGGACGGTACGGAGCGTGGCACGGGCGATGCCGGGGGCGCGGGGATCGCGGGGGAGTTGGAGGGTGTAGGTCCAGGGCGGGGATACGGTGGCCATGGAAGTCTCCGTTCACTGAAGAGGTTTGGGCGTTCCGGTGGCTTGCCGATCCGTCGATCGGTGCGCTTCCGGCGGGTGGCGCCGAACTCAAAGTAGCGGTGCGCCATATATTCTTCATCCCATTCGGAACGATAACTAAAAGATCTACCTGTGTGAGTGACAGGCAGTACGGAGGAGCGACGGCCATGCCCGTGAGGACCAACCCAACGGCACGGCAGCTCCGATTCGGCACCGAACTGCGCAAGCTCCGCGAGCGCGCGGGGCTGAGCTCCACGGAGGCCGCCCGTCTCCTCGGTATCAAGCAGGCTCAGGTCAGCAACATGGAGACCGGACGGCTCGCGGTCAGCGCAGAGCGCGTACGCACCATGGCCTGCCAGTACGAATGCCCCGACAAGGAACTCGTCGAAGCCATCGCCGGGATGACCGGAGAGCGCAAGCGCGGCTGGTGGGAGGAGTACCGGGACATCCTTCCCCCGGGGCTCCTGGACCTGGCGGAGCTGGAGCACCATGGCACGGCGCTGCGCACCGCCCACACCTCAGGCATCCCCGGGCTGCTCCAGACGTTGGAGCACGCCCGCGAGGTGTTCCGACAGGTGGTACCCGAACTCTCACCACCCGAGGTCGAGCACCGCACCTCGTTCCGCATCAAGCGCCAAGCCGTGCTCTTCCAGAAGAGTCCCGTCCAGTACCAGGCGATCATCCATGAGGCCGCGCTGCACATGCGGTTCGGCGGACGTGACGTGGCCAGGAACCAGCTGAAGCACCTGCTCAAGATGGCCGAGCACCCCAATATCTCCCTGTACGTCATCCCGTTCGAGGCGGGCGGCTACCCAGGTGCGGGACAGCCCGTCTACTACGTCCACGGCCCGGTACCGCAACTGGACACGGTCCAGCTCGACCAGTCGCACGGAATCGCTCTGCTGAACGCGGAGGCCCAGCTCGGCAAGTACCGCGTCATCCTCGACCGCCTGACGAGCCTGAGCCTCATCGAACTGGAGTCACGGGCCCTCATCCACCACATCATCCAGACCATGTGAGGCACGTATGCCCTGGCAGAAATCCTCGTACTGCGGCGAAGGCGAGTCCTGCGTTCACGTAGCCGAATCACCCGACGAAGTCCACATAACCGAATCCGCCGACCCCAGCGGAGCGATACTCACGGCCGCGCCCGCCGATTTCGGCGCCCTTCTCGCCGTACTGAAGGAAGAGACTCGGCAGCCCGCGCCCATCGAGGTCGCCTTCGGCGACGGGGACGTCGTACGGCTGCGGGCGGGGGCCGGCGGGGTCGTCACGACCACGCGGTCCCGGTGGGACGCCTTCGTACTCGGGGTGCGGGCGGGGGAGTTCGACCGGTTCGCGGGGTGACGGCCGCTCAGGGGTGGTCGTACCAGGCGAAGGACGAGATCCGCCAGCCCCCGGGCGTGCGGACGTACTGGAGGGTCTTCACCCCGCCGCCCTCGTAGGGCTCGCCGTTCATGAGGCCGGACTTGCGGTACTCGGCGACGCGGCAGGCGAGGTCCCCGGCGATCTCGGTCCGCTCGGAGGTCTCCCACTCGGAGAACTCGGTCAACCGGCCGTCGGCGAGGAGGCGTTCGCGGGGTTCGATGAACTCGTCGAGGGTGGAGACGGTGAACTCGGGGCGGGTGATGACGATCACCGCCTCCGGGAGGAGCAGTCGGCGCAGCCGGGACACGTCGGCCGGCTTGCCGCCCCGGTTGTCGAAGGCGCCGAAGAACTCGGCGGTGAGCGCGTCTATCTCGGCCTTGGACATGGGCGGACTCTAGCCGAGGGAGTCACACGCGGTGCTGCTCCGCTGCCGGGTCGCGCTGCTGCTGCTCCCCTTCGGGGGTGGCCGTGACCCGGCCGCCGGGGTGGCGCAGGGCGGCGAGGTAGGCGAGGCCCAGGGCGATGGCCATGCCGTAGAAGACCCACTGGTTGGCCTCGGCGAAGTCCATGCGGATCGTGTTCATGGCGTCCCGCATGACCGAGGCGGCCTGGCCGCTGCCCTGCGGGACGCGGGCGTCGCCGCTGCCGGTGATCGACTCGGTGACGTGACGGGCGATGCCCTTGGAGGCGGCCGGGGACAGGCCCCGGGCTTCCAGGGAGTTGACGACGTTGTCGTTGGTGACGTGGGTGAGGATCGTGCCGTAGACGGCGAGGCCGATGCTCGCGGCGTAGTTGCGGACGGTCTGGGTGATGCCGGTGACCTCGCCGTAGGAGGCGCCGATGGCGCGGTTGACCGCGTCCGTGGAGGCGGGGGCCAGGATGAAGCCGATGCCGGCGCCGGCGAGGGCGGCGTAGGGCCACTGGTCGTGCATGGAGAGGTCGGTCATCTGGCCGGCCCACAGGGCGAAGCCGAGCGCGCCGAGGAGGCTGCCGAGCTTGAGGGCGGGCCGGGCGCCCCGTTTGTCGAGGATGCGGCCGCCCCACTGGGAGGCGATTGCGAAGCCGGCGAAGAAGTAGAGGAGGAAGAGGGCGGCCTGGTTGGGGGATGCGCTGAGGGAGATCTGGGCGTAGACGGAGGCGAAGAAGAAGAGGGGGACGAAGGCGAGCATGGCGAAGAACAGCACGGCGGTGTCGGCGGTGAACGCCTTGTCGCGGAAGATCCGGAGGTTGACCAGGGGGTGCTGGACGCCGCGTTCGTAGCGGACGAAGCCGTAGAGGACGAGGAGTCCGCCGGCGATGCAGCCCCAGGTGGCCGCGCTGTCCCAGCCCCAGGACCAGGCCTGCTGGAAGCCGAGGACGCTCAGGCCCATGCCGACCGCGATGAGGGCGGCGCCGGCGACGTCCAGGCGTTCCGCGCGGCGGCGGTCGGGGATGCGGGCGAGATACGTGAGGACCAGGGCGGTGAGGGCGACGGGCACGTTGACCCAGAAGATGGCGCGCCAGGTCCAGTCGGTGAGCCAGCCGCCGAGCAGCGGGCCGAGTGCGGTCAGCGCGCCGGAGATCCCGAAGAACAGGGCGAGGGCGCGGCCGCGCCGTTCGACGGGGAACACGGCGACGACGACGGCGAGGGCGGCCGGGAAGAGCAGGGCGGCGCCCAGTCCCTGCGTGGCCCGGAAGACGATCAGCCAGGCCTGCGCGAAGCCGCCCGTGGGCACGCAGCCGCACAGCACCGAGGAGACGACGAAGACGAGGGTGCCGATCATGACCATCCGGCGGGCGCCGAAGAGGTCGGCGAGCCGCCCTCCGAGGGCGAAGAAGGCGGCGAGGGCCAGCAGGTAGGCGTTGACGACCCACTGCATCCCGGAGGTCGACAGCCCGAGTTCGTCGACGATGTCGGGGGTGGCGATGGCCACGATCGTCTGGTCGATGAACGTCATGGCGACGGCGAACATCATCGCCGCCAGCGCCAGGGTCTGCCGGGGTGGCCCCTGCCCCGCGGCCGAACGGACCCTCTGCTCACGTCCCGCGCGTATGGCACTCATCCGACCAGTCTGCGAGCGTCCGTCGCCTCCCGCATCCGGGGCCGGCACGGCGCGCGAGCGCTCAGAACGTCGTCGTCATCCCGCCGTCCACCGGGATCGTCTGGCCGGTGATGAAGGAGGCCGCGTCGCTCGCCAGGAAGACGACGATGCCCGCGATCTCGCCGGGGCGGCCCCAGCGGCCGAGGGCGGTGCGGGTGCGGAGCCAGTGGGTCCGGTCGGGGTCGTGGACCAGGTCCTCGTTGACATCCGTGGCGAAGGTGCCGGGGGCGACCGAGTTGACGGTCGTGCCGCTGGGGCCGAGGTCGGCGGCGAGGGCGCGGGTGAGGCCGTCGAGGCCCGCCTTGGCGGTGGCGTAGGCGACGTCGCCGGTGCGGCCGAGTTGGCCGACCACCGAGGAGACGTTGATGATCCGGCCCGGGACGCGGCGCTCGGCCAAGCTCCGGGCGACCGTCTGGCTCAGGGCATACGCCGAGGTCAGGTGGACGTCGAGCATCGCGGCCAGCTCGTCCGGGGTCATCTCCGTGACGCCCCGGCGGTCGCGGTGGCCGACGTTGTTGACCAGGACGTCGATGGCGCCGAGGCCGCTGACCGCCTCCTCGGCCGCCTCCCGGTCGGTGACGTCGAAGGCCGCGGCGGTGACGTCGTAGCCCTCGCGGCGGAGCAGGGCCACGACCGCGTCGAGCGTGGTGCGGTTGCGGCCGTTGAGGACGACGCGGGCGCCTACCTGTGCCAGGCCCCTGGCCATCTCCAGGCCGAGGCCGCGCACGGAGCCGGTCACGAGGGCCGTACGGCCATCGAGCCGAAAGCTCATGGGCGCTGCGTCGCAGCCCGCGCCGCCCGCGCCGTCGTCGTCGACGCCGTCCATCCCTGCCGCCGTCCAAAGGGTTCGGTTCGGTCCTATGCGGAATCCCGGAGTCCGGGATTCCGCACGTCACCGTATCCGGTCGGCCGTGGCCCGCTGAACGGTGGTGCGTACGCGCACGTACCACTCAAAGACGGAATCCCGTGACGTCCCATCCGGAAGGGGATGAGTCGGATGGTTCCTACGGCACTGCGCAGGTCACTCGGGGCGGTGGCGGTCGCCGGCACCGCCGCCGTCACACTCGCCGCCTGCGGTGGGGGCGGGGGCGGCCACAGCAGCAGCAGTACCAGCAGCGGTCAGGCGCACGTCTCGGGGACCCGCGTCACGGTCACCGAGACCGAGTACGCGCTCAAGCTCTCCCGGTCCCACTTCACACCCGGCACCTACACCTTCGTGTCGGACAACGCCGGCAAGGTCACGCACGCCCTGTCGATCGACGGCCCCGGTGTCGAGGACGCGCACACCAGCAACATCCAGCATGGACAGCACGCCACCCTGACCGTGACCCTCAAGAAGGGCTCCTACGACCTCTACTGCCCCGTCGACAGCCACAAACAGCTCGGCATGGACCAGCACATCACGGTCGGCTGACCTTGCTGAGCCCCCAGTCCACCCCCGTCAGCTCCTCCGACAGCGTCCACAGACGGCGGGCCGCCTCCGGGTCGCTCGCCGCCGCGCTGCGGCCGGCCAGCGCCGGCGCGCCCCGCATCTCACCGAGGCCGTCGGGGCCGACGTACGCGGCGCCCGGCAGGTCCTGCGTCGCCGCATAGAGGGTGGGCAGGGCGCCCGCGCGGTCCGACTGGGCGAGCAGCCTGTTGCCGATGCCCAGGAACGCCCGCGCGACGGGGTTCGCGTGGTGGCTCTGCAGGTTGGTCGCGGCGTAGCCCGGGTGGGCGGCCAGGGACCGTACCGGTGAGCCGGCCTCGGTCAGGCGCCGCTGGAGCTCGAGCGTGAACAGCAGGTTGGCCAGCTTGGACTGGGCGTAGGCGCGGGTCGGGCTGTACCGGCCGCGCAGGTTCACGTCGGCGAAGCCGATCACCCCGTCCCCGCTGCGGTGCAGGCCGGACGACACCGTCACCACGCGGTCCGTGACATACGGCAGCAGCAGGTTCGTCAGGGCGAAGTGCCCGAGGTGGTTGGTGCCGAACTGCATCTCGAAGCCGTCCTTGGTGCGCAGCTCCGGGAGCATCATCACGCCCGCGTTGTTGATCAGCAGGTCCAGCGGGCGCTCGTCCCAGGCGTCGGCGAACTCCCGCACCGAGGCGAGGTCGGCGAGGTCCAGCCTGCGCACCTCCGTGCTGCCGCCGGTCCGTGCCGCCGCGGCGCCGCCCCGCTCCAGGTCCCGTACGGCGAACACCACGTGCGCGCCGGCGCCGGCCAGCGCCTGGGCGGTGGCGAGGCCGAGGCCGCTGTTGGCACCGGTGATCACGGCCGTACGGCCGGGCAGGTCGGTCACGTTCCACTTGGTTGCCATGACCCCAATGTAGGCAACGCCAACAATGCTGTCAACGGCAACATCGGGATACGATGGTCCGCATGCCGCGCCTGACCCCGCCCCGCCCCTACCACCACGGAGACCTCCGCGCCGCCCTCCTCAAGAGCGCCGAGCGCACCCTGCGGGAGAAGGGCGTCGGCGCGCTGTCGCTGCGCGAGCTGGCGCGGGACGTCGGCGTCAGCCACGCGGCGCCCGGCCGGCACTTCAAGGACAAGCAGGCCCTGCTCGACGCGCTCGCACTGGACGGGTACGACCGCCTCGACGCGGCCCTCTCCGGTGCCGACCGCCCCGGGCTCTCCTTCGAGGAGCGGATGACCGCCCTGGCCCGGGCCTACCTCGGCTTCGCCGTCGACCACCCCGAGCTGCTGGAACTGATGTTCGCGCGCAAGCACGACCCGGCCAGCTCCGCCCAGCTCGCGGGAGCCGTCGACCGCTCCCTCGGTTCACTGACGCGGACGATGGCCGGGGCACAGGAGCGGGGCGAGATCGTCGCGGGCGACCCCGAGCGGATCACCATGGTCGCGGCCGCGAGCCTGCACGGGCTGGCCGCCCTCATCGCCTCCTGCGCCCTGGACGCGGACGAGGCCATGGCCGGCCTGGAGGAACACGTCCACCTGTTGCTGCACGGACTCCGGCCGCGATAGGGGCCAGAGGGTCACCCCTCCGCCCCTTCCCGCAAGCCGCCCGCCGCGTCTCGCTGTGACCGCCCTGTGCCGCGGGTCAAGCCGTTCCCACCGCGACGCCACCCCCTCCCCATCCCCCGGTAAGGCACCACCCTCCTTCGGTAATGCGGAAGTCAGGATTCCACCAGCCTCCTTGTTGTCGCGTACTCAACAAGCGAGGGTCGGTCGCGGGCCGCCGCCCCCGCCGGTCACCCACCGGTGGTCCCCCACACCGCAGGCCTCTCCCCACCCCTCACAGGAGGCTGTACGTTGCCCACGACCACCCCGACCACCCCCACCTCCCCCCACATATCCGGTACTCCGCGCACCCGGCGCCGTATCGCCGGGGCCGCCGCGGCCACAGCCGCGCTCCTGCTCACCGGACTCGGCACCGCCGTCCAGGCGCACGCCGCGGGTGCCGCCACGACAGGAGCCACCACCGCCCACACCAGGACCACCTGGACGGCGACCCCCTGCGCCACCCCCAAGCACAAGGGCGAACTCGCCTGCGACTCCCTCCGCGTCACCGGCGGCGTCACCGCCTTCCAGAAGGCGCAGGCCGCGAAGACCGGCCGGACGGCGCAGGCCATCACCCCGGACGCGGCCGCCGCCGGCCCCACCGGCTACGGCCCCTCCGACCTCCAGAAGGCCTACGGCCTCACCTCCGCGGCGGCCTCCAACGGCTCCGGCAGAACCATCGCCATCGTCGACGCCTACGACGACCCCAACGCCGCCGCCGACCTCGCCGCCTACCGCTCCCACTACGGCCTGCCCGCCTGCACGACCGCCAACGGCTGCTTCAAGAAGGTGAGCCAGACCGGCTCCACCACCTCCCTGCCCAAGGCCGACAGCGGCTGGGCCGAGGAGGAGTCCCTCGACCTGGACATGGCCTCCGCCGTCTGCCCGCAGTGCCACATCACGCTCGTCGAGGCCAAGACCCCCACCACCGCCAACCTCGGCACCGCCGTCAACGAGGCCGTCAAGCTCGGCGCCAAGTACGTCTCCAACAGCTACGGCGGCTCCGAGTCCTCCTCCGACCCGTCGTACGACTCCTCGTACTACAACCACCCGGGCGTCGCCATCACCGCCTCCGCGGGCGACGAGGGCTACGGCGCCGAGTACCCGGCCGCGTCCCGCTACGTGACCTCCGTCGGCGGCACCGCCCTGAAGTCCTCCTCCAACGCCCGCGGCTGGACCGAGTCCGTCTGGAACACCAGTTCCACCGAGGGCACCGGCTCCGGCTGCTCCGCCTACGACACCAAGCCCGCCTGGCAGACCGACACCGGCTGCGCCAAGCGCACGATCGCCGACGTCTCCGCCGTCGCCGACCCCGCGACCGGCGTCGCCGTCTACGACTCCTACGGCGTCACCGCCGGCTGGTACACCTTCGGCGGCACCAGCGCCTCCGCCCCGATCATCGCCGGCGTCTACGCCCTCGCCGGCACCCCGGGCAGCGGCGACTACCCCGCCGAGTACCCGTACGCCGCCGCCGGCACCTCCGCGCTGAACGACGTCACCAGCGGCAGCAACGGCACCTGCTCCACCAGCTACCTGTGCACCGCCCGGTCCGGCTACGACGGCCCCACCGGCGTCGGCACCCCGGAGGGCACCAGCGCCTTCACCGGCTGACCCGTCACCACATCGGGTCAGCACACCGAGTCACCCCGTCGGGTCACGGGGAGCCGCCACCTCGAGGGGGACGTGGGGTCCCCTCGGCGGCAACACAGGAGGGGCCCCGGCAACCGCCGGGGCCCCTCCGTCATGCTCCGGTGTCACCCCGGCGTGAGAACATCGGACCGGACCGTCACCCGACCAGCCGTCAGAAACCGCGCCGGGTCGTAAAGGAGGTCAACGACGGAACCACACACAGGTTCCGCTCCCACCTCGTTGCCCGGCGTAACCTGCCGTGATACACAGAGTGACCGAACAAGCCATTTGTACGAAACCCGACGGTGATTGACGTCAAGTCGACATACGACGGCGACGATGTCGGCGAGAATGAGACCTGACCTCTGCACGCCGCAGGGGCCGTTGCGGAACTACCCATCAGGGGCGGTGACTTACATGCTCTTTGCGGCCGACAAGGGAGACATCAACACCATCATCGGCGGGATCGCTCCGGACTGGGGCCCCTTCGGCAGCCTGGGCAACGAGGCCAAGGTGATGATCGAGGTGGTGATGGCCGTCGCCATCCTGCTCTGCCTCGGCATCGCGGTCTGGGGTGCGGCCAAACAGCGGATCGGCGCGACCGCGCTGCGCGACACGTTCAGCGCGGAACAGGGCAAGGGGCTGATCATCGCCGGCCTCACCGGGGTGTTCATCATCGGCTCCCTCGGCACGCTGTTCACGATCGTGTACGGCATGGCGGTCTGACACCCCGTCTCCTCACCTGCCTCCTCTCCCCCTTCTCCCCGTCGTGCCCACCGGCTGAGGTTGCGTTTCCCTGATGTCGAGTCACCACACCCCGCCCGCGCGGGAACCAGCACGGCTACCGTCGTATCTCTACGAGGGGGAAGGGGCGTACGCCGCATGAGCACCGGAGACGAGCAGGGCTACACCGACAGCCACTCGGGCCAGACGCGTACCCGACTGCCGGAGAACGATCCCTACGGCGGCGCCCCCCGCCGGGGCCCCCGCCGCTCGTCCCCCCGCAGCCTGGTCACAGTGGTCGGCGTCGTCGTCCTCCTCATCGCCGCGATCGCCTTCGCGAACAGAGGGGGATCGTCCGCCGACGGCTCGTCAGGAGACTCCGGCGCCGCGAACAAGCCGAAGGCGGCGGCGACCGCGGCTAGCGGGACCAAGCCGGTGACGACAAAGAGCGAGGCCATCCCCACCGGCTTCACGCAGGACCAGCAGGGTGCCCAGAGCGCGGCCGCGAACTACGCCACCGTGTTGGGCTCCGACGGCATGTTCAACACCGCCAGACGGCACCAGATCGTGCAGACCATCGCGGATCCGAGCACCGTGAGCCGCCTCCAGGCCGGTTTCGACGCCGACTACTCGGCCGCCTTCCTGAAGAAGATCGGCCTCAACACCGACGGCACCGCGTTCCCGGGCAACACCTTCGTGAACCGCACCCTCCCGGTCGGCACCAAGGTCACGTCGTACACCGACAGCGGAGCCACCGTCGAGGTGTGGTGCAACGGCCTGTTCGGCCTCGCCGGCGACAACTCGACCAATCCGGTGACCAGCAACTGGTTCACGGTCACGATGAAGCTGAACTGGAACGGCGGAGACTGGAAGGTCCTCGAGTCCAGCCAGAAGACCGGCCCCACCCCCGTCACCGGTGACAACCCCGTGTCCGGTGCCGATGAGATCAGCAAGGCGGTCCAGGAGTTCGGAGGCTTCACCTATGCCCGGTAGCCAGCACCGCGCGCTCAAGCTCACCGGCCTCGTGGCCGCCGTACAGACGACCACTGTCCTCCTGGCCACGCAGGCGTTCGCAGCCCCGAAGCCCAGCCCGTCCAAGAGCGACGACCCCTGCTCGCTGATCGCCGGGCCCGCCAGGAAGTACTGCGAGAACGACAGCGGAGGCGGCTCCTCCCACAAATCCCTCACCCCCGACAGCCCCCTCCCCTCCACCCTCGACCCCCTCTCCTCCCTCGGAAAGGGCTGTGCCGACGCCGCCTCCTGGACCATCGGGAAGCTGAGCGACGCCGTGAAGGAGACCGCGAACGTCGACTTCACGAACCACAAGTTCCTCCAGCAGTACGCGGTGGTGTTCGCGGCGTCGACGATCCTCACGCTGCTCCTCTGGCTCCTCGCGGTAGCGAAGCGCGCCGTACGCGGCGTCCCCCTCACCACCGCCATCAGCGAGGCCATCGGCTTCCTCTGGCTGACCGTCCTCGCCTCCGCCTTCACCCCGCTGATCCTCTACACCGTCGTCTCGGCGACGGACGGCGTCACCGACGTACTCGCGAAGGCGACCGGAGACCAGACGGACACGTTCTTCGGCACGTTCTCCGGCGCCCTGAGCAAGGGCAACGACATCGGCGGCGGCCCGATCATGCTGATCGTGGTCTCCCTGGTCAGCATCCTCGCCGCCGGCATCCTCTGGCTGGAGCTGGTGATCCGCGCCGCCCTGCTGTACGTCGGCGCGCTGCTCGGCACGGTCGTCTACGCGGGCCTGGTCGACAAGAACCTGTGGGGGCACGTCCGCCGCTGGGCCGGGATCATGATCGCGGTCATCCTCGTCAAACCGGTGATCGTCATCGTGCTGGGCCTGGCCGGCGCCCTGTCCTCGGGCGACGGCCCCGACGCGTTCTCGGCGGTGGTCTCCGGCCTCGCCATCATCCTGCTGGCCATCTTCGCCAGCGCGATGATCTACCGCTTCGTGCCCGGCTTCGGCGACGAGATCGCCGGCTCCCGCAACAACCGCATCATGCAGGGCGCCGAGAGCAAGGCCGCGGCCGTCATCAGCTCGCCCGCCACCCTCGTCGCCCAGGGCATCAAGACGCACAGCGCCCGCGCCGACAACAACGGCGGCGGGGGCGGCGCCCAGAGCGGCGGCGCCCGGCCCGCCAACCCCCTCTCCGGCGGTGTCGCCGCCCACAGCAGCCGCGGGGCCGCGCCCGCCTCCGGCGGAGCCGTCCCCTCCGCCGCGCCCGCGCCACGCGCGCCCAGCCCCGTCAACACCCCGCACGCAAGCAACACCCGCAATACCAACAGCTCGGGAGGTGAAGGGCGTTGACGACCGAGTCCCACCTGTCCCATCCGGTCACGCCCCGCCGTACGTATCTGATCGGCCGGGCCCGCCCGAACGCGATCGTCGGCCGCAACCGCGAGTCCGGCGAGATCGTGCTGATCATCGCGGGCGCGTTCCTCGGCATGATGTGCGGGCTCCTCGTCCCCGTCCTGAGCCTGCGGATCGTGCTGCTCATGGGCTTCCCGCTGCTCGCGCTGGCCGCGGTCTACGTGCCGTACAAGCGCCGCACGTTCTACAAGTGGTTCGAGATCAACCGCTCCTACAAGCGCACCATCAAGGGCAGCGCAGCCGTCTACCGCTCCTCCGTCATGGAGGCCGGCACCAGCCTGGACGGGCGCGAGGTGGAGATCGGGCCGCCACCCGGCATCGGCAGGATCAACTGGCTCGCCGCCCCGTTCGGGCCCGACGAGATCGCCGTACTCCTGCACGCCGACAGGCGTACGGTCACGGCCGCGATCGAGATCGAGGGGCCGGGCGTCGGCCTGCGCGACTCCGAGGACCAGGAAGCCCTAGTCGACCGCTTCGGCACGCTGCTGAAGCACGTGGCCAACGGCGACGGCTTCGTCACCCGTCTCCAGATGCTCGCCCGCACCCTGCCGGCCGACCCGGACGCGCACGCCAAGGACGTCGCCGTACGCGGTGACGACAAGGCGCCCGACTGGCTGACCCGGTCCTACGACCAGCTCCAGTCGATGGTGTCCACCAGCAGCGAGCAGCACCGCGCGTACCTCGTCGCCTGCATGCACTACAGCCGCGACCTGGCCGCCGAGGCGCACGCCATGGCCCGCGCGGCCCGCCCGCAGGCGGGGCGCAAGCTCGACAAGGACGCGGGGCTCGCCGTCGTCATGGCGCGCGAGCTGACCGACATCTGCTCCCGCCTCCAGGAGGCCGACATCCGGGTCCGCCAGCCCCTCGGCCAGGGCCGGCTCTCCTCCCTCATCCACTCCATGTACGACCCGGATCACCCCATCGACCACATCCAGGCCATGACCAAGCGCAACGCCTGGCCGGCCGAACTGGACGCGCTGGAGCCGACGTACCTCCAGGCCAAGACCCGCGAGTCCAGCACCCGCGCGCCCTGGTGCCACGCCACCGCCTGGGTGAAGGAGTGGCCGATGACCCCGGTCGGCGTCAACTTCCTGGCGCCGCTGCTCGTCCACACCCCGGACGTCATCCGAACGGTCGCCGTGACGATGGATCTCGAACCCACCGAGGTAGCCATCGAACGTATGTTGACCGAGAAGACCAACGACGAGGCCGAGGCGTCCCGCGCCGCCAAGATGAACCGCACCGTCGACCCGCGCGACATCGCCGCCCACAACCGGCTCGACCAGCGCGGCGAGGACCTCGCCAGCGGCGCCGCCGGCGTCAACCTGGTCGGCTACATCACCGTGTCCTCCCGCTCCCCCGAGGCCCTGAACCGCGACAAGCGGACGATAAGGGCCTCGGCCGGAAAGTCGTACCTCAAGCTGGAGTGGTGCGACCGTGAGCACCACCGCGCGTTCGTCAACACGCTGCCCTTCGCCACCGGCATCCGGAGGTAGGACCTGATGCGGGATCCGCTGTCCGTCCTCACCGACGCCTTCACGGCCTTCCTGTTCGGCAAGGTCGAGACGACCCGCCTGCCGGTGCGCACCTCCACCGGCCAGGCCCAGGCGGTCTACCTGCCCACCGCCGCCCCCGGCCTCGGCGACTCCGGCGTCATCATCGGCCGCGAGGTCTACTCCGGGAAGGGCTACATCTACGACCCCTTCCAGCTGTACGGCCAGCAGCTCCCCGCCCCGCACTGGCTGGTCCTCGGCGAGTCCGGCAACGGCAAGTCCGCCCTGGAGAAGACGTACGTCCTGCGGCAGCTGCGCTTCCGCGACCGCCAGGTCGTCGTCCTCGACGCACAGGGCGAGGACGGCGTCGGCGAGTGGAACCTGATCGCGGAGGAGCTGGGCATAACCCCCATCCGACTCGACCCGACGGCCGCCCTGGACCACGGCATCCGCCTCAACCCCCTGGACCCCGCCATCACCACGACGGGTCAGCTGGCGCTGCTGCGCACCATCATCGAGGTCGCGATGGGCCACGGCCTGGACGAGCGCTCCGGCTTCGCCCTCAAGGTCGCCCACTCCTACGTCAACGAGACCATCCTCGACCGTCAGCCCGTCCTCACCGACATCGTCGAGCAGCTACGGCACCCCGAGCCCGAGTCGGCCGAGGCGATGAACGTCGCCATAGACGACGTACGGGCGTGGGGCCTGGACGTCGCCCTGGTCCTGGACCGCCTGGTCGACGGCGACCTGCGCGGCATGTTCGACGGCCCGACGACGGTCGGCATCGACCTGGACGCCCCCCTCATCGTCTTCGACCTCTCCCACATCGACCGCAACTCCATCGCCATGCCGATCCTGATGGCCATCGTCGGCGTCTGGCTGGAGCACACCTGGATCCGCCCCGACCGCAAGAAGCGCATCTTCCTGGTCGAAGAAGCCTGGCACATCATCAACAGCCCCTTCGTGGCCCAGCTGTTCCAGCGGCTGCTGAAGTTCGGGCGCCGGCTGGGCCTGTCCTTCGTCGCCGTCGTCCACCACCTGTCCGACGTCGTCGACGGCGCGGCGGCCAAGGAGGCCGCGGCGATCCTGAAGATGGCGTCCACCAGGACCATCTACGCCCAGAAGGCGGACGAGGCACGGGCCACGGGGCGAGTGCTGGGCCTGCCCCGGTGGGCGGTGGAGATCATCCCCACCCTCACCCCCGGCATCGCGGTCTGGGACGTCAACGGCAACGTCCAGGTCGTCAAACACCTCATCACCGAGACCGAACGCCCCCTCGTCTTCACCGACCGCGCGATGACCGAGTCCTCCAGCGACCACCTCGCCGCGGCCGACGACGCCCTGCACGCCGCCGAACTGGAGGCCGAGGCCCGGGCGGCGGCCTTCATGGAGCAGCACATGGAACAGCCTCTCGGCGACTCCGAATCGACGGTGGCGTAGGGGCGAGGGAGGGTGGCACGGGTGAGACAGGGCACCGGCGACCGCCGGGAGGGCCAGAGCCAGGGCGGCATCCCTGACGGCCTCCTGGTCGGGATACTCGCGTTCCTCATCGGCATGACCCTGCTGGTGTGGTCGGCGACGGGCCTGGCGGCCTGGTTCGCCCACGGCGGCTGGCCGAACGCCGTCACCTTCACCCGCACGCCCCTGGCCATGCGCCACCTCATCGGCGAACCCCACGACCTGCCGGGCGCCTGGCCCGACACCCCACCGTCCCAACTCTCCGGCTGGGGCCTGTTCTGGGGCCTGTTCATCGGCCAACTCATGATCCTCTTCGTCGCGGCCCTGTTCACGATGGGTGCACTGACGAGATGGAGAACGGGGAGGGCACGCCGGGCGTCGGAGGGGGCGCGGGGGGCTGCCCTTGGGCCTTCCCAGGAGATGCCGGCGACTGCGCGGATGGCTGAGCCTCAGCAGGAGACGCCGGTGACTGTGCAGGTACCTGCGGCTTCGCATGAGGTGCCCGCGCCTCGTGCTGAGCCTGTGCCGGTCGGGTCGGGTGCCGTTTCGATCGACGGTGAACGGGTGGGTGGGTGGGAAACCCACAGCGCCGAAGGCGCGGTCCTCTACGCCGCCCCCGCCACCCGCCACTCCACCGCCGCCCAGGCCATCCAGGACGCTCCCGGCCCCGCCCTGGTCGTCACCTCGAACCCCGCCCTCTGGCAGGACACGAAGGACGCCAGAGCCAAACTCGGCCCCACCCTCCTCTACGACCCCACCCACCGCTGCGACACCCCCGCCAGACTCCACTGGTCCCCCACGGCGGGCTGCGAGGACAAGCCGACGGCCCTCGCCAGAGCCACCGCCCTCCTCACCCCCGTACAGCCCACCGCCAAGATCGACCAGGCGGTCGCCGACACGGCGATAACCCTCCTCCGCAGCTATCTGCACGCCGCTGCCCTGGAGTCCCGCACCATCCGGCACGTCCACCGCTGGGCCCAGGGCACCCAGATCCAGGACGCCGTGCGAACCCTCCGCACCCACCCCAAGGCGGCCCCCGGCGCGGCCGGCGAGCTGGAAGCGGCTCTCACCGCGCACCCGGAACGCCGGGACATCGCCCAGGAGTTGACCGGGCGCGCCCTCTCCGCCCTCTTCACGGTCAACATCCGCGAAGCATGCACTCCCAACCGAACTGATGCCCTCGCCTTGGATTCCCTCGTCCACGAAGGGGGCACGCTTTATGTGGTGGGAGATTCCATCGAGGACCCCAGGACGAACCCCGGCGCGATGCCCCTCCTGACTGCCCTCGTCTCAAGCGTGGTCGAGCACGGCCGGCGCATGGCCGCACGGTCATCCTCCGGTCGGCTCGACCCACCAGTCACCCTGGTCCTCGACGACATCGCCGCGGTGGCCCCCATCCCCCAGCTCCCCGAGCTGCTCGCCACGGGCACCGCCCAGGGCCTGCCGACCCTGGCTCTGCTCCGTTCCCGCGAACAGGCCCGCTCCCGCTGGCCGCACCAGGAACTCCCGGTCTAGGGACCTGGGAAAGGCTACGGCGTCAGCACGAACTCCAGCTCGTTCTGGGCCTCGTCCGACGCGAGCGGCACACTCACCCCGCTCGGCGCGAAGCCGATCTTCCGGTAGGCGCCCTGTGCCCGCGCGTTGTCCTCGTGCACGAGCAGCCGTACTCGCTCGGCCCGCTGCTTCCAGGCCCACTCCACACCGGCGTCGAACAGGGACTTGATCAACCCGTTCCCCCGGTGCTCGGGCCGTACGAACACCCCGACCACATGCCCCTGGCGCTGCTCGACGGGAGCCCCGGCCCAGTCGGTCGTCCCCGCCTCTTCGATGAGCACGGTCACCGTGCCGGCCCACGAGCCGTCGGATGTCTCGGCGACGAACTGCTGCGCGCCGGTGGAACCCTCGCCGGAACCCTCGGCCCGGTCCTGCCAGAAGCTGTCCGGCTGCGACTGGGCGTTCTCGAAGGTCTCCAGGAAGGCGAGGTGCGCGACCGGGTCCCGCAGTGCGTCGAGCCGAAGCTGCTTCACCGCGGTCCACTCGTCGGGCCTTATGGCGCGGATGACGTAGTCATCGCTGGTCAGGGTACTCATGGAGGTACGGTAGTCCCTGTCGCGCGGCCCCTCATCCCATATTCGGGGACGCTTGTCCGGAGACGGTTGTCAGAGGGCTGTCCTACTGTGGCCGTATGACAACGCTCCCAGACCGACCCCGCACCGCACTGCTCGTGATCGACGTGCAGAAGGGCGTGGTGGCCTCCGCGCACAACCGTGACGGCGTCATCGCGAACATCAGCACCATGGTCGACAAGGCCCGCGCGGCGGACGTACCTGTCATCTGGATCCAGCACTCCGACGACGAGATGAAGGAGGGGACGGAGAACTGGGAGTACGTCCCGGAACTCGTCCGCGACGACAGCGAGCCGCTGGTCCACAAGAACTATCCGGACTCCTTCGAGGACACCCAGCTGGAATCGGTGCTGGCCGAGCGGGGAATCGGCCGGCTGATGGTCACCGGCGCCCAGACCGACGTCTGCATCCGCTCCACGCTGCACGGCGCCCTCGTCCGCGGCTACGACGCGACGCTGATCGCCGACGCCCACACCACGGAGGACCTCAGTCAGTACGGCGCCCCGTCCCCGGACCTGGTGATCGCGCACACCAACCTGTACTGGAAGTGGCACGAGGCCCCGGGCCGCAAGGCTGGCACAGTGGACACGGCAGAGGTGACGTTCTGAAAACAGCCACTGAAACGCAGAAAACCCCCGCATCTTTCGATGCGGGGGTTTTCTCAAATTTTGTTCGGCGGTGTCCTACTCTCCCACAGGGTCCCCCCTGCAGTACCATCGGCGCTGTGAGGCTTAGCTTCCGGGTTCG
>NZ_JBEYVS010000076.1:0-20179 GCF_040644095.1 Streptomyces sp. NPDC047028
GACACGGCCCGCCACGTCACGCTCGCCCCCCTCGCCGGCCCCGACGCCATCGTCTACCGGCAGCAGGTCCTGCACGACTGGCTGCGGCACCCCGGATCGGGGTCCGGCCCTCCGTCGTCGTGGGCGTCACACCAGCCGGGCGAGGTCCCGGGCCACCTGACCCGGCGACGGCATCGCGGCGATCGCGCCGGCGAGTCCCTCGGCGGCCGAGGCGTAGGACGGGTCGTCCAGCAACTTCCGTACGGCGGCGGCCACCTGGCCCGGGTCGTCCTGGTCGGCGGCCTCCGCCAGCGTCAGGCCCGCGCCTGCCGAGACCAGCGCGTCGCCGTGCGGGAACTGGTCCATGATCTGCGGCAGCACCAGCTGCGGCAGGCCCGCGTCGGTCGCCGTGAACAGCGTGCCGGCGCCCCCGTGGTGGACGACGGCCGCGCAGCTGTCGAGCAGCGGGCGCAGCGGTACCGGGTCGATGAGCCGCACGTTGGGCGGCAGCCCGGTGAGCGATTCCCGCAGCCGGCCCGGCACGGTCGCCAGGGCCTCGGTGCCCGGCAGGTCGGCGAAGGCCCGCAGCACGTGGCTGAGCAGCGGCAGGCCCCCGAGGTCGAGGGTGCTGGTACCGAGCGAGACGACGACCCGGCGCCGGTCCGCGGCAGGCCCGTCGTACAGCCAGTCCGGCAGGACCGCGGGCCCGTTGGAGGGGACGTAGCGGATGGGGGTGCCCGGCGAGGTTTCCGGCAGCCGCAGCGCGGCGGGGGAGGGGTCGAGCACGACGTCCGGGTCGGGCAGGCCGGGCAGGCCCAGGCGCCGGCACAGCGGGCCCAGCGCCTCGCGGGCGGCGGCCCGGGCGCCCGTGGTGAACGGGTCCAGGCCCCAGCGGTGGTGGACGACCGGAACGCCGAGCACACCGCCGACGATCAGCGACGAGTACTCCATCATGTCGGCGACGATCAGGTCCGGGCGGTAGCGGCGGGCGACCGCCAGGTGCTCCTCCACCAGGTATTTGGCGTGCATCTGCCACACCTTCGCGCCGCCCGCGAGCCCGGCCGCGTCCGGCCGCGGGCGCACCTCGCGGGGCCGTTTGCCCGGCGGGAGACCGCCGGAGAGCAGGTCCTCCACGTGGTACGGGTCGCCGATCGACACGGTGTGCAGACCCGCCGTCAGCGCGGTGTCCACGACGTCGGGCTGTACGGCGGCGACCACCTCGTGCCCCTCGCCGCGCAGCGCCCAGGCGAGCGGCAGGAGCGGGGAGAAGTGGGTGGGGACCGGGGTGTTGAGCATGAGGACGCGCATGGGGCCTCCTGTCGGCCGGGGGGGAAGGGGTGGGTGCGGGCATGGGCGACGCCCCGCGCGGAGGGGGGCCGGGCGGGGCGTCGCGGGCTGGTGGTGTGGGGTCAGGCCGCCTGAACGGCCGGTTCCGTACGGTCGTGCGGTCCGGCGGAGCCGACGGGCTGCTCCGCGGCGCCCGAGGCGTCCTCGGCCGGCGCGTCGGCGCTGTCGGCATCGTCGGCGCCGTCGGAGGCGTCGAAGGCGACGTCCGGCATGGCGAGGGCGAGCAGCAGGCCGAGCACCATCACACCCGCCGCGACCAGGAACGTCGTGGACGTGGCGGACGCGTACACCTGGTTCCGGGCGTGTCCCGGGCCCGGCATGCCGCCGGGAGCGAGCGCGGTCAGCCGGTGCGAGAGCACCTCGCCGAGGAGGGCCGTACCGAAGGCGCTGCCCAGTGTCATGAAGAACCGGGTGCCCGAGGTGACCACCCCGAGCCGGTCCTCCGGGGCCGCGGCCTGCGCCGTCTGGAGCACCACCTGGACCACGCCGCCGAGGCCGAAGCCGAGCGGGATCAGCAGCAGGCCGACCGTCAGGCTCGTGGTGTCCGCGCGGATCAGGCCGAACAGGGCGAGGGCGATCACCGCGACGGAGGCGTTGACGACGAGCACCGGCTTGAACCGGCCGAACCGGGGGATCAACCGCCCCGACACCATCATCACCACGAGCACCCCGATCGCCATCGGGGCGAGCCGGATGCCGGAGGCCTGCGCGCTCACGCCGCGGGCGACCTGGAGGTAGGTGACCACGAACACGGGCACGGCGAGCACGGTGAACCCGCCGACGAACTGCAGGGGCGCCGCAACCCGGAACACCGGGTCGGTGAACAGGGACATCGGCAGGATCGGGTCGGCGGCCCGCGTCTGCCACCAGCAGAACACCACGACGAGCAGCACGGCCGCCGCACCGAGCGTGAGGATCACCGGCGACGTCCAGGCGTAGGTGCCGCCGCCCCAGCGGGCCAGCAGCAGCAGCGCCGTCGCACCCGCCGTGACCAGGGCGGCGCCGAGCACGTCGACCCGCTGCTCACCGCGCTCGCGCTCCGGCATCCGCAGGCCGAACACCGTGCCCACGATGGTCAGCAGGCCGAGCGGCAGGTTGACGTAGAAGATCCAGCGCCACGACAGGTACTGGCACAGGAACCCGCCGAGCAGCGGTCCGGCGACGATGCCGAGGGCGACCAGGCCGCCGCCCAGGCCGGCGCCCGAAGTGCGGCTCCGGGCGGGCAGCAGGGTCGCGATGATGATCAGCGTGACCGACATCAGGCCGCCGCCGCCCAGCCCCTGCACCGCGCGGAACGCGATCAACTCGCCCATGGACTGGGCGAGTCCGCAGGCCGCGCTGCCGAGCAGGAAGACACAGACGGCGAACAGGTAGACCGGCTTGGGTCCGTACAGGTCGCAGAACTTGCCGTACAGCGGCTGGCTCGCGGTGGCCGCGAGGACGTACGCGGTGACGAGCCACGGCAGCCGGTCCAGGCCGTGGGCCGGATCGAGGTGCCGGGTGATCTGCCAGGCGGCGCTCGTGACGATGTTCTCGTCGAGGAACGACAGCAGCATGGCGGCGAGGGCGCCCGCGACGAACAGGCGGACTTGCTTGCCGTTCATACCGGGCCGCCCGGCGGGCAGGCGGGATGGGTCCAGGTCATGCGGGAGTCCTCCGTGGGGTGTGCTGCGAGGCCGGCCGCTCCAGTACGGCGACGAGACGGCCGGGCTCCTCGTCGGCGGACAGCAGGTGCGGCACGGGCAGGGCGCTCAGCCCGGCCCGCCGGCACAGTCCGCCGAGGAAGAACGCGGCGACACCGCGCAGCGAGTCGCCGAGCGCGTCGGCGGCCGGGTCGGGATCGCGCTGGTGTGCGACGGGGATGCCCAGCGCCCCCGCCACGACGAGCGACGCGTACTCCAGGCGGGAGCCGACGATCAGGTCGGGCCGCCAGTCGCGGGCCGTCTCCAGATAGCGGGGGGTCAGATAACGGGCGTGCCCCACCAGGGGTTTGGGGTCGGTGGCCAGGTCGGGATGGTCCTCGGGGTGGAACCGGCCGCCTACGACGGCCAGTTCGAGGCCCGCCGCCTCGGCGACCTCCCGTACGTCCGGCTGCCCTGCCACCAGGACCTGATGGCCGGCGCCCCGCAGGGCCCGCGCGAGCGGCACCAGTTGTGCCAGGTGCGCGGGCACCGGTGTGGTGGTCATCAGGACGCGCATGGCGGTTACCGCTTGTTGCGGCGCACGAGCTTGACGGCGCCCGCGAGGATGAACACGACGACGAGGGCGATGCCGGTGTGCACGAAGTTGATGCCCATGAGATCTCTCCTGTGGGGGGTGTCGGGTAATCGGGTGGGTCGGTGGGTCAGACGTGGGCGGCCGGGGCGGCGCCGTGCCGGGTGAGGGTCTCCCAGAGCGCGGCCGGCGTCGCGAACGTCGCGCTGTTCAGGGCCGATTCGGGCAGCTCGACGCCGTACTCCTCCTCCAGCGACACGAGCAGTTCGACGGTCGCCAGGGAGTCCAGGCCCGCCTTCTTCAGTTCGAGGCCGGGGGCGAGCCGCGTGTCGCGGGCGGTGCCGGGCAGGACGGCGGTCAGCAGCCGCTCGAAACGGGCATCCCAGGCCGGGGCGGCGATGGTGGTCATGACGTCTCCTGGTCGGTCGGTTCGGGGGCCGCGGCGCGGGCGCGCAGCAGCTGCCGGTCGGTCTTGCCGTTGGGGGTCAGCGGGAGCGCGGGCAGCACCCGGCACTCGCCGGGCACCTTGGCGTCCTCCAGCCGTTCGGCCAGCCGCTCCGCCAGCTCGGCGGGGGACAGCCGGGTCACGGCGAACAGCGTCAGGTCGAAGCCGTCGCCGGGCGGCACCGCGCAGGCCGCCTCGACCCCGGGCACGTCCAGTGCGGCGCTCTCGATCTCCAGGACGCTCATCCGGTTGCCGCGCCGCTTGAACAGGTCGTCGCGGCGGCCCTGGAAGTACAGGTGGCTGTCGGTGTCGAGGTGACCGTAGTCACCGGTGTGCAGGGTGACCTCGCCGGTCACCGGGTCGGGGCGGAAGCGCTGCGCGGTGATCTCCGGGGCCTGCCAGTACCCGGCCATGACGTGCGGTCCGCGCACCGCGATCTCGCCGACCTCGCCGGCCGGCAGGGCCCGCCCGTCCTCGTCGAGGATCAGCACCTCGGTGCCGGGCAGCGCGGGGCCCACCGAACCGGGTTTCGCGAGGTCGCCGTCCGGCTCCAGGACGGTGATGCGCTTGCACTCGGTGGTGCCGAACATCGGCGACACCCGGGCGTGCGGGAACGTGCGGCGCAGGGCGGCGATGACCGGCTGGGTCAGCGCCGCGCCGGTGTTGGTGAACAGCCGCACCGGCAGCGGGTCGGCGCCCTTGTCGCGTCCGGCCAGCCGCAGCAGCATCTCGGCGAGCGAGGGCACCACCGGTACGACGGTCACGCCGTGCTCGCGCAGGGTGCCCAGCAGCTTCAACTGCCGCTGCGGGGACGTCAGGACGACCTGGGCGCGGGCCAGCACGGACAGGAAGATCTGGTAGAGGCCGTAGTCGAAGGAGAGCGGGATCGCCACCAGGACCACGTCGTCGGCGCGGTAGCGCAGCACCTCGGCGATGGCGCGGGCCGCGAACACGCACGGCGCGTGCGGGCTGACCACGGCCTTGGGAGCGGACGTCGAGCCGGAGGTGTAGATCAGCAGGGCGAGGTCGTCGGGGGAGGGGTCCTGGTCCTGCGCGGGGGCTTCGGCCGGGTCCAGGCCGGCGTGGACCTCCTCCAGGTCGTGCACCGGCCGGTCGGTCAGCTCCGCGAGCAGCGCCAGGTCCTCGCCGCGCCCGAGCAGCAGCACCGGGGCGCTGTCGGCGACCACGGACGACAGGTGGAAGCGCTTCATCGCCGGGTTCACCGGCACGCACACCGCGCCGTGCCGCAGGATGCCGAACAGGGCCGCCACGAACGCGCGGGTGTTGCCCGCCCGCACCAGCACCCGCTCCCCGCGCCGCACCCCGCGCGCCGCGAGCCAGGCGGCGAACGCCCGGCTGTGCGCGTCGAGTTCGGCATACGTCCAGCCACCGGTCTCGTCCCGGACGGCGGGTGCCGACGGGCACTCGGCGACGGCCGCGGCGAGCAGGCCGGGCAACGTGCCGGGCGCCTCGCCCCAGGCTGCGGCGCCTGCGGTGACTGCGGTGGTCTGCGGCTCCAGGGCGGTCACCACTGGGGCACCTCCGTGATCTCCAGGACGGCCGCCGTGCAGGTGTAGCCCGCACCGCCGCCGAACAGCATGACGTGGTCGCCGGGCGCGACCGCCCGGGTGTCGATCAGATGGGCGAGGCCCGCGGCCCAGTCGCCGCCGCCGACATGGCCGGTGGTGCGCCCGTACGACCAGGTGGTCTGCTCCTCGGTGACGCCGAGCAGGTGGTGCACCTGGTGGTCGCCCTTGCGGCGGCCCGTCGCCGGCGTGACGACCTTCGCCAGGTCGGCGGTGGTCAGCCCGGCGTCGGCGAGCGCCTCCTTCTTGGCCCGCAGCATCGTCCGGGCGATCCGCATGGTCAGCTCGGCCTCGTCGTGCCGGGCGGCGTACGCGGCCGAGCGCGCGGTCAGGTCGACCGGGGTCCCGGCCGCCGGGGACGCCGTACGGAACGGTTCGTCGCCCCGCGTCAGACCCTCCAGCGAGTTGTCCGCCGCGGTGGCCGTGGCGAGCAGCCGGGCGAAACCGCCGCGCCGGGACACGACGACCGCGGTGCCTCCGTCGCCGTACGCGCTCATGTCGTGCAGGCCCCAGCGGTTGACCGCGGGCCCGCTCCACCGGTCGGCGGTCGTCAGCATCACCGCGCTGCCGCCGCGCAGCCCCGACGTGAGGTGGGCGGCGGCCAGCTCGATGCCGCTCACCCCGATGTTGCAGCGCTGCTGCACGTCCATCGCCGGCACGTGCCGGCCCACGGTGCGCTGCGCGATGTAACTGGCGGCCGGCCAGATGTCCAGGCCCTGGAACCAGAGGCTGCCGTGCAGCAGCAGACTGAACTCGGACGGGTCGACACCCGACCGCTTCAGCGCCGTCTCCGCGGCGAACACGGCCATGTCGGGCGGCGCCACGTCCTCGCTGCGCAGCACGGACGCGTAGTCGAAGGTCTCGTACCGCTCCTTCGTGTACCGGCCCTCGCGCACCGCGTCCGCCGCTTGGACGGGCTCGGGCAGCCAGGTGCCCACCGCGGCGACGTGCATGTCGTCCCAGCGCATGAACTCTCCTCCCGTTGGCTGTTGGCCGTTGGCCGTCCCGCAGGACTGCAACGGGAGTGTCGCGGCACCCGCTCGAAGCGCCCTTGAGCCGTTCCGCACGGGTGTACGGCCCGATCTGCGGTCCAGCGGCCGTCGAGGTGACGGCGCCACGGTGGGCGCATCCGTTCCACGGGCCACCGGCGGCCCTTCCAGAGGGAGGCAATCTGTGAACGCGAGCCACCGGCGCCCGGGTGGGCCGCTCGACTTCGGCGTGTTCTTCTTCGCGGCGCTCGGCGACCGGGTCCGCGAGACGTACGACCTCATGCTCGACTGCGCCCGCCGCGCCGACGCGCTCGGCCTGGGGTTCGTCTCCACGCCCGAGCGCCACTTCCACCGCTTCGGCGGCGCCTTCCCGAACCCCGCCGTCACCTCCGCCGCGATCGCCGCGGTCACCGAGCGCGTGCAGATCAGGGCGGGCAGCGTCGTCACCCCGCTGCACCCCACCGCCCGGGTCGCCGAGGACTTCGCGATGGTCGACGGCCTGTCCGGCGGCCGCGCGGCGATCTCGGTCGGCTCCGGCTGGAACGTCAACGACTTCGTGCTCGCCCCGCAGGAGTACCACGGCCGGCGCGCCCGCATGATCAGCGACGTGCACGCCCTGCGCGAGGCCTGGCGCACCGGCGTCTGGCACGGCACCGACCCGTTCGGCAAGGACGTCGACATCGACATCTACCCGCGGCCCGTCCAGCGCGAGCTGGAGATCTGGGTCACCGCCTCCCGCAGCGAGGACACCTTCAGGGAGGCGGGCCGGATGGGCTGCAACGTGCTGACCCACCTGGAGAACCAGGACCCGGAGTCCCTCACCGAGAAGGTCGCCCTCTACCGGGAGGCGCGCGCCGCCTCACCGGTCCCCGGCCGCGGCAAGGTCACCGTGATGATGCACACCTACCTCGCCGACGACGCCGAGGAGGCGCGCAGCACCGGCGGCGCGTGGCTGCGCGACTACCTGCTCACCGCGATCGACCTGGAGTCCCGCGCGGTCAGCGCCGGCGGCCGGATGAGCGGGGGGAAGCAGGGGCGTGCGGTGCTGGGCGCCGACGCCGCGCGGCGGAAGCTGGCGGACCTCGGGGTGAACCGGTATCTCGACGGCAACTCGTTGATCGGGTCCGTGGAGGAGGCGGCCGTCACCGCGGAGAGGGTCCGGGCGGCCGGGGCCGATGAGATTGCCTGTCTGGTCGATTTCGTGGGGGAGCCGGGGCAGGTGCTGGCTTCGCTGGAGCATGTCGGCGCGTTGCAGGCACGGTTCGCCTTGCCGGCGGCTGTGGCTACGGCTGCCTGAGGGGGTGCCCCGTTCCGCCGTCGTGCGGCTGCGGGCCCGTGGGGGCTGGTCGCGCAGTTCCCCGCGCCCCTTCTTCAGTTCAACCTGCTTACAAAGAGAGGTAGTTGAGCATGCCGACCATTCTTGCCGTGTCCGGTAGTCCCTCGGTCGGGTCGTTCACTCATGAGGTGCTCGGGGTGGCCGCCGACGGGCTGGTGGCGGCCGGGTGCCGGGTGGAGACCCTTGTCGTGCGGGAGTTGCCGGCCGCCGCGCTGCTCAGTGGGGACACCGGTGATCCGGAGCTGCGGGACGCGCTGCGGCGGGTCGCCGCCGCCGATGCCGTGGTCGTGGCGACGCCCGTGTACAAGGCCGCGTACTCCGGTCTGCTGAAGGCGTTCCTCGACGTGCTGCCGCAGTACGCGCTGCGCGGCAAGCCGGTGCTGCCGCTGGCGTCCGGCGGGTCGATGGCCCACGCCCTCGCCCTGGACTACGGGCTGCGCCCGGTCCTCGCCTCCATGCGGCCCGCCGCCATCACCGACGCCGTGTTCGTGCCGGCCGACACCGCGCACACCGACCCGGTGACCGGCGCCCGCCGCCCCGGCCCCGCCGCGCTGGAACGCCTCGACGAGGCCGTGGCCCAGCTGACCGCGCTGCTCGCCGCGCCCGCGCCGCGCGTCCCGCTGACGGTCGCCGCCTGAGAACCGCCGTACTGAAACCCAACCACTCCCCACAAGAGGAGCCCCGATGAAGGCACTTGTGCTGGCCGGAGGAACGGGCACCCGGTTGCGCCCCTTCAGCCACTCCATGCCCAAACAGCTCATCCCCATCGCCAACAAGCCGGTCCTGGAGCACGTCCTGTCCGGCATCAAGGACCTCGGCGTCACCGAGATCGGTCTGATCGTCGGCGACCGCGAACCCGACATCGTCGACGCGCTCGGCGACGGCGCCGGACTCGGCCTGTCCCTGACGTATCTGCGGCAGGACGCGCCGCGCGGCCTCGCGCACGCGGTGCAGGTCGCCCGAGGCTTCCTCGGCGACGACGACTTCGTGATGTACCTGGGCGACAACATGCTGCCCGACGGCGTCGTGGAGGCCGCCGAACAGTTCCGTACACACCGGCCCGCCGCGCAGGTCGTCGTGCAGAAGGTCGCCGACCCGCGCGCCTTCGGCGTCGCCGAGCTGGACGCCGACGGGAGGGTGACCCGGCTCGTGGAGAAGCCGCAGGAACCGCGCAGCGACCTCGCCATGATCGGCGTCTACTTCTTCACCTCCGCCGTCCACGAGGCGGTGGACTCCATCGAGCCCAGCGCGCGTGGCGAACTGGAGATCACCGACGCCGTGCAGTGGCTGGTCGCCCGCGGCTCGGAGGTGCGCGCCACCGAGTACACCGGCTACTGGAAGGACACCGGCCGCGTCGAGGACGTCCTGGACTGCAACCGGCAGCTCCTGGACCAGCTCGTGCGCAGCGTCGACGGAGAGGTCGACGAGGAGAGCGTCCTGATCGGCCCGGTCTCGGTCGCGCCCGGCGCCCGGATCGTCCGCTCCTTCATCGAGGGCCCGGCGGTCATCGGCCCCGGCAGTGTCATCGAGGACAGCAACGTCGGCCCGCACACCTCCATCGGCGGCGACGTCACCCTCAGCTCCACCCACATCTCGTACTCCATCGCCCTCGACGGCGCCTCGGTCAGCGGGGTGCACGCCGTGCACGGCTCGGTCATCGGCCGCTCGGCCGCCGTCAGCAGCGGCGACCTGGTCACGCGCCGGCACCGGCTGGTCGTCGGCGACCACACCCGGATAGAGGTCGCGGCATGAAGATCCTGGTCACCGGCGGCGCCGGTTTCATCGGCTCGCACTACGTGCGCTCGCTCCTGAAGGACGGCTACGACACACCCGGGGACGCGCCCGACGCCTACGCCGGCGCCGACGTCACCGTCCTCGACAAGCTGACCTACGCGGGCAACCGGGAGAACCTCCCCGCCGCCCACCCCCGGCTCACCTTCGTCCGCGGCGACATCTGCGACGCGGCGCTCCTGGACGACCTGCTGCCGGGCCACGACGCCGTCGTGCACTTCGCGGCCGAGTCCCACGTGGACCGCTCCGTCGCCTCCGGCGCCGAGTTCGTCCGGACGAACGTGCTCGGCACCCAGACCCTCCTGGAGGCCTGCCTGCGAGCCGGCGTCCAGCGGTTCGTGCACGTCTCCACGGACGAGGTGTACGGCTCCATCGACGAGGGCTCGTGGACCGAGACCTGGCCGCTGGCCCCCAACTCGCCGTACGCCGCCTCCAAGGCGTCCTCCGACCTGGTGGCCCGCGCCTACTGGCGCACCCACGGCCTGAACGTCTCCATCACCCGCTGCTCCAACAACTACGGCCCCTACCAGCACCCCGAGAAGCTCATCCCGCTGTTCGTCACCAACCTCCTGGAGGGCGAGAGCGTCCCGCTGTACGGGGAGGGCGCCAACATCCGGGAGTGGCTGCACGTCGACGACCACTGCCGGGCCATCCACCTCGTCCTGAACCGGGGCCGGGCCGGCGAGATCTACAACGTCGGCGGCGGCAACGAGCGCACCAACCGGCAGATCACCGAGCAGCTGCTCGAACTGACCGGCAGCGACTTCTCCAGCGTCCGCCGCGTCGCCGACCGCAAGGGCCACGACCTGCGCTACTCCCTCGACGAGTCGAAGATCCGCGACGAGCTTGGCTACGCCCCCCGCATCCCCTTCGAGCAGGGCATCGCCGAGACCGTCGCCTGGTACCGGGACAACCCGGGCTGGTGGAAGGCCGTCAAGTCGGCGTCGGCCACGGCCCCTTCCCAGCCCGCGCGGACACAGGAGCCGGTGGCATGAGCGGAACCGACACCGACACGACCACCCTCGACGTCCTGATCGTCGGGGCCGGCCCCGTCGGCCTCACCGCCGCCCACGAACTGGCCCGGCACGGCCTCACCGTCCGGCTGGTCGACGCCGCGCACGGCCCCGCCGTCACCTCCCGGGCGCTCGCCACGCACGCCCGCACCCTGGAGACGTACGACCAGATGGGCGTGGTCGACGAGCTGCTGCCGCGCGGCCGCCGCGTCGAGCACTTCACGCTGCACCAGCACGGCCGCCGCCTCATCCGCTTCGACACCGACTACAGCCGGCTGCCCACCCGCTTCCCGTACACCCTCATGGTCGACCAGGCCGTCACCGAGGACGTGCTGCGCACGGCGGCCGAGCGGCGCGGCGTCCCGGTCGAGTGGGACACCCGGCTGACCGGGTTCGAGGACACCGGCGACGGTGTGACGGCCACGCTCCGGCACGAGAACGGCGAGACCGAGACCGTGCGGGCCGCCTGGCTGCTCGGCACGGACGGCGGCCACTCCACCGTGCGCAAGCAGCTCGGGCTTCAGCTGGTCGGCGACTCCAGCGAGACCTGGCTGATCGCCGACGCCGTCGTCCACACCGACCTGCCGGCCGACAGCATCCACTGGATGCGCACCCGGGAGGGAACGGTGATGCTGGTGCCGTTCCCCGACGAGGGCAAGTGGCGCCTGCTCGACACCCGGGACGCGACGTACGACGGCGACGACGAGGCCGTCGCCCGCCGGTTCGCCCGCAAGATCGGCGCGGGCACCGGCCGTACGGTCACCGTCGAACCGCCCAGCTGGGTCTCGGTGTTCACGATCCAGCAGCGCATGATCCCGACCATGCGCGCGGGCCGCTGCTTCGTCGCCGGTGACGCCGCCCACGTGCACAGCCCCGCCTCCGGACAGGGCATGAACACCGGCGTGCAGGACGCCTACAACCTCGCCTGGAAGCTTGCCCTGGTCCAACGGGGCGCGTCCGAGCAGGCGTTGCTGGACACCTACAGCGCCGAGCGGGTCCCGGTCGGCGCGGGCCTGCTCGCCTCCACCCGGTTCGCCACGATCCTCGTGCAGCTCAAGAACCGCTACGCGGCGGCCGCGCTGCGGGCCATGTTCACCGTCGTACGCACCGTCCGCCCGCTCAAGTCGAAGATCGAACGCAAGATCATGGGCGGCATGTCGGCCCTCGACCTGCGCTACGAGGACTCCCCGCTCACCACTCCGGACACGACGGCCTCCACCGCCGTCCCGGCCGGTTCGCGCGCCTCCCGGGTCACGGCCGGACGGTACGACACCTCGGCGGCCTGGCGCGCGTTCCTCGCGGAACTGCGCACCCCCGAACCCACCCTGCTGTGCGCGGCCCGCCCCCAGGACGAACCGGCCCTGCGCGCCCTCCAGGACGCCTACGGCCCGCTGCTCAACGTCCGTACGACCGCCGAACTCTACGACCACAAGGGTGACTTGAGGGGCGACCTCGGCCTTGTGGACGGCGCCTGGCTGCTGCTCCGCCCCGACGGCTACGTGGCCGCGACCGGCGACGACGTCACGGGCACCGCCCCGCGCGAGGCCCTGCACCGGCTGGGGCTGAGCGCGACCGCCCCGGTGGCCCGGACCGAAGCCGAGGCCCCCGAAGCCGACGCTCCGGAGGCCGGCCCCGCCGAGCCCGCCGTAGACCCTGTCGCCGCCCTCGCCACGCTCGCCGCAGGGGCTGCCGCGTGCGCCGACATGGCCACCGCGGCGGCCGTCGCCATGGCGGTGCGGGCGCTGTCCCCGCCGGCCGCGCGGACCGCGACGATCCCCGCGCCGCGGCGGCCCGCCCGGGCCACGACCTGAGCGGCCTCTGCCCCCCCGCAGCCCCGGCCCGCCGCCGCACCCGCCCTCGCACCCGCCCCGTGACCACCGTCTCCTCGCAGATCAGGACCGAGCCATGCACATCGTGGGAAACGGGTTTCTCGCCCGGAACCTAGCCCCTCTGGCCGCCCGGCACCCCGACACCGTCGTCCTGGCGGCCGGGGTGTCCTGGGCCGACGGAACCTCGGACGCCGACTTCCGCCGCGAGCTCGACCTCGTCCTCACCTGGGCCCGCAGGTGCGCGGCGGACGGGCGCCGCCTGGTGTTCTTCTCCACCGCGTCCACCGGCATGTACGGCAGGGTCGCCGGCCCCGGCCGCGAGGACGTCCCCGTCGAGCCCTGCACCCCGTACGGCCGGCACAAACTCCACCTGGAGGAGCGGCTCGCCGCGTCCGGGGCCGACTGTCTCGTGCTCCGCCTCGGACACCTGGTCGGCCCCGGACAGCCCGCCCACCAGCTCCTGCCGATGCTGGCCCGGCAGGTGGCCGAGGGGCGGGTCCGGGTCCACCGGGGCGCGAGCCGCGACCTGATCGCCGTGGCCGACGCGGTGACCGTCGTCGACCGGCTCCTCGCGGGAGGTCTGCGCGGCGAGACGGTCAACGTGGCCTCGGGCAACGCCGTCCCGGTCGAGCGGATCGTGGACTGGCTGGAGCAGCGCCTCGGCGTGCGGGCCCAGCGCGAACTCCACGACACGGGCGGGCAGCACACCATCTCCACCGACAAGCTGCTTGGCCTGGTGCCGGAGGTCGCCGACCTCGGCTTCGGCACCGACGGATACCACCTGCGGGCCCTGGAGTCGTTCCCGCTGGACGTGCCCCCGGCGGCCCAGGCGGACGGACTCCCGGGCTCAAGCGCGACTCAAGTACCGGTGGGGACCCTTGGCAGTACGACATGAAGGAGAACCCTGACATGACCCCCCACGCCGGCCCGCAAGCGAGTCCTCCGTTGAATTCACCAGCCACCCCGCAGTCCAGTGCCCCCCGGCCGAGCGCGCCGGGCTCCGCGCTGCGCCCCCTGCTCATCGACGTGGCCGTCCCCCTCGTCCTCTACTACGTGCTGAACAAGGGCGCCCACCTGAACACGGTGGACTCCCTGGTGCTCAGCGGTGCGGTGCCCGCCGTACGCACGGTGTACGGCCTGGTGCGCGACCGCCGGGTCAACGGGCTGGCCCTGCTCATGCTGGTCGTCACCCTCGTCGGCGCCGCGATCAGCCTGATCAGCGGCGACGCGCGGCTGATGCTGGCCAAGGAGTCCCTGGGCACCGGACTGATCGGCGGGTCCATCCTGGTGTCCGCGTTCACCTCGCAGCCGCTGATGGCGAGCGCGATGCGGCCGTTCATGACGAAGGGCAAGCCGGAGCGCGAGGCGGCCTGGGAGCACCTGCGTGCGACCGAGCCCCGGTTCCGCGCCGGCATCACCCGCACCACGCAGCTGTGGGGCGCGGGCCTGCTCGCCGACTGCGTCCTGCGCGTCGTCGGCGCCTACACCCTGCCCGTGCACACCATGGTGTGGATGTCGACGGTCATCCTGGTCGGCGCGATCGCCGTCCTGATGCTCGGCACCGGCAAGACGTCCGACGAGGCCGAGAAGCTCCTGGAGGCCGAGGTCACCCGGCGGCAGGACACGGCATGACGCTCCCCGCGCGGGGCGCGGGTCCGGTGGTGGTGCTCGGCGGCACGGGGTTCGCCGGGCGCCACTGTCGTACGGCCCTGGAGGCGAACGGCTTCCCCACCGTGGACGTGTCCCGCTCCACCCCCGGCCCCCACCGCCTGGACCTCGCCGACGTCACCCCCGGCACCCTCGCCGGGCTGCTGCACGAGACCGGCGCCGCCGCAGTCGTCAACGCGGCCGGCGCCGTCTGGGCGTGCGGCGACGACGCCATGCACGCCCTGAACGCCCGCCTGCCCGCCGTGCTCGCCGAGGCGGTCACCGGGCGGCCCCCCGAACTGCGTCCCCCGGTCGTCCAGTTGGGCACGGTGTACGAATACGGTCCCGCGTCCGAAAACGTCCCGGAGCAGACCGAGGACACACCGTGCCGGCCCGCGGGCACCTACGGCGTCACCAAGCTGCGCGGCACCCGCGCCCTGCTCGACGCCGCCGACGCCGCACGGTTCGGCGCCGTCGTCCTGCGCGTGTCCAACATGCTCGGCCCCGGCGCACCCACCGCCAGCCTGCCCGGCCTCGTCGCCGCCCACCTCGCCGACGCGGCCCGCGACCCGGACGGCCCCGCCCCGCTGCACCTCGCCCCCCTCACCGCGCACCGCGACTACATCGACGTACGCGATGTCGCCGACGCCGTGCTCGCCGCCCTGGACCACGCCCGGCGCCACCCCGGCGGCCGGGTGTTCAACATCGGCAGCGGCGACACCGTGCCCGTCCGCGGGCTGGTACGGCGCATGGTCGAACGCTCCGGGCTGCCCGTCGAACTGGTCGAGGAGGGCAGGGCCGCCCTGTCCCGCGGCGACGCCGGACAGCAGCGGCTGTCCGTGCGGGCCGCCGCCCGCGACCTCGGCCGACGGCCCCGCCGCACCCTCGACGAGAGCATCGACGACCTGCTGCGGCAGGCGTCAGGCGGTGCGCTCCCGCGCACCCCGATCGGGGATCGAGGAGCGTTCGAGCAGGGCCGAGCAGGATCCGACGTGACGACGGGCGCGGAATCCGTGCCGAACCGATCACGGAGGTGACGGAGAGATGAGCGACCACCGAGAGCTCGTGCTCGACGCGGTGCGCAAGTACCACCAGGACCAGCAGGAGGCCCGCCCGTTCGTGCCGGGCACCACCGAGATCTGGCCGTCGGGCGCCGTGCTCGACGAGGACGACCGGGTGGCGCTCGTGGAGGCAGCGCTCGATCTGCGGATCGCGGCCGGCACCAGCTCCCGCAAGTTCGAGTCGCGGTTCGCCCGCCGGCTGGGGCGGCGCAAGGCGCACCTGACCAACTCGGGCTCCTCCGCCAACCTGCTGGCGCTGACCGCCCTGACCTCGCCCCACCTGGAGGACCGCAGGCTGCGCCCCGGCGACGAGGTCATCACCGTGGCGGCGGGCTTCCCGACCACGGTCAACCCGATCCTGCAGAACGGCCTCGTGCCCGTCTTCGTCGACGTCGACCTGAAGACGTACAACACGACCGCCGACCGGGTCGCCGCCGCCATCGGCCCGAAGACGAAGGCGATCATCATCGCCCACGCCCTCGGCAACCCCTTCCCGGTCGCCGAGATCGCCCAACTCGCCGAAGAGCACGACCTGTTCCTCATCGAGGACAACTGCGACGCCGTCGGCTCCCTCTACAACGGGCAGCTCACCGGCACCTTCGGCGACCTGGCCACCGTCAGCTTCTACCCGGCGCACCACCTGACCATGGGCGAGGGCGGCTGCGTGCTCACCTCGAACCTGGCGCTCGCCCGGATCGTGGAGTCGCTGCGCGACTGGGGCCGGGACTGCTGGTGCGAGCCCGGCGAGTCCAACAAGTGCCTCAAGCGGTTCCGCTACCAGATGGGCACGCTGCCCGCCGGCTACGACCATAAGTACATTTTCTCGCACGTCGGTTACAACCTGAAGGCCACCGACCTCCAGGCCGCGCTCGGACTGACCCAGCTGGACAAGCTGGACTCGTTCATCGACGCACGCAAGAGCAACTGGCAGCGGCTGCGCGACGGCCTGCTGGACGTGCCGCACCTGATCCTCCCCGAGGCCACCCCGGGCAGCGACCCGAGCTGGTTCGGCTTCGTGCTCACCGTCGAACCCGGCGCCCCCTTCAGCCGGGCCGAGCTGGTCAGCTTCCTGGAGGACCGCAAGATCGGCACCCGCCGGCTGTTCGCCGGGAACCTCACCCGCCAGCCGGCCTACGTCGACCAGCCGCACCGAGTCGTCGGCTCCCTCACCAACAGCGACATCATCACGGAGCACACGTTCTGGGTCGGCATCTACCCGGGGCTCACCGAGGAGATGGTCGACTACATCGCCGCCTCCGTCCGCGAGTTCGTCGCCTCCCGCCTCTGACGGCAGTACGCCCCGACCCGTCCCGTCCCGTCCTGTCCCGTCCCGAAAGGACCCCCCGTCTCATGGACCTCGGACTGAGCGGCCGCGCCGTCCTGGTCACCGGTGCCACCGGAGGCATCGGCCGTGCCACGGCCCGCGCCTTCGCCCGGGAGGGCGCCCGAGTCGCCGTGGCGCACCACACCGACCGGGAGGGCGCCGAGAAGCTCGCCGCCGAACTCGGCGCCCACGACGACCGGGCGTTCGCGCTGCCCTACGACCTCGCCGACCCCGACGCGGCACGCGCCGCGACCACGGCCGTCGAACAGCGCTGGGGCGTGCTCGACGTCCTCGTCGTCAACGCCGTCCGCTACGGTGCCCGCCGCGCCCCCGGCACCCACTTCGAGGACGTCCCCGAGGACGAGTGGCGCCCGGTCGTCGAGGGCAACCTGACGCCCGCGCTGCGGACCGTGCAGCACGCGGTCGCCGGGATGCGGCGGCGCGGCTTCGGCCGCATCGTCCTGATGTCCTCGCACAACGCGCTCGGCGGCAACCGCGGGCAGGAGTTCTACGGCGCCGCCAAGGCCGCCCTGCACGGCCTCGCCCGCAGCCTGATGTGGGACCTGGCGGACAGCGGCGTCCTGGTGAACGTCGTCTGCCCCGGGCTCACCACCACCGACCGCGTGCTGGCCGCGCTTCCCGAGACGGTCCGCGAACGCGAACGCACCGCGACCCCCACCGGTCGCCTGACCACCCCGGAAGAAGTGGCGGACGCCGTCGTGTTCCTGAGTTCCCCGGCCAACGGCAACATCACCGGCGAGGCCCTCACGGTGGGAGGCGGCCGATGACCGCGCCCGTAGCCGTACCCGCTGCCCCCACGCCCACCGTCCCCCGTGCCGACCGGGACCTGCCGGCCCGGTTCGCCCGCTCGGCCGCCGCCGAGGGCGTCCAGCTGGCCACCGCCGACGTTCCGCACTGGATCCGGCGGCGCGAGCGGGCCGGGAGGTTCAGCGTCGAACGCGTCCCCTTCGACGCCCTCGACGGCTGGACGTTCGCCCCGGACAGCGGCGACCTCGTGCACCGCAGCGGACGCTTCTTCTCCGTCACCGGCGTCCACGCCACCGCCGACTCCGGCCCCTACCGCGACTGGCAGCAGCCCCTCATCGACCAGCCCGAGGTCGGCGTACTCGGCATCCTCGTCAAGGAGTTCGACGGCGTCCTGCACTTCCTGATGCAGGCCAAGATGGAGCCCGGCAACCCCGCCTCCCAGCTCGTGCAGCTCTCACCGACCGTGCAGGCCACCCGCTCCAACTACACCCAGGCCCACCAGGGCCGGAGCGTCCGCTACATCGAGTACTTCCTGGACCCCGCGCGCGGCCGCGTCCTCACCGACGTCCTGCAGTCCGAACACGGCTCCTGGTTCTGGCGGAAGACCAACCGCAACATGATCGTCGAGGCCGTCGGGGACGTCGAACTCCACGACGACTTCTGCTGGCTCACCCTCGGCCAGCTGGCGCGGCTGCTCCACCTCGACAACGTCGTGAACATGGACGCCCGCACGGTCCTCGCCACCGCCCCCAGCCCCTACGCCCACGACCGTGCCCCGCACTCCGACACCGAGCTGGTCTCCTGGTTCACCGAGCGCCGCGCCCGCCGTGACCTGACCACCCGCCGGGTCCCCCTCGACACCCTGCCCGACTGGCACCGCACCCCCGACCGGGTGGGCCGGGACGACGGCCGGTTCTTCGACGTCGTCGGGGTCCGCGTGCGCGCCGCCAGCCGCGAGGTCACGCAATGGACCCAGCCCCTGATCGCCCCGGCCGGGCGTGGTGTCTGCGCCTTCCTCACCCGCACCGTCGACGGCGTGCCGCACGTCCTGGTCAGCGCCCGCGCCGAGGCCGGCCTGTGCGACACCGTCGAGCTGGGACCGACCGTGCAGTGCACCCCCGGCAACCACGACGAGTCCCCGCCGTTCCTCACCGAGGTGCTGACGGCGCCGCCCGAGCGCGTCCGGTACTCCGCCGTGCACGCCGAGGAGGGCGGCCGCTTCCTCGAAGCCGAGGCACGCTACCTCCTGGTGGAGACCGACGACCCGCTCACCCCGGAACCGGACGGCTTCCTGTGGGCCGGTCCCGCCCAGCTCAGTGACCTCGTCCGGCACGGCCACTACCTCAACGTCCAGGCCCGCACCCTGCTGGCCTGCCTCAACGCCCTGGCCGCCGTGCCGCGAGAAGGAGGGCACGACCGTGCCGCATGACACCGACGATCGCCTGGTCGACATCCATGACCGCCCGGTGCGTTTCGGGGTGCTGGGCAGTGCCGACATCGCCCGCCGCCGGATGCTCCCGGCCTTCGCCGCCGGTGCCGGCTCCGCGCTCACGGCGGTCGCCAGCCGCGACCTCGACCGGGCCCGCGAGTGCGCCGCGCCCTACCCGGGCTGCACCCCCGTCGGCGACTACGAGGAACTCCTCGCCCGCGACGACGTCGACGCCGTCTACGTACCGCTGCCGCTGGCCCTGCACGCCCAGTGGGCCGAGGCGGCGCTGCGCGCGGGCAAGCACGTGCTGGCCGAGAAGCCGCTGGCCGCCGACCCCGCCACCGCCCGCCGCCTGATGACGCTCGCGGCCGACCGCCAACTGGTGCTGATGGAGAACGTCATGTTCGTCCACCACCCCCAGCACGCCGCCGTCCGCAAACTGGTCGCCGACGGCGAGATCGGCACCCTGCGCTCCGTCAGCGCCTCCTTCGCCATCCCCGAACTGCCCCGCGACGACATCCGCTACCGCGCCGACCTCGGCGGCGGCGCCCTGCGGGAGGTCGGCCTCTACCCGGTGCGGGCCGCCCTGCACCTCCTCGGCGGCGGCCTGCGCGTCGCCGGCGCGGCCCTGCACCGCGACGAGGGACACGACGTGGAGACCTCCGGCGCCGCCCTGCTCCAGGCCCCTGACGGGGTGATCGCCGAGGTCACCTTCGGCATCGGGCACGCCTACCGCTCCGCCTACGAACTGTGGGGCAGCCGGGGCCGCATCCGCGTCGAGAACGCCTTCACCCCTCCCGCCGACCACCACCCGGTGCTCCTCGTCGAGCACGCCACCGGCACCGCACCCGTCGTCCTCGACGCGCACGACCAGGTCGCCGCGACCGTCGCCGAGTTCGTCACGGCCGTGCGCACCCACGCGGGCCCCGTCGACGCCGACGTGGTCCTGGAACAGGCCGGACTCCTCGCCGCCATCGCGGAGTTCGCCCCCGCACCGGAAGGAAGCTGAACAGGCCCATGAGCATCCTGGACGACCGCCCCCGCACCGCCCCCGCCGCCTTCCCCGCGCCCCCTGCGCCGCCTACGGCGCCCATGCCTCCGGTGCCTCCCACGCCGCCCTCGGCTCCGGCACGTCCCACGCCGCCGAGTCCGCCCCGTGCTCCTGACATCCACGAACTGACGGAGCGGCTCGACGAGTTGCGCGAGAAGGTCCGCGGCGGACCGAGTGAGCGCGCCACCGAGGTCCAGCACGCCAAGGGCAAGCTCACCGCCCGCGAACGCCTGGAACTCCTCTTCGACGAGGGCACGTTCACCGAACTCGAAGCACTGCGCCGGCATCGGGCCACCGGTTTCGGCCTGGAGGCGAAGAAGCCGCACACCGACGGTGTCCTGATCGGCTGGGGCAAGGTGTACGGCCGTAC
>NZ_JBEYVS010000077.1:0-20096 GCF_040644095.1 Streptomyces sp. NPDC047028
TGCCCGCCCGGATCGATCTGCTCGCCGCCGAGCTCCAGCGCACCCGCCGGCTCGCGCACTCGGTGGGCGTGCGCCCCGGCGAGCACCCGGCGGCCCGGTATGGACCGGGAACCCGGGCACGGCGCCCGCGCGTTGTACGGGGTGCGAGCCGGTCAGCGGCCGCCGCCCGCGTCGGCGTTGGGTCCGGCGTAGTCCTCGCCGTAGGCGCCCTTAGCGGGGCGGCGGCGGCGCATGGGCGGCTCGACGCCGTCGGCGAGGCGGCGGGCGGTGAGCAGGAATCCGGTGTGCCCGATCATGCGGTGGTCGGGGCGGACGGCGAGGCCCTCGATGTGCCAGTTGCGGATCATGGTCTCCCAGGCGGTCGGCTCGTTGAAGCAGCCGATCTCCCGGATGGACTCCACGGTCCGGGCGAGCTGGGTGGTGGTGGCCACGTAAGCGCAGAGGATGCCGCCGGGGACGAGGGCCTTGGAGACGGCTTCCAGGCACTCCCAGGGGGCCAGCATGTCGAGGATGACGCGGTCGACGTCGGTGTCGGACAGGTTGTCCTGGAGGTCGCCGACGGTGAGCTGCCAGGCGGGGTGCGGGCCGCCGAAGTAGCGCTCCACGTTCTGCCGGGCGATGTCGGCGAAGTCCTCGCGGCGCTCGTAGGAGTGCAGCATGCCCTGGTCGCCGACGGCGCGCAGCAGGAAGCTGCTGAGCGAGCCGGAGCCGACGCCGGCCTCGACGACGCGGGCGCCGGGGAAGATGTCGGCGAAGGAGAGGATCTGTCCCGCGTCCTTGGGGTAGACGACGGCTGCCCCGCGGGGCATGGACAGGACGTAGTCGGGGAGCAGGGGGCGCAGCGCGAGGTAGGCGACGTTGCCGGTGGTGCGGACAACGCTGCCCTCGGGAGCGCCGATCAGTTCGTCGTGCGGGAAGGAGCCCTTGTGGGTGTGGAAGTTCTTCCCGGCTTCGAGCGTGAACGTGTAGTGGCGACCCTTGGGGTCGGTCAGCTGTACCTGGTCCCCGACCTTGAAGGGGCCGCGTCTGCGGGCGGCGCCGGTCGGTTCGGACATGTACATCAGCCTACCGGCTCGGGGCGGGGGGATTTACCGGTGGAGGGGGGACGGCGCGTTCTCGGGTGCGGGTGCGTCGTGGTTGGTCGCGCAGTTCCCCGCGCCCCTGAGGGGCGCTGCACGTACCGGCGTTCATGAAGCGGGCCTGGCCATTGCCTTGACGAAGGCTCGTTCCACGTCTGCTGCTGAGAGGACGCCGTAGATCTCGCCGGATTCCTCTACGACGAGGTATTCGGTGGCGGGGGTGGCGCGCAGGACGTCGAGGAGTTCTTCGCCGGCCAGCTCGGCGGAGACGCGCATGCCGTCGTTGAGGTCCTGGGCGAGGCCGCTGACGGCGACCCAGGGGCGGCGGTGCTCGGGTACGCCGACGATGGCGGCCTCGCGGACGAGGGAGAGGGGGTGGCCGTCGGCGTCGACGACGACGAGGGCGCGGGCTCCGGCGGCGTTGGCTCGGCGCAGGGCCTCGGACAGGGGGGTGTCGGTCTCGACGGGTACGGCACGGCGGGTGAGGGTGCGGGCGCGCAGTTCGGGGAGGTGTTCGCGCAGCCGGGCCATGCGCAGGCTGTTGCCGGCGCCGGTCCACATGATCGCGGCGAGGATGGCGGCGAGCAGGGCGTCGGTGACGGTGTCCATGCCGCTGACGCTCTCGCTGTCGCCTCCGAAGGCGCCGGACTGGTTGAGCAGCGGCAGGCCGATGAGGACGGTGACGGCGAGGGCGCGGCCGACCCAGGCGGCCGCGACGGTGCCGCTCATGGGTTTGCCGGTGATCTTCCAGACGACGGCGCGGAGCATGCGGCCGCCGTCGAGGGGGAGGCCGGGCAGGATGTTGAAGACGGCGACGAAGAGGTTGGAGATCATCAGGCCGGCGAGGAGGACTCCGGGTACGGAGTCCGGCTGAACCGGTCGCATGGCGAGGTAGAAGACGCCGGCGAGGACCAGGGAGAACAGCGGGCCGACGAAGGCGAGGACGAACTCCCGACCGGGGGTCTCGGCCTCCTTCTCGATCTCTGAGACGCCGCCGAAGAACTGGAGCTGGATGCGGCGGACCGGGAGCCGGAAGCGGAGTGCGGCGACCGTGTGGGCCAGTTCGTGGACCAGGACGGAGGCGTAGAAGGCGACGGCGAAGAAGAGGGAGACGAGGTAGCGGGCGGCGCCCAGGTCGGGCAGGACGCGGTCCAGCTGGCCGCCGAAGACCCAGGTGATGAGGGCGGCGACGAGGAACCAGCTGGGGGCGACGTAGACGGGCACGCCGAAGGGGCGGCCCATGAGGATGCCGCCGCCGGGTTCCTTGGGGGGCTGCTGGGGCGGTTCGCCCTTGGCCATGCCGGAGTGGGCGAGCGTGCGGTGCTCGGCTCCGGGCGGGCCGGTGTCCTCGTCCGGCCGGTGGTGGGGGCCGTGTTCCGGGGGCTCGGGGGTGCCGGGCTCGGACGGTTCCCGTCCCGGGGGGCGGCCGGGACCGGCCGCCGGGGGCGTAGGACCCGCGGCGTGCTCGGCCGGCTCGTCGTCGCCGGGCCGCGGCTGCCCGCTACCGCCGCTCACGTCCACGGTGTCCCCTCGTTCGAAGCGTCTTCCGCGCCTGCTGGGCGGAAGGGTCTCGGGTCGATGGTATGCGGCCGTGGCGGCACGTTCCGCCCCGGCACCCCTTGTGTTTGCCCCGCCACGGGCCGCCTGACGCGGTCCGCGTGGGGGTGACTGTCAGTGCCGGGCCGTATGGTCGTGGTCATGGACAGCAGCATCGAGCAGGGCGCCTCGCCGGTCGAGGCACCCGCGGCGGCCCCGGTTCCGGCCGGCGGGACGGACGGGCCGGGGGCATGCGGTGAGCCGGGTCCGCCCGCGGCGGACGGGGCGGCCGGGGAGGCCGGGGAGGCGGCGGGAACCGGGGCGGTGCGGGTGGCCGCGGCGCCGATGTCGTTGTCGCCCTCCCGGGCCGGCGACTTCATGCAGTGTCCGTTGCTGTACCGGTTCCGGGTGATCGACCGGCTGCCGGAGAAGCCGAGCGAGGCGGCGACGCGGGGCACGCTGGTGCACGCCGTGCTGGAGCGGCTGTTCGACGCGCCGGCGGCGGAGCGGACCGCGCCGAGGGCCACGGCGTTGATCCCGGGCCAGTGGGACCGGCTGCGGGAGAGCAGGCCGGAGGTGGACGAGCTGTTCGCCGGGGACCCGGAGGGCGAGCGGCTGGCGCGCTGGCTGGGCGAGGCCGAGCGGCTGGTGGAGCGGTGGTTCACGCTGGAGGATCCGACGCGCCTGGAGCCGGCCGAGCGGGAGCTGTTCGTGGAGGCCGAGCTGGAGTCGGGGCTGCGGCTGCGCGGGATCATCGACCGGGTGGACGTGGCGCCGACGGGTGAGGTGCGGATCGTCGACTACAAGACGGGCAAGGCGCCGCGGCCGGAGTACGCGGAGGGCGCGCTGTTCCAGATGAAGTTCTACGCCCTGGTGGTGTGGCGGCTGAAGAACGTCGTGCCGCGCCGGCTGCAACTGGTGTACCTGGGCAGCGGTGACGTGCTGACGTACGACCCCGTGCTCGACGACCTGCGGCGGGTCGAGCGGAAGCTGCTGGCGCTGTGGGAGGCGATCCGGGAGGCGACGGCGACCGGTGTGTGGCGCCCGCGGCCGACGAAGCTGTGCGGCTGGTGCGACCACCAGGCGCACTGTCCGGAGTTCGGTGGCACTCCCCCGCCCTATCCGCTGCCGGTGAGGGCCGCCGGGTCCGGCGGGGACACGCAGGGCAGAATGGGGCCGGACTAGCGAAGGAGTGTCACGTGGCCATCCGCGTCCTACTGGTCGACGACCAGCCCCTGCTGCGTACGGGTTTCCGGATGATCCTGGAGGCCGAGCAGGACCTCGCGGTCGTCGGTGAGGCCGGTGACGGTCTGCAGGCCCTCGACCAGGTGCGTGCCCTGCAGCCGGACGTCGTGCTGATGGACATCCGCATGCCCCGGATGGACGGTGTGGAGGCCACCCGGCAGATCACCGGTCCCGGCCGGGACGGTCCGGCGAAGGTGCTCGTGCTGACCACGTTCGACCTGGACGAGTACGTCGTGGAGGCGCTGCGGGCCGGGGCGAGCGGTTTCCTGCTGAAGGACGCGCCGGCCAATGAGCTGGTGCAGGCGATCCGGGTGGTGGCGAACGGTGAGGCGATGCTGGCGCCGAGCATCACGCGCCGGCTGCTGGACAAGTACGCCACGCACCTGCCCTCGGGTGAGGAGCCGGTGCCGGACACCCTGCACACGCTCACCGACCGTGAGGTCGAGGTGCTGAAGCTGGTGGCGCGCGGCCTGTCCAACGCGGAGATCGCGGCGGACCTGTTCGTCAGCGAGACCACCGTGAAGACGCACGTCGGGCACGTGCTGACCAAGCTGGGTCTGCGGGACCGGGTTCAGGCGGCGGTGTACGCGTACGAGAGCGGTCTGGTGCGCCCCGGCGCCCAGTAGGGCCGCGCCGAGCGGCTGCGACGGCGGAGGGCGCCCTTCCCGGTGGGAGGGCGCCCTCGCGCATGGCCGGCCGGGCGGCCCGGTCAGCTCTTGCTGAGTTCCCAGAACCGGAACACGGTGGAGGCGTCCAGGCAGTACTCCAGGCCGTAGACGCCGTCACGGGCGACGGCGTACTGCTTGGCCTGCCAGACGGGCAGCACGGGCAGTTGCTCGGCCACGATGTCCTGGAGGCGCGCGAAGTCGGCGTCGGTGGCGGCGCGGTCGCTCTGCGCGGCGGTGTCGGGGATGAGGGTCCCGGTGATGGTGCCGTTGGTGTAGTGGTTGCCGAGCACGTTGCCCTTGCCGAAGAACGGGCCGGTGAAGTTGTCCGGGTCGGGGTAGTCGGGCACCCAGCCCTTCACGTAGACGCCGTACTTGCCGGCGGCGATGTCCTTCTCGTACTGGCCGAAGGCGACGGACTTGACGTCGGCGTCGAACAGTCCGCTGGCGTTGAGCTGGCCGGCGACGGCCTTCAGTTCCTGGTCGGTGGCGGGGCCGTAGCGGGAGGGCGTGGACCACAGGGTGAGGCGGACCTTGCCGGTGATGCCGCCGGCGCGCAGGGCGGCGGCGGCCTTGGCCTTGGAGGGGCGGGCGCCGTAGGTGTCGAAGAAGGCGGTGTTGTGGGCGGTGATGCCGGCCGGGATGATCGAGTACAGCGGGGTGGCGGTGCCCTGGTAGACGTTGGCGATGAGGGCGTCGCGGTCGATGAGGTAGGCCATGGCCTTGCGGACCCCGAGTTTTCCGGCGACGGGGTCCTTCATGTTGAAGACCAGGTGCTGGACCTCGGCGCTGCTGCCCTCGATGACGTCGATGCCCTTGCTGTCGCCCTGCCGGTCGAGGCCGGCGATGTCGGTCGCGGTCAGGCCGCGGTAGGCGATGTCGACGTCGCCGTCGAGCAGGGCGTGCTTGAGGGCGGTCTGGTGGCCGTGGAAGAACTTGAGGGTGACGCCGGAGTTCTTGATCTCGGCCGTGCCCTGGTAGTTGCCGTTGACCGAGAAGACGGCCTGGTCCTTGCCGAAGGAGTCGAGCTTGTAGGGGCCGGAGCCGACGGCCTTGTGGTCGGTGCGCAGGCCGTCCGCGTCGTACTGCCGGTGGTCGACGATGGATCCGGCGCCGGAGGCTATCTTGCTGGGGAACGTGGCGTCCGGGACCTTCAGCCGGAACACGACGGTGCGCGCGTCGGGTGTCTGCACCTCGTCCAGCATCGGGAACATGACCGCGGGGCCGGCCGGGTCGTTGATCTTGAGCATGCGGTCGAAGGAGAACTTCACGTCCGCGGAGGTGAGGGCGTCACCGTTGCTGAACTTCAGGCCGTCTCTGAGCTCGCACTTGTAGACCATGGCGTGCCTGTCGGTGAAGGAACACCGCCGTGCCGCCTCGGGCTCGGGTTCCGTGCCGCCCTTGGGGAAGCTGAGCAGGGTCTGGAAGACGTTGTCGAACAACAGCCAGGAGCCCGGGTCGTAGCCGGACGCCGGGTCGGTGGCGAGGACGTCGTCGGACATCCCCATCACGACCGAGGAGCCGGTGCCGCCGGTGTCGCCGGTGTCCGAGCCGCAGCCCGTCAAAAGGCCGGAGGCCAGCCCCGCCACGATGGGCAGGACCGGCCACTGGTTGCGCATGTTCACTGCATGTGCCTTTGTCGTCGTGTCTCGTCACCCCGAACCGCGGTCACCGGCTCGGGCGGGCGAGGGACGTCAGCCGCTCACACCACGGCCGAGTTCCCACAACTGGAGCGTAGAGGACGAGTTGAGGGCGTACGACGTGCCGGTGATGTCGTCGCGGGCGGCGACGTACTGCTTGCCCTGCCAGAGCGGCAGCACCGGGACGTCGTCGGCGACGGTGTCCTGAATCTGCGTCAGGGTCTTGGCGGCGTTGAGCCGGTCGGACTCGCGACGGGACTCGGGGATCAGCGTGCGCTCGATGCTGCTGTTGCGGTACGGCGAGCCGAGGAAGTTGTCCTTGCCGAGGAACGGCGCGAGGAAGTTGTCCGCGTCGGGGAAGTCGGGGAACCAGCCCATGCCGTAGACGTCGTACTGGCCCTTCTGCTCCGCGGGCCTGAACTGGGTCCAGGGGTGGCCCTTGATGCTCGCCTGGAACAGGCCGCTGTCGTTGAGCTGCTTCTGCAGGACCTGGAACTCCTGCTGGGTGGCGGAGCCGTAGTGGTCGGTGGTGTAGTGCAGGGTCAGCTTGACCGGCGTGGTGATGCCGGCCTTGGCCAGCATGGACTTGGCCTTGGCGACGGAGGGGTTGCCGTACGTGTTGAGGAACGAGTTGGAGTGCCCGGTGATGGTCGCGGGGACCAGCGAGTACAGGGGCTCGGCCTGGGAGCCGTACACCTTGGAGACGAGGGCGCCGCGGTCGATGAGCTGGGCCATGGCCTGGCGGACGGCCTTGGTCTTCACGGTGGGCGCGTTCGTGTTGAAGGCCAGGTAGCGGATCTCCAGGCCCGGCATGTCCACGAGGTCGACGTTCTGGTCGCTGCCGGCGTCGAGCTTCTGGATCTGGGCCGGGGACATGGTGCGCGTCATGACGTCGATGTCGCCCTTGTCGATCGCGGCGCCCATGGAGTCGGCGTCGGCGAAGGAGCGCAGCACGACCTTGTCGTTGTTCACCGTCACGTAGCCCTTGTAGTTCGGGTTCTTGGTGAAGGTGGCGCTGACGATCGCGTTGCCCTTGACGTCGGCGTGGAAGGTGTAGGGGCCGGAGCCGTCCACCTCGAAGCCGTCGCGCAGCTTGTCCTTGGCGTAGTCCTTGGGGTTGATGATGCCCGCGACCGGCGTGGACAGCTTGTACGGGAACGTCGCGTCGGGCGTCTTGAGATGGAAGATGACCTCGCGGTCGCCCTGGGTCTCGATGGTGTCGATCGTGTTGAGCAGCGCGGAGACACCGCTGTCGGCGTGGAGGCGCAGGGCCCGCTCGATCGAGTACTTGACGTCCTGGGCGGTGACCTTGTCGCCGTTGGCGAACTCCAGTCCGTCCCGCAGCTTGCAGGCGTAGCGTTCGCTGCCGCTGTCGGTGAAGGAGCAGCTCTCGGCGGCGTCGGGGACGACCTGGCCCTCGCCCTTGGGCTCGGTCATCAGGGTCTGCACGGTCTGGCGCAGGATGTTCCAGGTGCCGACGTCGTACGCGTACGCGGGGTCGACGGGCGCCGGTGCCTCTTTGGTGGCGGTGAACTGGTCCGTCGTGCCGACGACGATGGCGTCACTGCTCTTGCTCCCGCTGTCGGTTCCGCCACAGGCGGCGAGAACCGGCGCCAGCAGACCGGCCACGGCCGGCAGCACCAAAGTCTTGCGGTTCATGCGGGAGTTTCTCCAGAGCTGTTCGTGTCCGTGTATCCGCCATGCATGGGTGGTGCGGCGGATCCACGGGGGTTACGGCGATGTTCTCGCGACGAGATTAGTCCGCGCCCGCAGCGGCGTTCACAGCCGCGTGAGTTGAGGTTCCATCACGCTGTGAAACCGGTTGCGGACACACCGAAAACCCGACAGCGGCAGCTTTGGTGCAGGTTGAGACCAAACGGGACACAAGGGCGGGCTCATTGCCCCCGAACAGGGGTGAACAGCACAGGTGGGCAACGTTGTCGAGCCTGGGGGACGGTGGTGAACGTCACACCGTGCAACTGAACGGGTCGCCAGTGGAATTCGGACGCATGGTCGCCTTTCGAATTCCGCCTGGTGTACTTCCCGGTAATTTTGTCCAGGCTCGCCATTGCGCTTTCGCACTGTGGGTGAACGGCTAGCGCATTTCCGTCATCAGGCCGCGCAGAAAGGCCAGGTCCACCTCTTCGAGGGAGGTGACGACCGTGCGCCGGCCGGCCGGGGCGATGGGGGCGAGGGAGGGTACGGCGACCACGTGGCAGCCGGCCGCCTCGGCGGCGGCGACTCCGGTGGCGGTGTCCTCGACGACCGCGCATCTCGCGGGGTCGACGCCGAGTCCGGCCGCCGCGAGCAGGTACGGGTCCGGGTAGGGCTTGGTGCGGGAGACCTCGTCACCGGCGATGGACAGGCCGAAGTGGTGGGGCCCCAGCACGGTCAGCACCCGGTCGATGATGCGGCGGTGGGAGGCGGAGACCAGCGCGGTGGGGATCCCCTGCTCGTGCAGTTCTGCCAGCAGTCGGGTGGCGCCGGGCATCAGCGGCAGGGTGGCGCCGATGCGGGCCTCGAAGCCGTCGTTGAGCAGGACGGTGAGCTCGGCGAGGGTGACGGCGGCACCGGTGGCCTCGATCAGGAAGCCGGCGCTGCGGGTCATGGGGCCGCCGACGACGACGTGCCGCCAGGAGTCGTCGAGGGCGTGGCCGAGGGCGGCGAAGACCTCCACCTCGACGTCCCACCAGAAGCCCTCGGTGTCCACCAGGGTGCCGTCCATGTCGAGGAGCACCGCCTGCAGGGCTGAGCCTTCGGCCGTACGGGTTCCGAGCGCGGGGACCGTGCTTGTCATCCGGGCGCACCTCCTTGGGGACGAGCAGGCCGGTTCCCACACGGGGAACCGGCCTGCAGTGGACCGACCAGTGTACGACGCCGACGCCGCGAACGCCTCGTTTATCCCCCGGCGCCAGGGGGTACCCCTGAAACACCCTTACCCCAGGCCAGAGGGCCACTCGGCGCTGCGCCCGGCCGGGGGTGGGTCACACTCACCGGCGCTCGCCGGGCACCGCTGCGCCCACCCGTGCCGCCCCGAGCGGCACGCCATGCCAGCAGCTACGTAGTCGTACAGCCGCTGCCGGGTGGGCGCCCCGCCTCGCGGCACACATGCCCGCAGCTACGCACGAACGTGCCCCGCAAGGGGCGCGGGGAACTGCGCGACAAGCCACAGCGCACCCGCGGCCGAAGACGGCGCAGGGCCCCGTCAGGGGCGCGGGGAACTGCGCGACCAGCCACGACGCAGTCGCAGCCGCACGTGGAGCCGGCCCGGCCCCCAGGACAGTGGGCGTATCTGCCGACCCGAGCGGAGCTCACCTCGCGTTGAAGTACTTGGCCTCCGGATGGTGGATGACGATCGCGTCCGTCGACTGCTCGGGGTGCAGCTGGAACTCCTCGGAGAGGTGGACGCCGATGCGCTCGGGCCTCAGCAGCTCCGCGATCTTCGCGCGGTCCTCCAGGTCGGGGCACGCGCCGTAGCCCAGCGAGAACCGCGCGCCGCGGTACTTCAGGGCGAACATGTCCTCGACGTCGGCCGGGTCCTCCCCCGCGTAGCCGAGTTCCGCGCGAACCCGGGCGTGCCAGTACTCGGCGAGGGCCTCGGCCAACTGCACGGACAGCCCGTGGAGTTCGAGGTAGTCGCGGTAGGAGTTGGCCTCGAAGAGCTTCGCGGTCTCCTCGCCGATCCGGGAGCCGATGGTGACGACCTGGAGGCCGACGACGTCGGTCTGCCCCGACTCCTCCGGCCGGAAGAAGTCCGCGAGGCACAGCCGGCGGCCCCGCCGCTGGCGCGGGAAGGTGAAGCGGGTGCGTTCGTTGCCCTGTTCGTCCAGGATGATGAGGTCGTCGTCCTTGGACACGCAGGGGAAGTAGCCGTGCACGACGGCCGCTTCGAGCAGGTTGTCCGTCTGGAGCCGGTCGAGCAGCCCGCGCAGCCGCGGCCGGCCGTCGGTCTCGACGAGCTCCTCGTACGTCGGCCCGTCGCCGGTGCGGGCCTGCTTGAGGCCCCACTGACCCTTGAACAGGGCGCCCTCGTCGAGCCAGCTCGCGTACTCCTTGAGCTGGATGCCCTTGATCACGCGGGTGCCCCAGAACGGCGGGGTGGGCACGGGGTTGTCGGTGGCGACGTCGGAGCGGACGTGCCCTTCCTCGGGGCGTTCCTCGACGTCGGCGGCGGCCGTGGCCCGGACCCGGCGCTGCTTGAGCTCGGGCAGCTTCGCGCCGGGCACCCCCCGCTTGACGCCGATGAGGGCGTCCATCAGGCGCAGGCCCTCGAAGGCGTCGCGGGCGTAGCGGACCTCGCCCTCGTAGATCTCGTGCAGGTCCTGTTCGACGTAGGCGCGGGTGAGGGCGGCGCCGCCGAGGATGACCGGGAAGCGGGCGGCCAGTCCGCGCTGGTTCAGCTCCTCCAGGTTCTCCTTCATGATCACGGTGGACTTGACGAGGAGGCCGGACATGCCGATGACGTCGGCCCGGTGCTCGTCGGCGGCGTCCAGGATCGCGGAGACCGGCTGCTTGATGCCGAGGTTGACGACGTTGTAGCCGTTGTTGGACAGGATGATGTCGACGAGGTTCTTGCCGATGTCGTGGACGTCGCCGCGGACGGTGGCGAGGACGATGGTGCCCTTGCCGGCCTCGTCGCTCTTCTCCATGTGCGGTTCGAGGTGGGCGACGGCGGTCTTCATGACCTCGGCGGACTGCAGGACGAACGGCAGCTGCATCTGGCCGGAGCCGAACAGCTCGCCGACGACCTTCATGCCGTCCAGGAGGGTCTCGTTGACGATGTCGAGGGCCGGGCGGCTGGTGAGGGCTTCGTCGAGGTCGGCCTCCAGGCCGTTCTTCTCGCCGTCGATGATGCGCCGCTTGAGGCGCTCGTCCAGGGGCAGCGCGGCCAGTTCCTCGGCCTTGCCGGCCTTCAGGGACTTGGCGGTGGCGCCCTCGAAGAGCTGCATCAGCTTCTGCAGCGGGTCGTAGCCCTCGCGGCGGCGGTCGTAGACGAGGTCGAGGGCGGTGGTGACCTCTTCCTCGCTGAAGCGGGCGATCGGCAGGATCTTGCTGGCGTGCACGATCGCGGAGTCCAGGCCCGCCTTGACGCACTCGTCGAGGAAGACGGAGTTCAGCAGGATCCGCGCGGCCGGGTTGAGGCCGAAGGAGATGTTGGACAGGCCGAGGGTGGTCTGGACGGCCGGGTGCCGCCTCTTCAGCTCGCGGATGCCCTCGATGGTGGCGAGGCCGTCCTTGCGGGACTCCTCCTGGCCGGTGCAGATGGTGAAGGTCAGGCAGTCGACGAGGATGTCCTCCTCGTGGATGCCCCAGTTCTGCGTCAGGTCGTCGATCAGCCGTTCGGCGATCTCGACCTTCTTCTCCGGCGTGCGGGCCTGGCCCACCTCGTCGATGGTGAGCGCGACGAGCGCCGCGCCGTGCTCCTTGGCCAGGGCGGCGACGCGGGCGAACCGGGAGTCCGGGCCGGCGCCGTCCTCGTAGTTCACGGAGTTGATGACCGCGCGGCCGCCCAGCTTCTCCAGACCGGCCTGGAGAACGTCGACCTCAGTGGAGTCCAGGACGATCGGCAGGGTGGAGGCGGTGGCGAAGCGGCCGGCGAGTTCCTCCATGTCCGCGACGCCGTCGCGGCCTACGTAGTCCACGCAGAGGTCCAGCATGTGGGCGCCCTCGCGGATCTGCTCGCGGGCCAGCTCCACGCAGTCGTCCCAGCGGCCCTCCAGCATGGCCTCGCGGAACTTCTTGGAGCCGTTGGCATTGGTGCGCTCGCCGATGGCCAGGTAGGAGGTGTCCTGCCGGAACGGCACCGACTGGTAGAGGGAGGCGGCTCCGGGCTCGGGGCGCGGGGTCCGCTCGCCCGGGGCGAGGTCCCGGACGCGCTCGACGACCTGGCGCAGGTGCTCGGGCGTGGTGCCGCAGCAGCCGCCGATCAGGGAGAGGCCGTAGTCCCGTACGAAGTTCTCCTGGGCGTCGGCCAGTCCCTCGGGGCCGAGCGGGAAGTGCGCGCCGTCCTTGGTGAGGATGGGCAGGCCCGCGTTCGGCATGCAGAGCAGGGGGATGCGGGAGTGCCGGGTGAGGTAGCGCAGGTGCTCGCTCATCTCGGCGGGGCCGGTCGAGCAGTTCAGGCCGATCATGTCGATGCCGAGCGGCTCCAGCGCGGTGAGCGCGGCGCCGATCTCGGAGCCGAGCAGCATGGTGCCGGTGGTCTCGAAGGCCATCGAGACGAGCAGGGGGACGTCGAGGCCGAGGGCGTCCAGGGCGCGGCGGGCGCCGAGGACGGAGGCCTTGGTCTGCAGGAGGTCCTGGGTGGTCTCGACGATCAGGGCGTCGGCGCCGCCGGTGAGGAGGCCCTCGGCGTTGGCCTGGTAGCCGTCGCGGATGGTGGTGTAGCCGACGTGGCCGAGGGTGGGGAGCTTGGTGCCGGGGCCGACGGAGCCCAGGACCCAGCGCGGCCGGCCGTCCCGGGCGGTGTGCTCGTCGGCGACCTCGCGGGCGAGGCGGGCGCCCGCCTCGGACAGCTCGTGGACGCGGTCCGCGATGTCGTACTCGCTCGCCGCGGTGTGGTTGGCCCCGAAGGTGTTGGTCTCGACGCAGTCGACGCCCACGGCGAAGTACGCCTCGTGGACGGAGCGGACGATGTCGGGGCGGGTGAGGTTGAGGATCTCGTTGCAGCCTTCGAGGTTCTGGAAGTCCTCGAGGGTGGGGTCCTGTGCCTGGAGCATGGTGCCCATGGCTCCGTCGGCGACGACCACACGGGTGGCCAGCGCCTCTCGGAGCGCGGACGCACGGGTCCGGCTGTCGGCGGAAGGGGTCGGTGGCAACGCGGCCATGTAGGGGCTCCCTGGGGTGCGACGGCTGTCGGCTATGCGGCTTCCCCGGCCGGGCCGGGAACGGGGCACTGCGCCAGGGTAACCGGGACCGGGCTCCGGCGGGCACCGGCGTCCACGGGACGGACACGGACGGCGGATGCGGAGGTTGTCCGCGGTACGGACACGGGCGCCGGATGCCGGACGTGAGTGGACCGCGCGACTCAGCCCGCGGGCCGGGGGGCTCGGCCCGTGCGGGCCCTGCGGCGGGGCGGGTGCGGGGCTCCGGCGGGGATGGGGGACCCTTGCGCGGGCGGGCCGGTCATGGACGCCGGCCGGGGCGTGACGCGGCCGGTGCGGGTGGCCGGTGCGTGACGGGGCCACGGCCGTCGTGCACGGCCCGTGTAACAGGTGTCGGCGGACCATTGGCGGGACGTTGGCAGGGACCGGTAGTGTTCGACATTGCCGAACGGCGTTTTTCACAGGGCGGTCGGCGGTCGTCGGCGGTCACAGGGAACGGAGGCAGGACGGCGATGGCACGGAACATCCAGTCGCTCGAACGGGCGGCCGCGATGCTGCGGCTGCTCGGGGGCGGCGAACGGCGGCTCGGCCTGTCGGACATCGCCTCGTCGCTCGGCCTCGCCAAGGGCACCGCGCACGGCATCCTGCGCACCCTCCAGCAGGAGGGCTTCGTCGAGCAGGACGACGCCTCCGGGCGGTACCAGCTCGGCGCGGAGCTGCTGCGCCTCGGCACGACCTATCTGGACGTGCACGAGCTGCGGGCGCGGGCGCTGGTGTGGACGGACGACCTGGCCCGCTCCAGCGGGGAGAGCGTGTACCTGGGGGTCCTGCACCAGCAGGGCGTGCTGATCGTGCACCACGTCTTCCGGCCCGACGACAGCCGGCAGGTGCTGGAGATCGGCGCCATGCAGCCGCTGCACTGCACGGCCCTGGGCAAGGTGCTCTCCGCTTACGACCCGGTGGCGCACAGCGAGGCCCTGGAGGCCGAGCGGAAGGCGTTCACCGATCGCACGGTGTGCGAGGCGGAGAGCTTCGAGCACCTGCTCGATATCACGCGCGCGCGGGGGTACGCGGCGGACGTGGAGGAGACCTGGGAGGGCGTGGCCTCGGTGGCCGCGCCGATCCACGACCGGCGCCGGATGCCGGTCGGCGCGGTCGGCATCACGGGCGCGGTCGAACGGCTGCGCAAGGACGGCGAGTTGCGGCCCGAGTTGATCGCGGCGGTGCGGGACTGCGCCCGCGCCGTCTCCCGCGACCTGGGCGCGGGCCGGTTCTGAGCACCGGCCGAGCAACGGCTGAACAGCGACTGAGCGGCGGCTGACCGCCGGGTACGACCGGGACGCACGGGCGGCGTTCCGGTTCTCGCCATACCCTGAAATGGAATAAATGGGGCGAGATCGTATGAAAGTCCATGAACTCAGCCAACCCACAGCGATCAATAACGATCCTGTTTTCGACAACAGAACCCTTGACGCATGCGTGACGCCGAAGCAAGACTCCCGTCCATCGGTCGGCATTGTCGAACACCTACCGGCAATACACGCTAGAGTGTGACAACGCCAAGGGCCGGAATTCGCTCTCACCCCCGAGGGCGCCAACCCCCGGAGGTCCCCGGGGTTCGGCTTCCCTGGACGAAGGACAAAGGAGTCGCGGGTGTCCAGCTCCGACATCTTCATCGGCGAGACCATAGGTACCGCCCTGCTCATCCTGCTCGGCGGCGGCGTCTGCGCCGCCGTGACCCTGAAGGCCTCCAAGGCCCGCAACGCCGGCTGGCTCGCCATCGCCTTCGGGTGGGGCTTCGCGGTCATGACGGCCGTGTACGTCGCCGGACCGCTCTCCGGCGCCCACCTCAACCCGGCCGTCACGGTCGCCCTGGCCATCAAGAGCGGCGACTGGAGCCACGCCCCGGTCTACTTCGCCGGCGAACTGCTCGGCGCGATGATCGGCGCGACACTGGTGTGGGTGGCCTACTACGGCCAGTTCCACGCACACCTCACCGACAAGGAGATCGTCGGCGGCCCGGGCGCCCAGGCCACGACGGCCAAGGCCGTGGAGGCCCAGGAGAAGGGCGCCGGCCCGGTCCTCGGCGTCTTCTCCACCGGTCCGGAGATCCGCAACGTCGTGCAGAACCTCGCGACGGAGATCATCGGCACGATCGTGCTCATCCTCGCCGTCCTCACGCAGGGCCTGAACGACAAGGGCAACGGCCTCGGCATCCTGGGCGGCCTGATCACCGCGCTGGTCGTCGTCTCCATCGGCCTGTCGCTCGGCGGTCCCACGGGCTACGCGATCAACCCGGCCCGTGACCTCGGTCCGCGCATCGTGCACGCCCTGCTGCCGCTGCCCAACAAGGGCGGTTCGGACTGGAGCTACGCCTGGGTCCCGGTGGTCGGTCCGCTGATCGGCGGTGCGATCGCTGCGGGCATCTACAACGTCGCCTTTGCTTAAAGAGCCCCGAGTCTCAGCACGCGCCGTACGTACACAGCCCCCACACCACGGATCTTTCAGGAGCACACAGTGACCGACGCCCACACCGCAGGCCCGTTCATCGCGGCGATCGACCAGGGCACGACCTCCTCGCGCTGCATCGTCTTCGACCGGGACGGCCGTATCGTCTCCGTCGACCAGAAGGAGCACGAGCAGATCTTCCCCAAGCCGGGCTGGGTCGAACACAACGCCACCGAGATCTGGACCAACGTCCAGGAAGTCGTCGCCGGAGCCGTCCAGAAGGCCGGCATCACCCGCGACGACATCAAGGCCATCGGCATCACCAACCAGCGCGAGACCACCGTGCTGTGGGACAAGAACACCGGTGAGCCCGTCCACCACGCCATCGTCTGGCAGGACACCCGCACCGACGCCCTCTGCCGGGAGCTGGGCCGCAACGTCGGCCAGGACCGCTTCCGCCGGGAGACCGGCCTGCCGCTTGCCTCCTACTTCGCCGGGCCCAAGGCCCGCTGGCTGCTCGACAACGTCGAGGGCCTCAAGGAGCGCGCCGAGGCGGGCGACATCCTCTTCGGCACCATGGACAGCTGGGTCATCTGGAACCTGACCGGCGGCACCGACGGCGGCAAGCACTACACCGACGTCACCAACGCCTCCCGCACCATGCTGATGAACCTGCACACCATGCAGTGGGACGAGAAGATCTGCGAGTCCATCGGCGTGCCGATGCAGATCCTGCCGGAGATCCGGTCCTCCGCCGAGGTGTACGGCGAGGTCACCGGCGGCCCGCTGGGCGAGCTGCTCGGCGGCATCCCGGTCGCCTCCGCGCTCGGCGACCAGCAGGCGGCCCTGTTCGGCCAGACCTGCTTCTCCGAGGGCGAGACCAAGTCGACCTACGGCACCGGCACCTTCATGGTGATGAACACCGGCAGCAAGATCATCAACTCCTACGCGGGTCTGCTGACCACTGTCGGCTACAAGATCGGCGACCAGCCGACCGTGTACGCGCTGGAGGGCTCGATCGCCGTCACCGGCTCCCTGGTGCAGTGGATGCGCGACCAGATGGGCCTGATCTCCACCGCCGCCGAGATCGAGACGCTCGCGCTCTCGGTGGAGGACAACGGCGGCGCCTACTTCGTGCCGGCCTTCTCCGGACTGTTCGCCCCGCACTGGCGCTCCGACGCCCGCGGTGTGATCGCCGGCCTGACCCGGTACGTCACCAAGGCGCACATCGCCCGCGCCGTCCTGGAGGCCACCGCCTGGCAGACGCGGGAGATCGCCGACGCCATGGTGAAGGACTCCGGCGACGAACTGGTGACCCTCAAGGTCGACGGCGGCATGACCGCCAACAACCTGCTGATGCAGACGCTCTCCGACGTGCTGGACGCGCCGGTGGTGCGCCCGATGGTCGCCGAGACCACCTGCCTCGGCGCCGCCTACGCCGCCGGTCTCGCCGTCGGCTTCTGGAACGGCACCGACGAACTGCGCGCCAACTGGCGCCGGGCCGCCGAGTGGACCCCCCGCATGGACGCGGCCACCCGCGACCGTGAGTACAAGAACTGGCTCAAGGCCGTCGAGCGGACCATGGGCTGGCTCGACGAGGACGAGAGCTGACGCGGGCCGCGTAGGACCCACGACAGCTGATGAGGAGTAAGAACCCGACATGACCAGTCAGTCCACCCTGCAGACCGTGCCTGCCCTGGGGACGCACCCGGCCTCCGGCTCCCTGCCGAGCCGGGCCGAGACCAGGGAGCAGCTCTCCAAGGCGTCGTACGACCTTCTCGTGATCGGCGGCGGCATCCTGGGCATCTCCACCGCCTGGCACGCCGCGCAGTCCGGCCTCAGGGTGGCCCTGGTCGACTCCGGCGACTTCGCCGGTGCCACCTCCTCCGCCTCCTCCAAACTGCTCCACGGGGGCCTGCGCTACCTGCAGACCGGCGCGGTGAAGCTGGTCGCGGAGAACCACTTCGAGCGCCGTGCGGTCTCCCGCCAGGTGGCCCCCCACCTGGCGAACCCGCTCACCTTCTACCTCCCGGTGTACAAGGGCGGGCCGCACGGCGCGGCGAAGCTCGGCGCGGGCGTCTTCGCCTACTCCGCGCTGTCCGCCTTCGGCGACGGCGTGGGCCACCTGCTCTCCCCCGCCAAGGCGGCGCAGGACGTGCCCGAGCTGCGCACGGAGAACCTCAAGGCCGTGGCCGTGTACGGCGACGACCAGATGAACGACGCCCGCATGGCGCTGATGACGGTCCGCGCGGCCGTCGAGGCGGGCGCGGTCGTCCTCAACCACGCCGAGGTCACCGGCCTGCGCTTCACCAAGGGCCGGGTCACCGGCGCCGAGCTGAGGGACCGCATATCCGGCGAGGAGTTCGGCGTCACCGCCCGGCTCGTGCTGAACGCGACCGGCCCTTGGGTGGACCACCTGCGCCGGATGGAGGACCCGAACGCGGCGCCCTCCATCCGCCTGTCCAAGGGCGCGCACCTGGTCCTGAAGCGCACCTCGCCGTGGAAGGCCGCGCTCGCGACCCCGATCGACAAGTACCGGATCACCTTCGCCCTCCCCTGGGAGGACATGCTGCTGCTGGGCACCACGGACGAGGAGTTCGAGGGCGACCCGGCGGACGTCTCGGTGAACGAGAAGGACATCGCCCAGATCCTGGACGAGGCCGCGTTCTCCGTCCGGGACCAGCAGCTGGACCGGGACCTGATCACCTACGCCTTCGCCGGACTGCGCGTCCTGCCCGGCGGCCCCGGCGACACCGCCAAGGCCAAGCGCGAGACCGTGGTCACCGAGGGCCGGGGCGGCATGCTGTCCGTGGCCGGCGGCAAGTGGACGACGTTCCGGCACATCGGGCGCACGGTGATGCAGAAGCTGGAGGAGCTGCCGGGCCACCCGCTCGGCGACGACTTCGAGCCGATCTCCTCGCTGCCGAAGAAGCTGCCGCTGCCCGGTGTCGCGAACCCGCGCGCGGTCGCCCACCGGCTGCTGGTGGACCACCCGGCGCCCGGCCCCCGCATGGCCGCCGACACCGCCAAGCACCTGGCCACCCACTACGGCTCCCTGGCCTTCGACATCGCCCGGCTGGCGAACGACGACCCGCAGCTGGCCGAGCGCGTCCACCCGGACGCCCCGGAGATCTGGGCGCAGGTCGTCTACGCCCGCGACCACGAGTGGGCCGAGACGGCGGACGACGTGCTGCGCCGCCGTACCACGCTGACCATCCGCGGCCTGGCCACGGACGACGTCCGCGCCCGGGTGCAGGACCTGCTCGACAAGAAGTAGTCGCCCACCGCCACCTGACGGGAAACAGACCCGGGCGGCGACCGGCCCCGCCCCGACCAGGGGCCGGTTCCGCGCCGCCACCGGACCCCGCCGCACCGGGTCCGGTCAAGGGGAGAGGGGCGGTCCCGCGCCGACGGGACCGCCCCTCTCGCCCGTCCCGGTCCACCGGCTCTCGGCTCACCGACAGGGTGTTCCGGGGTGGTGAACGGGGCAGTGATCCCGGCATCCCCCCTGCGAGGGGGCTGCGGGCGCCCCCGCCGGACGCCGTAAGGTTGTGACGTCAGGTGAGGGCACGTCGGAAGGAGGCACTGGGTGATCGAGCTGGAGGGGGTTCCAGAGCTGATCGACCCAGTCATGGTGGCCGCGTTCGAGGGCTGGAACGATGCCGGCGACGCCGCCTCCACCGCGGTCGCGCACCTGGAGAGAGAGTGGAAGGGCGAGGTGTTCGCGGCGCTCGACGCCGAGGACTACTACGACTTCCAGGTGAACCGTCCCACGGTGTTCATGGAGGACGGGGTACGCAAGATCACCTGGCCGACGACGCGGTTGTCGGTCGTGCGGGTCGGCGGGGACAAGCCGCGCGACCTGGTGCTGGTCCGCGGCATCGAACCGTCCATGCGCTGGCGCTCGTTCTGCAACGAGCTGCTGGGCTTCGCGCACGAGCTGGGCGTGGAGCTGGTGGTCGTCCTGGGCGCCCTGCTCGGCGACACCCCGCACACACGTCCGGTTCCGGTCAGCGGGGTCACCTCCGACGCGGAACTGGCCCGCCGCATGGACCTGGAGGAGACCAAGTACGAGGGTCCGACGGGCATCGTCGGCGTGTTGCAGGAGGCGTGCGCGCACGCGGGCGTCCCGGCGGTGTCGCTGTGGGCGGCCGTCCCGCACTACGTCTCGCAGCCGCCCAATCCGAAGGCCACGCTGGCGCTGCTCAACCGGCTGGAGGACCTGCTCGACCTGCGCATCCCGCAGGGCGAGCTGCCGGAGGACGCGCGGGCCTGGCAGGTGGGCGTGGACCAGCTGGCCGCGGAGGACAGCGAGGTCGCGGAGTACGTGCAGACGCTGGAGGAGGCGCGGGACACGGCGGAGCTTCCGGAGGCTTCGGGGGAGGCTATTGCTCGGGAGTTCGAGCGGTATCTGCGGCGCAGGGACGTCCCTCCAGGCGGTAAGCCCAGGCCTCCGGCGGCCGGCGGGAAGGACGAGGACGACGGGGTCGGTGACTGAGATCGCGTTATGGGCTGCCCTGAAGGGTCGTGTGGCGGCCTCGGCACCGTCGTGGCTTGTGGCGCAGCTCCCCGGGGCCCCGGGGGGGGCGGGGGACGGGGGGGCGCCCCCCGGGGGGCCCCCCCACGGGGTGTAAAAAGCGGGTCAACCGGCGCGGGGAC
>NZ_JBEYVS010000078.1:0-19611 GCF_040644095.1 Streptomyces sp. NPDC047028
CTCCGTTCTCGACGAGGACATCCGGCAGCACGGCGCCATGCCCGCCGACCAGGCGCTCAAGGTCACCGCCGACGTGCTGGAATGCGCCGGGGGCCTGTTGCAGGCCCCCGGCGAGGCCGCACAACCCCTGGTCACCACGGCCGGTGAGCTATGTTGAGTGGTCGTGGGAGACAAAGGAGACGGACCGGTGCCCTCGCCGCAGCAGGCCCGCGCACAGGCGTCAGCGATCACCTCGGGCAAGACCGTGCCGGAGGCCGAGGCCGCCCCGACCTCCCGGCTCAGGGAGCTGTTCGACGGGCCCCGGCTGTCCCCCGGGCAGCGCCGCATCGCCCAGTACCTGATCGAGCACCTCACCGAGGCGGCGTTCCTGTCGATCACCGAACTGGCGGACCGCGTCGGCGTCAGCCAGCCCTCCGTCACCCGGTTCGCGGCCGCCGTCGGCTTCAGCGGCTACCCGGCGCTGCGGGAGACCCTGCAGTCGATCGCGCTGAGCACCCTGTCCGGCCCCGGCGAGGTGAACCGGGCCAACGAACTGCAGGCGGCGGTCGACGCCGAGATCGGGAACCTGGAGAACCTGCGCCGCGACTTCGCCGACCCGGACCGGGTCATCCACGTCGGCCGGGAACTGTCGAACTCCATGCCGCTGACGGTCCTCGGCCTGCGCATCTCGGTGTCGCTCGCCGAGTACTTCGGCTACGCGGCCCGCCGCATCCATCCCGACGTGCGGCTGGTGACCCGGGGCGGCAGCGTGGCCTACGACGCGCTGCTGCAGTCCCGCGAGGCCGGCGGGACGTGGGTGCTCGCCTTCGCCATGCCCCGGCACGCCCAGGAGACGCTCACCGCCGTGCGGGTCGCGCGGGAGGCCGGTCTGAAGGTCGTCCTGATCACCGATCTGGCGCTCGGGCCGCTCGCCGAGGAGGCCGACATCACCTTCGCCACCGGCACCGGCTCCCGGCTCGTCTTCGACTCCTACGCCGCGCCCGGCGTGCTCGCCGCCGCGCTGCTGCAGGCCATGACCGACGCCGATCCCGAGCGCACCCAGGGCCGGCTGGAGAAGTACGAACAGGTCGCCGAGCAGCGCCACTTCTTCCTCCGGGACTGATCCTCCCGCACGCGGGGAGCGCTCCCGCAGATCTTCCGGTCGTTCACCCCTGAGCGGGGATCTTTCGCGGCCCGGTCAGGCATGAATGTTTTCATACGTCTTGCAAACCGGACGGCATATATAAATACTGCTCCACGGATCGAACCCGGCTCACTCCGGGCACGTTCCGCACCCGCGGACTCACCGCTCGCACACCGCCCCGAGAAAGCCGACGGACCGCCCATGCGCACGCAAGCCCACTCGCCGTGCCGGTTCCCGACGCCCGGGGCCCCCGCACGGACACCCTCAGCCGCCGTTCCCTACCCACGGAGGCGAACGGGGTGTCCGGTGGCGCACCGCCCAGGCGCTGCGCCCGTGGCGGCCCCGGTCATCCCCTAGACCGGGGCCGCCACCACCGTCGGATCACCCCTTACGACGCCGCACACCGGAAGCGATGATCATGCCCCTGACCACCACGCGCATCAGCCCCGACTGGCCCTGCCAGGTCAAGACGCCCGGCAGCTACGACTGGGAACGCTCGGCGGCCAAGTGGCTGCGCGAACTGATCCCGGCGCGCTACGCCAGCTATCCGGCGCTGATCCGGCACCCCGTGCTCCTGGCCCGGCACGCGCAGATCCAGGTCCACCAGGAGATCAGGGTGGCGCGCACGGCGCTGCAGACCGCGCGTGCCGAGCTGCCCGTGCTGGGCCTGCCCGAGTCGGTCATCGAGCACACGATCAAGATGTACGCCGCCGAGGTGATGCAGCTCCAGCACATCGCGCGCAGCGTCCGGGCGGTCTCCGAGGCGCTGGTCGGGCGCGGTACCGGCCGCTGACCCCACCGCCGGGGACGCTCGTCCGGAGCGCCCCTGGGCCGCCCTCCCGGACCGGGTGAGAACCGGTCCGCCGGACCGGTGATCGGACGACTCCGGGTGTGCGATGCTCATCCCGTGACGACCGAGCCCGCACCCGGTGGGGACCCTCGGACCGGCGTGGATCTGACCGCGCTCGGCAGGGTCGTGGCGCGCCAGCGCGCGGAGCTGGACCGGCTGCGGGACCTGGTGTCGACGTCGGCCGTCGTCGAGCGCGCCAAGGGCGCCGTAATGGCGACGACGGGCTGTACGCCGGACGCCGCGCACGAGGAACTGGTGCAGCGCGCGAAGGCCGGCAACCGCACGCTGCTGGAGGAGTGCTGGCTCACCCTGGGCGCCCTGGTGGACGTGGCAGAGCCGGCGCCGGCCGTGACGCGGGCCGAGGCCGGGCCGGGTGCGCCGGTCCCGGCCCCGTTGGAGACCCCGCCCGGCACCGACGCCGTCGCGGAGGTGCTGGGCCGCATCGGACGGGACCTCGTACAGGTCGGCACACCGCAGGAGCTGGCCGGTTCCCTGTTGGAGCACCTGGGGCCGCAGTCCGGTGCCGACGCGGTGATGCTGTACCGGCGGTTGCCCGTGGGCGGGCTCGAACTGATCGGGCACGCCGGCCTCGACGCGACCCTCGCCGCCCAGTGGCACCATGTGCCGCCGCTCGGCGAGGTCGCCGCGATCGAGGCGCTCACGGCGGGCGAGCCCTGCTGGCTGGAGGACACCGGCGCCGACCACGGGCAGCATGTGCTCATCGGCGACCGGCCCGAGCAGTGGCTGTCCCGGGCCTGGCTCCCGGTGACCGCGGGGGGCCGGGCGAACGTCGTCCTCGGCGTGCTCCGCCGGCACGGTGGCCCGTTCACGCCACGCGAGCGGGAGCTGCTGCGGGCGGTGGCGCGGCTCAGCGCGGGCCGGCTGCGGGCCTTCGACGCCTCACCCGAGCGCCCGGCGGGGGACGTCGCCCACGCCGTCCAGGGCGTGTTCGACGCGCTGCCGGGCGCGGCGGTCCTGCTGACCCCGCTGCGCTCCGCCGCCGGCGAGGTGGAGGACTACCGCATCGACGCCGCCACCGCCGACGCGGTCGACGTGTTCGGCCGGACCGGGCGGGACATGGTCGGCCGGTACATCCTGGAGAGCTATCCGTCCGTCGCCGGCGAACCCCTGTGGCAGGGCTACCTCGACACGCTCATCACCGGGGCGCCGTTCGAGAGCGAGCCGTTCGCGTACCAGGACGAGGTGGCCGGGGTGCCCGTGACCGCCACCTATACGGTGCGGGCGGCGCGCCTGTCCGAGGGCCTGCTGGTGACCTGGCTGCGGCAGGACCCGGTGGAGCGGCAGGAGCAGCGGCTGGCGGACGTGCAGCGCCTCGGCAACCTCGGCTGGGCGAGCTGGAACCTGCTCACCCAGGAGATCGCCTGGTCGCGGGAGACGTACCGGGTCCTCGGCCGCAGCCGGGCGCGCGGCCCGGTCCGGCTGGAGGAGATGGCGGACCTCGCACAGCCCGAGGACGCGGGCGCCCTGTCCCGTGCGCTCGCCGGACTCGTCCGCCACGCGCGGCCGTTCGACGTCCCGTTCCGGATCCGGACACCGCGGGGGGTACGGCATCTGCGGATGGTCGCGGAGGCCGTGACGGAACCGGACGGCACTCCGGCCGAGGTCCACGGCTTCGTGCAGGACCTCACCGCGCAGCGCAGCGCCGAACTCGCCCTGGTGGAGAGCGAACGGGCGATGCTGCTGCAGCGCGGGGTACTGCAGGCCGAGCAGGCGCTCGCCGCGCAGTTGCAGCACGCGCTGCTGCCGCTGCCGAGCAAGCCCAGGCACCTGGCCGGGCTGCGCGTGGAGGTCGCCTATCTGCCCGCCCAGTCGGGCATCCATGTGGGCGGTGACTGGTTCAGCGCGATCCAACTCGCGGACGACGCCGCGCTGTTCGTGGTCGGTGACGTCGCGGGGCACGGCCTGGAGGCCGTCGCCACCATGGCCCAGCTGCGGTTCACCGCCAAGGGCATGGCCAGCACCGGCTCCTCGCTGACCGGGGCGCTGGCCCGGCTGAACCAGCTCCTGCTGCAGTCCCGGGACGGGCAGATCACCGCGACCATGGTCCTCGCCCGCTACGACCCCGTGGCCCGCGTCCTGGCCTGGGCGCAGGCCGGTCATCCGCCGCCGCTGCTGGTGCGCGACGGCGAGCCCCGCTACCTCGACCGTCCCGTCGGCATGCTGCTCGGCGCGAGCGCGGCCCCGCAGTACGAGCCGGCCGAACTGGTGCTGCGGCCCGGTGACCGGCTGCTGCTCTACACCGACGGGCTGATGGAGCGGCGGGGCGAGGGCCTCGACGCGGGTCTGGCCCGGCTGGCCGAGGCCGTCCGCCCGGTAGGCGGGGCGCACGCGTCGCTGGCGGATCTGCTGGCCGCGATGGTGGGGGACGAGCGGCGGGACGATGTGTGCGTGCTGGATATCCGGATGACGGTGTAGCTCCGCGGGTGCGTATTTCCGGTGCCGGCCGGTGGGGGCTGGTCGCGGGCGCGGGTGGCCTGGTCAGTCCGGTGGGTGGCCGGGGTCGATGGGGAGGGCGTCGGAGAGGCGGAGTAGGGGGCCTGCGGAGTGTTCGCCCCACTGGACGGGGTCGAGGACGAATCCGACGTGGTCGCCCCCGTCGGTGCGGTGCAGGATCGTACCGACGAACCAGGCCGCCGCGTCCGTGAGCACGGCCGCGCCCGCGTGCCCTTCGGACCATTCCAGGTGCGCGAACTTGTCGACCTCGTCGCCGGTCTCGCCGCCGAACCGCTCGGCCAGTGCGCGCTGGTCGCGGGTGAGCAGATGGACGGCGAGACAGTGTGCCGCGCGGGCCACCCGGTAGGTGTGGTTGGCCTTGGACAGCCAGACGGCGTACCGCGGCGGGTGGATGGAGCACTGGGAGGCGAACCCGACGAGGCAGCCGGCCCGTTCCCCGCCGGCGACGGCCGTGACCACGCACATGTCGGGGTCCAGCCGGTCGAAGAAGGCGTTCACGTCCGCCATGCCGCTCCGCTCCCGTGCCCGTCGGTTCTCTGTCCTCCCCCGCCCCAGCTCATCACACGCCCCGACCCGACGCCATCGAGGAGCGGCTCCCGGTCCGGGTGCGGCGGTCGAGTTGGACGGCCGGCGGCGTGGCGGTGGACATCGAGGAGTACGTCCCCACGGCGACGCCGGGTCAGGGAGTCTCCGCGGTCCGGTCGCGGTGGCCGAGTTCCCTGATCCGGTCGAAGACGACGACGGAGTCGTTGACGGAGTATCCGATGACGGTGAGCAGCGCGCCGAGGATGACGCCGTCGAGGGGTTTGCCGAGCCAGGCGAAGCCCGACGACGATGACCACGTCGTGGGCGAGGGCGATGAGCGCGTCGCGGCGCTCCTTGCCGAGGCTCGGGCCGATGGCCTCGTCCCGCAGCTTCTCGGCCCGTCCGGTCAGTTCGCCGACGGTGTGGGTGATCTCGGCGGCCACCGCGTTCGTCACCCGGCCTTCGGCGCCGCGCCCCTGCGGACGGCCTCGCCCTGAGAGTGCCGGCGGCGTACGGCTGGGCGGGCGGCGTCAGGCGGGGCTGAAGGCGCCCTGGACGAAACGGCTGAGGGAGGCCGTGAAGGCCGTGACGAAGGCGTCCCGGGCCTCCTCCGGGAGGGCGTCCAGGGACAGGTACGGGTTGAGGTCCTCCAGTTCGACGAGGAGGAGGCGGCCGTCCCGGGTGCGGCAGGCGTCGACGCGCTGGATGCCGTGGCCGAGGCCGTTCCAGTCGATGAAGCGCCGGGCGAACTCCAGGTCGGCGGCGGTCGCCGCGTACGGCTCCAGCTGCCAGCGCTGCCGCGGGTCGGGCGCGTGGAGGGCGTACTGGAAGTCGTCGTCCACGAAATAGAACGACACTTCGTGGATGAAGTCGACGCGGGGCTGCACGAGGACGCCGCCGGTGGCGAGGCGGGCGGCCTGCCCGGGGGCGACGACGCGCAGGCCGAGGGAGTCCGCGCCGAGCTTCGGCTTGACCACATAACGGTCGGCGGCGGGCAGCAGGTGCAGGTCCTCGGCGCGGTCGACGGTCGGTATGACGGGGAAGCCGGCCGCGCTCAGCTCCAGCAGGTACTGCTTGCCGGCCATGTCGGCGCGGCCCGTCAGCGGGTTGTAGACGCGCGTGCCGCTGCTCAGGGCCCGCGCGCGGAAGTCGTCGTACGCCGCCTGGTACCCGAGGACGGGTCCGCTGTTGCGGACGACGACGGCGTCGTAGGCGTCCATCAGCGCCACCGCGTCCAGCGGATGGCACAGGGCCAGGTCGAAGTGCTCGCGCAGCCGGGAGGTCAGGTGGATGTCCTCGTCGCAGTAGCGGCGGCCGCGGGCCGGGTACGCCAGGTCCGTGACGTAGAGCAGGCGGGGGCGGGCGCCGGGCATGCGGGGCTCCTCGGGTGCGGGGGCCGGGGTCGGCCGGGAGTGCGGTTCCGGCGCGGTGCGCAGCACGGTGCGGAAAGGTTACGCCGCCGTATGCGGCGGGGATGTGCCGCCCCTGCCCGCCGCCGCTGCCCGGCATCCTCGGCGCCACTCCTGCCCGTCGTCCCTGCCGCCGCCCCCCCCCACCGCCGCCGCCCCGCCCAGCTCAGCGGCAGAGCACTCAGTTCCCCCTCACGACCCGCTGGACTGCACTGAGTGCCATCGGCGCGTGCTACGTTCCCGTCCATGAGCTCCAGCAGCGCGGCGCCGGCCGCCAAGCCGCCGATGCGGGACGCCCTGGTCGGGGCCGCCTTCCGGCTCTTCCTGGAACGCGGCTACGAGCAGACCACGGTGGACGACATCGTGGCGCTGGCCGGGGTGGGGCGGCGTTCGTTCTTCCGGTACTTCCCCTCCAAGGAGGACGTGGTCTTCCCCGACCACGAGCGCTGCCTCGCCGAGATGACGGCGTTCCTGGCCGCGAGCGGGCCGGACCAGGAGCCGGTGCGGCGGGTGTGCGACGCGGCCCGGCTGGTGCTGCGCATGTACGCGGAGAACCCGACGTTCTCCGTGCAGCGGTACCGGCTGACCAAGGAGGTGCCGGGGCTGCGCGCGTACGAGCTGTCGGTGGTGTGGCGCTACGAGCGGGCACTCGCCGGGTATCTGCGCGAGCGGTTCACGGGCCGGCCCGAGGGTTCGCTGCGGGCCGACGTGATCGCCGCGGCGGTCGTCGCCGCGCACAACAACGCGCTGCGTTCGTGGCTGCGTTCGGAAGGCCGGGGGGACGCGGAGGCCGCGGTGGACCGTGCGCTGGGGCATGTGCAGGCCACCTTCACGCGAGCCGCCGGCGGCGGCTCGGCCGCGGCGCACGCGCGGCCCGAGCCGGAGTCCGTGCCAGCCGCCGATGCCGGGCAGCCGGCCGGCGCGGACGACGTGGTCGTCCTCGTCACCCGGCGCGACGCCCCGCTGTGGCGGCTGGTCCGGGAACTGGAGGCCGTGCTCGACCGCTCGTGATGCGCGGGCCCGGCCGGCCCCGGAGAGAAATTCGGGGTACGCAGTGCCTTTACGAGTGACACTGAGTGCCATAATCTGTCGGCGTGCGCGGTGACACGGCAGCCGCGCGCGCGGGAAACCGGCCCAGCGCAGGGAGTTGACCAGCGTGTACCACCACTCAGCAAGCGTCTCGTTTCCGACGGCCGGCTCCGCGGCGGGCGTTCTCGACCCCGGGACCGCGGCCACCGGGGACGCCATCCACTTCCAGCGCTGCACCTGGTGCGGCACCGCCATGCACCAGCGGCTGCTCTGCCCGGTGTGCCAGGGCAGCGAACTGCGCACGGAACGCAGCGAGGGCGTCGGCACGGTCCGCCACTCCACCGTGGTGCACCGCAACACCCCCGCGGCCCGCAATGTGTCACTGATCGAGATGGCCGAGGGATTCGTCGTACGCGGCCGGGTGATGGGGCCGCCCATCGGCATCCACAGCGGCGACCGCGTCCGCCTCTCCACCGCCCAGGACCCGGTCCGCGGCGAGCCCGTCTTCCAGCTCCTCGACGAGCCGTACCGCGCCTGGACGTGAGCACGGCCACCCCTACTGGGATGATCGCGGGTCGTGACTGGCGCTGGGGTGGGGCACCACCGGGGAGCGGCCCGGCCGTCAGGGTCTGTGCCGCGCTCCTGGGCGTCCCCGTCGAGGCCCTGGAGTGCGTGTGACTACCGTGAACGACCCCGCCGACGCCGGCCGCCTGCTGGAGGACGTCCTGCGGTCCGGCAACCGGCTCGCCGGATCCCTGGTCGCCCTGACCGACGCGGAGGTGCGGGCGCCGTCGCGGCTGCCGCGCTGGTCGCGCGGTCATGTGCTCACCCATGTCGCCCGCAGCGCCGACGCCTACGTCTGGATGCTGCGCCGGGCCCGCACCGGCGCCGAGCCCGGGCCCCGGACGACCGCGGCAGCCCTGGCCGAGGCGCTGGAACTGGGCGCCGCCCGGCCGGCCGCCGACGTGGCCGCCGATGTAGTGGACAGTGTGGACCGGTTCGTAGCGGAGGCCCGTCTCATGTCCCCGCACGGCTGGGAGCGCCCGGTGACGGCACTGGCCGGCTGGCGGCATCCGTCCTGGTACACCCTTCTGCGCTGCCTGCGGGAGCTGGAGACCCACCACGTGGACCTCGGCCTCGGCTACGGCACCGGCAACTGGCCGAGCGGTTACGTCACGTGGGCGCTCGACGACACGCTCGGCACGCTGCGCGCCCAGGGCTTCCCGCTCTCCGCGGTCGAGGCGGCCGACCTCGGCCGGCGCTGGTCCCTCTCCCCCGAGGGCGCCACGATCGCCGCCCCCGGGCACCGTGTGCTCGGCTGGCTCAGCGGCCGGACGCCGGCGAGCGAGGTGGCGGCCGACGGAACCGCCGCGGCGCTGCCCTCCCCGCCGACCTGGCCCCAGCCTCCGCTGCCCGGCTGGGGCCGGGAAGGCGACGACGGCGTCTGAACCGGGCCGGGCGGCGTACCCGGCCGTCGTTCACCGCGTGAGGGTCACCCTGATGCCGACCGTGCCGTCCCGCCCGCGGCGCAGCCGGCTGCCCAGCAGGGTGAGGCGGCCGAGGACGCCGTACTTGCGGGCGAGCAGGGTGCGGTAGCGGGCGGTGGTGGCCGCGTCGGTGATCTCCGCGGTGGCGGGGGTCTGTTCGCCGGTCGGGTTGCCGCGCACGTCGCAGGGGCCGACGAGGATGTCGGCGCGGCGCCGGATGCGTTTGACTTTCCCACTGCCGGCGACCGTCCAGACGCCGAGGGTGGCGCCGTCCCGGACCACCCACACCGGCGTGGCGACGGGGCTGCCGTCCTTGCGGAAGCTGGTGACGAGCAGGTAGGTGCCGGCGCCGAGCCGGTCGAGCCGCGTGTCATCCATGGCGGAAGTCTAGGAGCCGGTACGCGTCCGCAGGAGGGCAGCGAAGGCGTCCGTCGCGGCCGTGCCGCCGCCCCGGGTCAGCGGATCGCCGCCGCCATCCGCCGTACGCCCTCCTCCAGCACCTCAGGTGAGGTCGCCAGGTTGAGGCGTACGTGGCCCGCGCCGCCGGTGCCGAAGGGGAGACCGGAGTTGAGGGCGACCCGCCCGCGGTCGAGGAAGACCGCGGCCGGGTCGTCGCCGAGGCCGAGGGCGCGGCAGTCCAGCCAGGCGAGATAGGTGGCCTGGGCCGGGCGGTGGCGTACCGCGGGCAGGTGCCGGGCCAGCAGGCCGGTGAGCAGGCGCCGGTTGCTGTCGAGCCCCGCCAGCAGCGCGTCGAGCCAGCCGGTGCCGTCGCGCAGGGCCGCGGTGTGGGCGATGACGCCGAGGTGGCTGGGGCCGTGGCTCACCTCCTCGGGCAGCCGGGCGAGGTCGGCCACGGCTCCCGGCCCGGCGAGGGCGAGGGCGGCCTTGAGCCCGGCCAGGTTCCAGCCCTTGGACGCCGACATCAGGGACAGGCCGCGTTCCGCGCCGGGGACGCTCAGATACGGCGTGAAGGGGACGCCGGGGGCGACCAGCGGGGCGTGGATCTCGTCCGCGACGACCCGGACGCCGTACCGCCCGGCGAGTGCGGCGACGGCGGCCAGTTCGGCGGCGGTGTGCACGGTGCCGGTCGGATTGTGCGGGCTGCACAGCAGGAAGGCGGCCCGGCCGCCGCCCGCGACGACCGCGCGGAAGGTGTCCTCCAGCGCGCCGAGGTCGATCCGCGCGTCCGCGCCGAGGGGGGACTCCACCACCCGGCGGTCCAGGTGGGTGACGAACTGGTAGAACGGCGGGTATACGGGCGAGTTGACGACCACCGGGTCGCCGGGCCCGGTGACCAGCTTGAGCATCTCGACGACACCGAGCATCACGTCGGGAACGATCGCGGTGCGTTCGACGGCGAGCCCGTGCCAGTCCCAGCGCTTGGCGGCGAAGGCGGCGAGCGCCTCGGCGTAGGCGGTTCCCGCGGGGTACCCGGTGTCGCCCAGGGCGAGCGCGTCGGTGACGGCGCAGACGACGGACTCGGCGAGCGGGACGTCCATCTCGGCCACCCACAGCGGCAGCACGTCCTCCGGGTAGGTGCGCCACTTCATGCTCGTACGGTGGCGCAGCTGATCGAGGCCCAGAACGCGCAGCGGATCGGGTTCGCCGGCCGTGTCGTGCGGGATGCTGGTCATGGGCTCAAGATAGGGGGCTGTGCGGTGGACCGGAACGGGGTGGGCGCGTCGGGCGCGGCGGCGGCGGAGGGTCGCTTCCTGGAGGTCGCCTGTGACGAGTCGGGGTCGGACGGGGAGAACCTGACCGGCGGGAACACGGACGTGTTCGCGCACGCGAGCGCGGCGGTGCCGGTGGAACGGGCCGAGGAGTGCCTGCGGGAGATCCGGCGCCGCATCCGGTCGCCCGCGCTGGAGTACAAGGCGAACCATCTGCTGCGGGAGAAGCACCGGGCGGTGCTGGAGTGGCTGCTCGACGCCGACGGGCCGGTCCACCGTCGGGCGCACGTGCATCTGACGGAGAAGGCGTACGTCGTCGTCGAGCAGGCCGTGGACCTGCTGATCGGGGACAGCGGCAGCGGGGACAGCGACGACGACTGCCGTGCCGGCGCCCGCGCCCTGTTCCGGGAGGGTCCGGAGGTCTTCGGCGAGCGGGGGTGGCGGGAGTTCCTGGCGGCGGCCAACCGCCTGCTGCGGGTCCGGAGCGACGGGGAGCCGCCCGCGGACTCGTTCGTCCGGACGGCCGAGGCGCTGGGCCGGGCGCACGCCGGCACCCGGCCCGGCCGGGCCCTGCTCCGGCTGGCCGAAGCCCGGTCCCGCGCGGACGCCTACCGGGCCGGGCTGGCCGAGGCGCCGCCGCTGATCCCCGTCCTCAATCCGCTGCTGCCCGCGATCGTGCGGACGGCGGCGCACTGGAGCCACGGCGGGCGGGCGGTGTTCCTGGTGCACGACCGGCAGAACATGCTGACCGACGAGCGGATCGCCTGGATCGAGGAGCGGGCCCGGCGGGAGGGCACGGCGCTGCGCGGGCTGCGGCTGGTGCACTCACGTCTGGACGCGCGCGTGCAGATCGCGGACTTCCTCGCCGGGATCGCCCGGAAGATCGCCTCCGACGAACTGGCCGGACGCGGCGACCCGGAACTCACCGCGCGCCTGCGCCCGTTCGTCGGCCCACGGTCGGTGTGGGGCGACGCAGCGAGCTGGTCGCGCCTCGGCCCGGCGCCCGGGACCGGCCTGCGCGAGGCGGAACACGACGGGTCCGCGATGGAAAGGCCGGGACCGGCGGCGGAGGTCAACTCTGGCGTCTAGATTGCCTGGTGACCGCTGTACGTTTCGCATTCGGCATTCAGGAGTGACCCGCGTGACCGACAACCCGGGAGCCACCGACGACGTGGCCGCCTCGCTGCGCGCCCGTGTCAACACCAGTCAGCCGCACACCGCGCGCATCTGGAACTACTGGCTGGGCGGCAAGGACAACTACGAGGTGGACCGGGCGGCCGGTGACCAGATCCGCGCACTGCACCCGGGCATCGGGGAGTACGCGCGGGCCGACCGGCTGTTCCTGGGCCGGGCCGTGCGGCACCTGGTCGGCGAGGCGGGCATCCGCCAGTTCCTGGACATCGGCACCGGGCTGCCCACCGCCGACAACACGCACGAGGTCGCGCAGCGGCTCGCCCCCGAGTCGCGGATCGTGTACGTCGACAACGACCCACTCGTCCTCGCGCATGCCCGCGCCCTGCTGACCAGCACCCCCGAGGGCCGGACCGACTACCTCGACGAGGATCTGCGCAACGTCGACGCGATCCTCGAACACGCCACGAAGACCCTGGACTTCACCGAGCCGGTGGCGTTGATGCTGCTCGGCGTGGTCATCTTCATCGGTGACGACGAGGACCCGCACGCCCTCGTACGGCGGCTGGTGGACCGGCTGCCGGCCGGCAGCCACCTGGTGCTGTCGCACACCGTCACCAGCCCGTCGATGCCGGACGTGGACGAGGCCGTGGCGTTCTGGAACGAGCACGGCACGCCGAAGCTGACCCAGCGCACCCCGGAGCGGATCAGCCGGTTCTTCGACGGGCTGGAGCTGCTGGATCCGGGTGTGGTGTCGTGCTCGCGCTGGCGTCCCGAGGGGGCGGAGGTCGCCGAGCCGGAGGAGGTCGCCATGTTCGGCGGTGTGGCGCGCAAGAACTGACGCCCGCGCGGGCGGGGCGGAAACCCGTCACTGGTGAACGCCGTGGCCAGTGAACCCCGTTGCCGGTGAACGCCGTAGTCCCGGGCCACGTATGGACGGGCGGGCCCTTGCGACACCGGGGCCTCGTGGTGCCGGCAGGCGGCACCGCGCGTCCGGGGTTCGGGAGCCATGCATGAGGCACGCACGACGACGGGTCGTCCGGCGAGTGACACGGCTGGCGGCGGTCGGCGGACTCCTTCTGGGAGGCGCGATGGTCGCCCAGGCGGCCATGGCGAGCGAGACGCCCGCGGCCTCCGGCAGGCCGCTGAGTTCGGCCGGCCCGGCCGCCGGGCCGGGTGCCGCGCTCATGGCGAGACTCGGCACCGCGCGGACGGCGGGCAGCTGGATCGGCGCCGACGGGCACGCGGTGGTCGCCGTCACCGACAGCGCTGCCGCGCGGGAGGTGCGGCGGGCCGGGGCCGAGGCGAAGGTCGTGCGGCACAGCATGGACCAGCTGAAGTCGGCCACGGGCGCCCTGCGTTCGGCGCCCCGGGTGGCGGGCACCGCGTGGTTCGTGGACTACCGGACCAACCGGGTCGTGGTGCAGGCCGACCGGACGGTGTCGCCGGGCGACTGGTCCCGGATGACGGAAGTCGCCTCGGGCATCGGTGATTTCGTGCACATGGAGCGCACGCAGGGCGCCTTCACCCCGCGGCTGAACGGGGCACAGCCGATCCTGTCGACGGGCGGGCGCTGCTCGGCCGGCTTCAACGTGACCGACGGGCGCAGCGACTTCATCCTGACCGCCGGGCACTGCGGGCCCGCCGGGTCCATCTGGTTCGACGGCAGCCAGGGCGACCGGCAACTGGGCACGACCGTCCGGAGCACGTTCCCCGGCAACGACTTCTCGCTCGTGCGGTACAGCTCCGGGACGGCCGGTGCGGGCGCCGACGTCGTGGTGGTGGGCGGCGGCAAGGGCGTGCGGATCACCGGGGCGGCCGATCCGGTGGTCGGGCAGCGGGTGTTCCGCAGCGGCAGCACCAGCGGGCTGCACGACGGGCAGGTGACCGCGCTGAACGCGACCGTGAACTATCCCGAGGGCACGGTGACGGGTCTCGTCCAGACCGACGTGTGCGCGGAACCCGGGGACAGCGGCGGCCCGTTGTTCTCCAACGGGATCGCACTCGGCGTCACCTCGGGTGGCAGCGGCGACTGCACCACGGGCGGGGCGACGTTCTTCCAGCCGGTGACCAAGGCGATGTCCGCGCTCGGGGTGCGGCTGATCGTGTCCGGGCAGCAGGCGGGAGGCGCCCCGAACGGCGCGGCCGCCTCTGCCGCGCCGCCGGCCGTCGGCACACAGGGCGCCGTGGCGCCGAGTTCGGCCTCGCCCGGCTCGGCGGCGCCCGTGACGGGCGCGGCGGAGGGGCGGACGTTGCTGACCCGGCTGACCGACGGCCGGAACGTCGGGCCGGGTCTGCTGGTGATCGCGGGCAGTCTGATCGCGTTGGTCGCGACCCGGTGGATCAGGGCCGAGCAGGACCGCAAGGCCTACCGGCGGCACTACTCGGCGATGTGGGGCTGACGGCCGTGCTGCGCGGCACGGCCGTACGGCACGGCCGATCGGTTCGGTGCTGACGGAGGTACGAGAGGGGCACCCGTGCGGTCACGGGTGCCCCGGGAGGTTTCGGCGGGGTGCGCGCCGGCCGGCTCAGGCCGCCCGGCGGGCCTCCGGGGCCGCGGTGGCCCACTCCATGACGAGGCGCTGGTATTCCTTGCGCTGCTCGGTGGTCAGTGTCCCGCCCGACCGGAGCCACAGGGCCCGGATCTCCTCGTTGACCTCCGCGGCCGATCGCTCGGAGGCGGCTTCAACAGTGGTGGACATGCTGTGAAGCATATGCCGCTCGACGTGAAGGCGCCGTGAGTAAGTACGACCGATACGGACATTTTGGACCGTGTTGCTCATCACGTCAATACGGCGAACCGACAGGGCAGTTCAGCGGTCGGGCGGACGAGACCTCAGGTGCCGGGCTTGCGGCCGTACACGTAGACGTCGTCGCCGTTGCGCAGCAGCGACCAGTACTTCTTGGCTGTGGTCCGGGTCATGTTGACGCAGCCGTGGGAGCCCGGCGGGTTCCACATGCTGAGGCCGACCGAGTGGAACGCCTCACCGCCGTCGAAGAACTGGCTGTAGGGCATGGGCACGTTGTAGAGGGTCGAGACGTGGTCGATGTCACGCCAGTAGATCTTCTTCAGGCCGGTCCGGGTCTCGTAGCCGTTGCGGCCGGTGCGCACCGGCACCGGGCCGTAGACGAGCTTCTTGCCGTCCTGGATCCAGCTGAGCTGGAGCGTGAGGTTCACGCAGGCGATCCGGCCCTTGTTCACCGGGCACTTGCCGGCCTTGTCGGGGTTCTTCCCGACCGCCTTCTGCTTGTTCATGAGGTCCATCACACCCCAGGTGACCGGACCCGCGTAGCCGATGTTCGGGGTGATGCCGTGCTTGGTCTGGAAGGCGCGGATGGTCTTGCAGTCGGTGGTGGACTGCCGGCCGTCGACCGGGCGGCCGAGGAACTTCTCCACCTTCTTCTGGTACGGCCCCGCCTTCGTCGTGCAGCTCGCCGCCTGCGCGGGCGCGGCACCCAGTGCGAGTGTGAGCGGCGCCACCAGCCCCGTCACACCGAGCACCACGGCCCCTCTTCTGCTGATGTCCCTCATGTCGGCCCCTCCCGTTTTCTCCCCGGGACTGCTTCCCCGTCGTGCCCCTCGCGACTCCCGCGACGGTGCATCAACTAGACCGCGCCAGGGGCGCCCGGGTTGTGGATCCGGCCTGGCTGTGACGAAACGGTGAAGTTCGGGGCGGGACGGCGGCAGGCGGCCGCGGTCTCAGGCCTCGTGCAACGCGGCCCGGAAGCCGGTGTGGACGGCGGTGAGGCCGCCGTCGACGGTGAGGGTGGTGCCGGTGATCCAGGCGGCGTCGCGGGAGGCGAGGAAAGCGACCGCGGCCGCGACGTCCTCGGGCTCACCGACCCGGCCGAGCGGGTACAGGGGGCGGACGGCATCGAGATCTGCGTCACGTCCGGCCCAGGCCGAGGTGCGGACCGTGCCCGGGGCGACGAGGTTCACCCGGACCCCGCGGGCCGCCGCGTGCCCGGCGAGGGTGCGGGTGAGCGAGCCGAGACCGGCCTTGGCGGCGCTGTAGGCGTGGTTGCCGAAGTCCTGGAGGGCGTTGACGGAGCCGATGCTCACGATGGCGCCGCGTCCGGAGGCGGCCAGGTGGGGCAGGGCGGCCCGGCAGCAGCGGTAGGCGCCGGTGAGGGTGATGTCGAGGTCCCGGGCCCACGCGTCGTCGGAGTCGTCCTCGAAGAGCGGCACGTCGGGGGTGCAGTGGGCGGCGCTGTTCACCAGCACGTCGAGCGAGCCGAAGGCGGCCACGGCGTGCGCCACGGCCGCGTCGACGGAGTCCCGGTCGGCGACGTCGCAGGCGAGCGCCTCGGCGGTCAGGCCGCGCCCGCGCAGTGCGGCGGCGGTCCGCTCCGCCTCGGGGCCGTCCCGGTCGGTCAGCAGGACGCGGCCGCCCTCCTCGCCGAGCCTGCCGGCGACGGCCGCGCCGATACCGCGGGCCGCGCCCGTGACAAGTACCCCATGTCCTGCGAAGCGCCTGAGATCGGTGGTCATGGGCCGACCGTACGACGGCCGGGCGCCATCGCAACGGTGCCCGGCCGGCCGCGGTCAGTGCCCGCGGGTGATCCACTCCTGAAGGTGCGGCGCCTCGGCGCCGATGGTGGTGGAGTCGCCGTGGCCGGTGAGCACCTTGGTCTCCGGGGGGAGGGCGAGGAGCCGGTCGCGGATGGAGTCGATGATCGTCGGGAAGTGGGAGTACGAGCGGCCGGTGGCGCCGGGGCCACCCTGGAAGAGTGTGTCGCCGGTGAACACGGCGCCCAGTGCGGGGTCGTACAGGCAGACCGCGCCGGGCGCGTGGCCGGGGGTGTGCAGCACGGTGAGGTCGGCGCCGGCCGCCTCGATGACCTGGCCGTCGGCGAGGTGCGCGTCGGGGTCGCGGTCGGGGTGGGTCAGCTTCCACAGCGGCAGGTCGTCGGGGTGGAGCCAGATGGTGGCGCCGGTGAGGTCGGCGAGGGCGGGGGCGGCGTCGATGTGGTCGTTGTGCGCGTGGGTGCACACGACGGCCTTCAGCCGGCGCTCCCCCACCGCCCGGGCGATGGCCTCGGCGTCGTGGGCGGCGTCGATGACGATCACCTCGTGGTCGTCGCCGACGATCCACACGTTGTTGTCGACGTCCCAGGTGCCGCCGTCGAGGGTGAACTGCCCCGAGGTGACGAGTCGTTCGATGCGCGCGGTCACAGGGTCACCACCGAGCGGAGGACGTCGCCGTGGTGCATGCGCTCGAACGCCTTCTCCACGTCGTCGAGCCGGATGGTCTCGCTGACGAACGCGTCCAGCGGCAGGCGGCCCTGGAGGTGCAGGTCGACGAGCATCGGGAAGTCGCGGGAGGGCAGGCAGTCGCCGTACCAGGAGGACTTGAGGGCGCCGCCGCGGCCGAAGACGTCCAGCAGCGGCAGTTCGAGCTTCATCTCGGGCGTGGGGACGCCGACCAGGACGACGGTGCCGGCGAGGTCGCGGGCGTAGAACGCCTGCCGGTACGTCTCGGGGCGGCCGACGGCCTCGATGACGACGTCGGCGCCGAAGCCGCCGGTCAGTTCGCGGATCGCCTCGACGGGGTCGGCGTTCTTGGAGTTGACGGTGTGGGTGGCGCCCAGGGTGCGGGCCTGGTCCAGTTTGCGGTCGTCGATGTCTACGGCGATGATCCGCGCGGCGCCCGCGAGGTTCGCCCCCGCGACGGCCGCGTCGCCGACGCCGCCGCAGCCGATGACGGCGACCGTGTCGCCGCGGCCCACGTTCCCGGTGTTGATCGCGGCGCCGAGGCCGGCCATCACGCCGCAGCCGAGCAGTCCGGCGACCGCCGGGGAGACGGCCGGGTCGACCTTGGTGCACTGTCCGGCGGCGACGAGCGTCTTCTCGGCGAACGCGCCGATGCCGAGAGCCGGGGAGAGTTCCTGGCCGGTGGCGGCGAGGGTCATCCGCTGCGTGGCGTTGTGGGTGTCGAAGCAGTACCAGGGCCGTCCGCGCAGGCAGGCGCGGCAGTTCCCGCAGACGGCACGCCAGTTGAGGATGACGAAGTCGCCGGGTGCCACGTCCGTGACACCGTCGCCGACCGACTCGACGACGCCGGAGGCCTCGTGGCCGAGCAGGAAGGGGAAGTCGTCGGAGATGCCGCCCTGCTTGTAGTGCAGGTCGGTGTGGCAGACACCGCAGGCCTGGACGCGCACGACGGCTTCGCCGGGGCCCGGGTCCGGCACCACGATCGTCTCGACCCGTACGGGTTCGTCCTTGCCCGGTGCGATCACGCCGCGTACTTCCTGCGCCATGCTCTGACCCCTTCTGTCACTGTGCCGTCGAGGTCGACCCTACGCGTGACCGGCCGGTATCGGCAGCGGCCACGGCGACCGCGAAGGATCCCCTGGGGTGTGTGCCGAGGGGGGCGCCGCGGCTTCGGGATGTGCGCGAGGGCCGCCCCGGCCACCGGGTGTGCCCGAGGGGGCCGCCCGGTGTCGGACGGCCCCCTCGGGGCACGGGCGGCCGGCCGGTCAGGCGTCGACCGCGGGCAGCAGACCGGTCGCCGGGGCGGCGAGGTCGGTGAGCTGGTGCAGTTCGTTCAGTCGGTTCATGTCGCTGAGCTGGTTCAGGCCGCGCAGCTGCTCCGAGACCTTCGGGACCTCCGCCTGGTGCTCGGCGGGGATGTCGCTCATGGCGAGGGAGTCCAGCGTCGTCATCGGGTTGATCCGCCCGGTGTCCGGCGCGCTCGCGTCGGCCGCGCTGGCCATCGGTACGGCGAGGCCGGTGAACCCGACGGCCAGGCCAACGGCGGCGACGATACGTCGTGTTGAGATCATGTCTTCAGCAACGGCTTCGCACCCCCGCCGGACACGGGCGCCGCGTCCCGCTCACCCGACAGGCGGAGCCGCGGGCCCGCGCTTGCCGGGTCCGCCGGGGCGGAGGAGTCTCGAAGGTGGGGCCGGGCGGCCCGTGCCCCTCGGGCCGCGGGCACCGAAGGAGGTCACCATGGGCACCGCGACAGGTTCCGCCTTCGACACCGAGACGCTGCGCCGCGGTGTGGAGGGCGACGGCAACACCCTGCTGTCGCTGTACGCGGACGACGCGGAGATCCGCATCGTCGACCACCAGAGCCGGCCGAGCAGTCCCAAGGTCCTGCACGGCCGCGGCTCGATCGCCGAGCTCCTCGACGACGTCTACAGCCGCGACATGACGCACAAGCTGGAGCAGTGCGTCGTACAGGGCGAACACGCCGCCTTCACCGAGTCCTGCGAGTACGCGGACGGGACCCGTGTCCTCGCCGAGTCGATGATCACCCTGCGGGACGGGAAGATCGCCGAGCAGATCATCGTCCAGGCATGGGACGAGTAGGCAGGAGGGCCGCGAGGGTCCAGGTCACCACGCGGCTGACCTGGACTTTCTCGGCGCGCGCGGGAGCCGGCCGGGCCGCGGGCGCGCGACGCGCCGGCCCGGCGACGGAGGCCGGCCGGCGGGCGTCGGCGGCACTGGTCCGGTCCCTGCTGCGAGCGGCACGCGTGCGCCCGCGGCCACCGCTGCCGCGCGCGGACCGGCATGCGCTGCGGTGGCGGGGGCGGGCGCGGTGACTGAGCGTGGCCCGGGAGGCAGTCGCACGGACGGTGCCGGAATCGGCACGTTCACTGCCGGTGCCGGGCCCGGTCGGCCCCGCTGACGGCGCGAGGCCGGGGGCGGACGCACGGACGGTGCCAGGCGGCGCAGGTGCGCCGAGCCCGGCGGCGGGGGTGGGTTTCACTTGCCCGCGTCGGTGGGGTGCCGCTGTGCCCACCCGTGCCGCCCCTGGGGCCTGTCCGGCGGATCTTCGTGGAGCAGCCCGCGGCGTCTGGTGCGTGCTCTCGGCGTGCGCCCGGATCGCCCTCGTACTGGACGTACTCGGGTGATTCGGGCGTGCGGCGAGAGGGCGTGCCAGGCGTCGCGGGCCCACGAAGA
>NZ_JBEYVS010000079.1:0-18207 GCF_040644095.1 Streptomyces sp. NPDC047028
GACTGGAAGTCGAGCACCCAGGTGTCCCCGGCCGCGGTGAAGACGATGTCGCCCGCCGCGCCGGCGTCGGTGACGTCACTGGCGGCCGGGTGCGCTTCGGCGGGCGCCTTGATGGTCACCCGTTCCGGTGGCACACCCGTCACCGACACGGAACCCAGCATCGGGCGGACCGGTGCGGGTACAGGGTCGGTGGCCGCTGCGGACTGGGCCAGCTCGGCGAGCGCCAGCTCGTCGCTCACTTCTCGCATGAGTTCCGACATCCGTACGTCCAGCGCGTCGCAGATGGCGGAGAGCAGCTCGGAGGAAGCCTCCTTCTGCCCCCGCTCCACCTCGGAGAGATAGCCGAGTGAGACTCGGGCGGACGAGGAGACTTCGCGCAGAGTACGGCCCTGGCGTTGGCGCTGCCGACGCAGCACGTCACCCAGCAGGCGACGGAGCAGAATCATCGGTGGCTCCCTCCTCGGACCGCGTAGCCGCATCCTTCACGCCCCACCGTACCGCCTCGCGCCGCGGCCGTGCGGGGAGCGATGTCGTGTTCACTCAGGGCTGCAAACATCAAAACCCCCCGTTCCGTTCCGTATCCTGTGCCCGCTCGTTCCCTGTCTGTTGGCCCGCCAGCTCCCTCAGGAGGAGCGCGAGCACGCTCCGTACACTCTCCATACGGATTTCCGTACGGTCGCCGTTCAACCGCAGGGCCTCGACTTTTCCGCCACCGGCAGAACCGGGAACCGTGCCCCGGGGCCCGTCGGCGGCCACGAACACCGTGCCGACCGGCTGCCCGTCCTGCGGATCGGGCCCCGCGACTCCGGTGGTCGCGATGCCCCAGTCGGCGCCCAACGCCTCCCGCACACCTGCCGCCATCTGGGCCGCGACCTGCGGATCCACCGCTCCGCGCTGCTCCAGCAGGGTGGCGTCGACACCCAGCAGATCATGCTTGAGTCCGGTGGCGTAAGCGGTGACCGAACCCCGGAACACCTTGGACGCCCCGGGGACGGACGTGATCTCCGCCGCGACCAGACCACCGGTGAGGGACTCGGCCACCGCGAGCGTCTCGCCCCTCACGGTCAGTAGTCGCACCAGTTCGGTGGCCGGCAGACTCACTCTTCCGTCTCCTCCAACGCAGCCGCGCGCTCGGCGATTCCCCGCCGGCGCAGCACCATGGCCTGTCTCACATAGTCGAGGCCGGTGACCACGGTGAGGACGACGGCCACGGCCATCACCCAGAACCTCAGGGTCGCCAGCCACCCCGTCAGCGCCAGCACGTACATGCCGACGGCCACGCCCTGGGTGAGGGTCTTGAGCTTGCCGCCGCGGCTGGCCGGGATCACGCCGTACCGAATGACCAGGAAACGCAGCAGGGTGATGCCGAGTTCCCGGCCGAGGATCACGGCCGTCACCCACCAGGGCAGGTCGCCCAGGGCGGACAGGCACACGAGCGCCGCGCCCATGATCGCCTTGTCGGCGATGGGGTCGGCGATCTTGCCGAAGTCGGTGACCAGGTTGTAGGTCCGCGCCAGGTGTCCGTCGAACAGGTCGGTGATCATGGCGATGGCGAAGGCCGCCCAGGCCAGCGAGCGCCAGGCCGGGTCGTACCCGCCGTTCTCCAGCATCAGCACCACGAAGCCGGGCACCAGGACCAGCCGCAGCATCGTCAGCAGGTTGGCGACGTTCCACACGCTGGCCTGGTTGACGGCGGCGGCCGTGATCTTCTTCCCGCGCGCGGGCCGGGCCTCACCCGTCGCGCCGGCGTCCGAAGCGGGAGCAGGAACGGTGACGGGAGACGGACCAGCGGGAGCGGGAGCCGCGGAAGCGGAAGCCGCGGGAGCAGCAGCGGCGGGAGCTGCGCCGTCGGCCGCGGCGGCGGAACCCCGGGCGCCCTGGGCGCCGGAGGAGCCACCCGCGGCGGATGCCGGGACTCCGGTCATCTGCCCGCCTCCTCACTACACCCGAGCGAGCCGGTGAGCGGCTCGGCGACCAGGTCGACACCCTCCGTACCGACCACCTTCGCCTCGACCATACGTCCCACGGTCAGGCCCTCGCCGCTCGTGAGCAGCACCTGGCCGTCCGTTTCCGGCGCCTGGTGCGCGGCGCGGCCGTACACGCCCTCCTCGTCGTCGACGGACTCGACGAGGACGTGCACGGTCTCGCCGAGACGCTCCTCGGCGCGCTGCGAGACGAGCTCCTCGGCGAGCCGGGAGACCCGGGCCAGCCGCTCGGCGACGACGTCGCCGTCGAGCTTGCCGGTGTACGTGGCCGCCTCCGTGCCCTCCTCGTCGGAGTAGCCGAACACGCCGATGGCGTCCAGGCGGGCGCCGCTCAGGAAGCGCTCCAGCTCGGCCAGGTCGGCCTCGGACTCGCCGGGGAAGCCGACGATGAAGTTGGAGCGCACGCCGGCCTGCGGAGCCTTGCCACGGATGGTGTCGAGCAGCTCCAGGAAGCGGTCGGTGTCGCCGAAGCGGCGCATGGCGCGCAGCACGCCGGGCGCGGAGTGCTGGAAGGAAAGGTCGAAGTAGGGAGCGACCTTCGGGGTGGAGGTCAGTACGTCGATCAGGCCGGGGCGCATCTCGGCCGGCTGGAGGTAGCTGACGCGCACGCGTTCGATGCCGTCGACCTCGGCCAGCTCGGGCAGGAGGGACTCCAGCAGGCGGATGTCACCCAGGTCCTTGCCGTAGGAGGTGTTGTTCTCGGAGACCAGCATGATCTCCTTCACGCCCTGCTCGGCCAGCCAGCGGGTCTCGTTCAGCACGTCGCTCGGGCGGCGCGAGATGAACGAGCCGCGGAAGGAGGGGATGGCGCAGAACGAGCAGCGGCGGTCGCAGCCGGAGGCGAGCTTGACGGAGGCGACGGGCGCGCCGTCCAGCCGGCGGCGCAGGGGCGCGCGGGGGCCGGAGAGAGGCGCGACGCCCTCGGGAAGGTCGGCCGGGCCGTGGCCGGGCAGGGCGACGGAGGTGGCCGACTCCTGCCGCTCGGCCGGGCTGATCGGCAGGAGCTTGCGCCGGTCGCGGGGGGTGTGAGCGGCGTGGATGCCGCCGGAGAGGATGGTCTGCAGGCGGTCGGAGATGTCGGCGTAGTCGTCGAATCCGAGCACGCCGTCGGCCTCGGGGAGGGCCTCGGCCAGCTCCTTGCCGTACCGCTCGGCCATGCAGCCCACCGCCACGACGGCCTGGGTTCTGCCATGGTCCTTGAGGTCGTTGGCCTCCAGGAGGGCGTCGACGGAGTCCTTCTTGGCGGCTTCCACGAAGCCACAGGTGTTGACCACGGCGACGTCCGCGTCCGCGGCGTCCTCCACGAGCTGCCAGCCGTCCGCCTCCAAACGGCCTGCGAGCTCCTCCGAGTCCACCTCGTTACGGGCGCAGCCGAGAGTGACGAGTGCGACGGTACGGCGTTCAGGCATGGGCTCAAGACTACTTCGTCCGTACGACACCCCACGTCGACGGGGTTGGCCGATCTTGGCCAACCCCGCTGGACGGCTTCCCGCGAGCGGCTGTCAGCCGACCTCGGGGTCGCCCTTGGTGTACGTCAGGCGCTCGACCGCGCCCGGCTGGAAGTCGTCCTCGATCTTCTTGCCGTTGACATAGAGCTGGATGGCGCCGGCGTCGCCGAGGATCAGGTTGATCTTGGAGCTGTCCTGGAAGGTCTTGGACTCGCCCTTCTTGAGCAGTCCGTCGAAGAGCATCCGGCCGTTGTGGTCCTTGGCGGAGATCCAGCTGCGCCCGTTGGGGGCGCTGACCTGCACGGTCACCTTGTCCTGGGGGGCCGCCGCGATGGCGCTGTCGGACGGCTCGGACTTGGGTGGGGCCGGCTTGTCCTTCTTGGGCGTGGGCGACGCGGACTTGGCGCTCGGCGTGGCGCCCTCGGCGACCTGGGACTTGGCGTCGTTCCCGCTGTCGCCGCCCTTGAAGGCGGTGAATCCGACGAAGCCGATCACGGCGACGATCGCCGCGACCATGGCCGCGGTCCAGTTGGGTCCGCGCCGCTCGGGACGGATCCGCTCCGCCTCGAACAAAGGTGCGGCAGGGGTCGGGGCGGGCCGGCCGCCGTGCTCGGCGTCGTACCGCTCGATCAGCGGGCCGGGATCGAGGTGGACGGCCCTGGCCAGGGTCCGGATGTGGCCGCGGGCGTACACGTCGCCGCCGCAGGGGGCGAAGTCGTCGGCCTCGATGGCGTGCACGATGGCGATGCGGACGCGAGTGGCGCTGCTGACGTCGTCGACGGTCAGCCCGGCCGCGATGCGCGCCTGCTGCAGGGCGCGCCCGACGGTGGGACGGGCTTCCTTGGACACGTCTTCGAACGGACGCTCGTCTTCAGGGGAGTTGCCGATGGACACGGGGGCGCCTTTCGAGCGTGTAGCCACCTGCTGGAGGTTCAGTCTAGGGGGGGTACGAAAGGGTGGGGCAACCGGGCGGTATGACTTTGTACGCCATCGGACTGGCCCGACAATCCGACGACACGGCCAGACACGAAATCCCCCGCTGGGACCCGCACCTGCCCTCTCCCTCAACTTGACGTACAGCAAAGGGAAACGGTTGCTCGCCGTTCTCTAACGGGTGGATCACGGCGGTGCCGCCGTCCGGCCCAGTCGTTCGGCCGGACGGACGACCCCCGTCCGGGGCGCGTCCTACCCCTCCGTCTCCCCGCGAATCACCGCGAGCACGCCGTCGAGTTCGTCGGCCTTCACAAGAACGTCACGCGCCTTGGATCCCTCGCTGGGCCCGACGATGTTCCGGGACTCCATGAGGTCCATCAGCCGGCCGGCCTTGGCGAAGCCGACCCGCAGCTTGCGCTGGAGCATGGACGTCGACCCGAACTGGGTGGAGACCACCAGCTCGGCCGCCTGGCACAGCAGGTCGAGGTCGTCGCCGATGTCCTCGTCGATCTCCTTCTTCTGCTTGGTGCCCACCGTGACGTCGTCCCGGAAGACCGGCGCCATCTGGTCCTTGCAGTGCTGGACGACGACCGCGACCTCTTCCTCGGTCACGAACGCGCCCTGCATACGGGTCGGCTTGTTCGCGCCCATCGGCAGGAACAGCCCGTCGCCCTTGCCGATCAGCTTCTCCGCGCCCGGCTGGTCGAGGATGACCCGCGAGTCGGCGAGCGAGGAGGTGGCGAAGGCCAGCCGGGACGGCACATTGGCCTTGATCAGACCGGTGACGACGTCGACGGACGGCCGCTGGGTGGCGAGCACCAGGTGGATGCCGGCCGCGCGCGCGAGCTGCGTGATCCGCACGATCGCGTCCTCGACGTCCCTGGGGGCGACCATCATCAGGTCGGCCAGCTCGTCGACGATCACCAGCAGGTACGGGTACGGCTGCAGCTCCCGCTCGCTGCCCTCCGGCGGCTTGACCTTGCCCTCGCGGACGGCGCGGTTGAAGTCGTCGATGTGCCGGTAGCCGTAGGCCGCGAGGTCGTCGTAGCGCAGGTCCATCTCGCGCACGACCCACTGCAGCGCCTCGGCGGCCCGCTTGGGGTTGGTGATGATCGGCGTGATCAGGTGCGGGATGCCCTCGTAGGCGGTCAGCTCGACGCGCTTGGGGTCGACCAGGATCATCCGGACGTCCTCCGGCGTCGCCCGCATCATGACCGAGGTGATCAGGCAGTTGATGCAGGACGACTTGCCGGAACCGGTGGCGCCGGCGACCAGCATGTGGGGCATCTTCGCCAGCGAGTGCATCACGTACCCGCCCTCGACGTCCTTGCCGAAGGCGACCAGCATCGGGTCGTCGTCCTCGGCGGACTCGGCGAGGCGCAGCACGTCACCGAGGTTGACCATCTCCCGGTCGGTGTTCGGGATCTCGATGCCGACCGCGGACTTGCCGGGGATCGGGCTGATGATCCGCACGTCCGGACTGGCGACGGCGTAGGCGATGTTCTTGGTCAGGGCGGTGATCCGCTCGACCTTGACGGCGGGGCCGAGCTCGACCTCGTAGCGGGTGACCGTCGGGCCGCGAGTGAAGCCGGTGACGGCCGCGTCGACCTTGAACTCGGTGAAGACCTGGGTGAGCGAGGCGACGACCGCGTCGTTGGCCGCGCTGCGCGCCTTGCCGGGGCCCCCGCGGGTGAGGAGGTCCAGCGAGGGCAGGGCGTAGGTGATGTCCCCGGACAGCTGGAGCTGCTCCGCGCGCGCGGGCAGGTCGCGGACCGCTTCGGGCGCCTTCTTGGTGAGGTCGGGGACGCTCCCGCTGGGGATCTTCTCCTGCTTGGGCCGCGACGGCGCCGGGACCGGCGACGAGGCGGGGGCCTTCGACGGCGACGGCGACGGTGAGGGCGCCGGGACCGGTGTGGTCTCCTCGCGGTCGCCGACGCTGACGCCCTGGGTGAGGTCGGCGACGACCTGGGAGGGCGGCATGCCGTGCAGGACGGCGCCGTCGAGGGCGGCCGCGGCCGCCGCCGCGACGTCCACGGCGTCCATGTGCCGCGCCGGATCGGGCTGCGGCACCGCCGAGCGCCGGGGCCGGCCCCGGCGCTGCGTGAGCGCCGCCTCCTCCGCGCTGCCGGGGTCATACCCCTGGGGGGCGCTCAGGCGCTTGCGGGGGCGCCCGGGCAGCGCTTCGCGCCACTGCTCGTCGTAGCGCTCGTCGTCCTCGGTGAGCTCGTCGTCCTCCGGGTCGGGCAGCAGGCCCAGCTTCACGCCGAGCGTGCGCAGCCGCTGCGGGATGGCGTTGACCGGCGTGGCGGTGACCACGAGCAGGCCGAACACGGTGAGCAGCACCAGCAGCGGCACCGCCAGCACCTCGGACATGGAGTACGTCAGCGGGGTCGCCGCCGCCCAGCCGATGAGGCCGCCGGCGTCCCTTATGGCCTGCATGCCGCCGCTGCGGGCGGGCGAGCCGCACGCGATGTGGAGCTGGCCGAGCACGCCGATGACGAGCGCGGACAGGCCGATCACGATCCGGCCGTTGGCCTCCTGCTTCTCCGGATGCCGGACGAACCGTACGCCGATCACCGCGAGCAGTATCGGCACCAGCAGGTCGAGCCGGCCGAACGCGCCGGTGACCAGGATCTCCACCAGGTCGCCGACGGGTCCGCGCAGATCGGCCCACGTGCCGGCGGCGACGACCAGCGCGAGGCCGAACAGCAGCAGGGCCACGCCGTCCTTCCGGTGCGCCGGGTCGAGGTTCTTCGCGCCCTGCCCTATGCCCCGGAAGACGGCACCGACGGCGTGCGCCAGGCCCAGCCAGAGGGCACGCACGAGCCGGTAGACGCCCCCGGTGGGGCTGGGTGCCGGCTTGGGCGGCGGCGCTGCCTTCTTGGCCGGGGCCTTCTTGGCGGGCGCCTTCCCGGCCGGGGCCTTCTTCGCGGCGGCCTTCCTCGCCGGAGCCTTCGCGGGAGCGGCCGCCTTCTTCGCGGGCTGCTTCTTGGCTGCGGAGGGACGTGTGGCCATGGAGTGAGGTTACCGGTGGAGACGACAGGGGACACGTGTGCCGACTGGTTCACCCGTTCGTGTCGCCCTTGCCGGGGCCCGAAGCTGACGCCCGCTCATGGGCAACGCGGGCCCCACCGGTGTCAGTTCTGCGTCGGCAGCGCCGGGCTGCCGCTCCCGGTGCCCGGCTCCAGGGCATCGAGCGCGCGGCGCAGACCGGTGAGTTTGCGCTCCAGATGAGCCGCGGTGGCGACCGCCGCCGCGTCCGCGGAATCGTCGTCCAGCTGTTTGGACAGGGCCTCGGCCTGCTCCTCGACGGCCGCGAGCCGCGCGGACAGTTCCGCGAGCAGCCCGGTGGACTCCTTGCCTCCGACACCGCCCTTGCCGTTGCCCTCCAACTGGAGCCGCAGCAGCGCCGCCTGCTCGCGGAGCTGGCAGTTCTTCATGTACAGCTCGACGAACACCGACACCTTCGCCCGCAGCACCCACGGGTCGAACGGCTTGGAGATGTAGTCGACCGCGCCCGCCGCGTACCCCCGGAAGGTGTGATGCGGGCCGTGGTTGATCGCCGTGAGGAAGATGATCGGGATGTCCCGCGTCCGCTCGCGCCGCTTGATGTGCGCCGCGGTCTCGAATCCGTCCATGCCCGGCATCTGGACGTCCAGCAGAATGACCGCGAAGTCGTCCGTGAGCAGTGCCTTGAGCGCTTCCTCCCCGGACGATGCCCGCACCAGCGTCTGATCAAGCGCGGAGAGGATCGCCTCCAGCGCCAGCAGATTCTCCGGCCGGTCATCGACCAGGAGGATCTTGGCCTTCTGCACCATGGCCCGCCCTCCTCGCCCCGGCGGTACACCGGGCGCCGCCCCAGGGGACGACTCCCTTTCGCCGCCCGTCCTTGTGCCGGTCATGGTAGCCGCACCCTGCCTGTCGCCACACCCTGTCACCGCGATGTCACTGTGCACACAGCGGAAACGCGGCAGGAGACCGGATGGTTCCCGGATTCCCACGTTCCCACACCGGGCCGCGCCCCCGGAAAGGGAAACCCGCGTGCTCACCGGGGGTTCCCGCAACGTTCACATCCGGTCGTGCCGTTCCCTCACTCCTCCCGCATCCACTGCCGCATCACGGACAGCAGGTGGTCCGGGTCGACCGGCTTGGTCACGTAGTCGGAGGCGCCCGACTCGATGGCCTTCTCCCGGTCCCCCTTCATCGCCTTGGCGGTCAGCGCGATGATCGGCAGCCCGGCGAACTGCGGCATCCTGCGGATCGCCGTGGTCGTGGCGTACCCGTCCATCTCCGGCATCATGATGTCCATCAGGACGACCGCCACGTCGTCGTGCTGCTCCAGGACCTCGATGCCCTCGCGGCCGTTCTCGGCGTACAGCACCGACAGCCCGTGCTGCTCCAGGACGCTGGTGAGCGCGAACACGTTGCGGATGTCGTCGTCGACGATCAGCACCTTCTCCCCGCCGAACCGCACCGCGTGTGCCGACTCCTCCGCACTGTCCTGCCCGGCGCCTGCCGCCCACTCCTCCAGCCGCAGCTCGGCCGCCGGCGGTGTGCTGCGGCGGCGGCGCCGGAACAGCGCGGCGGGGCCGTTCTGCGTCTCCTGGTACGACTTCACCTCGGCCGGCGTCTCGATCTCCGCCGCGGAAAGCTCCGAGGACCGCCGCGCCTCGGAGGCCACCAGGTCGCCGGCCTCCAGCGCGGGCATGGACTGCTGGTAGCCCTGCGGCGGCAGTTCGCTCGGGTGCAGCGGCAGGTACAGCGTGAACGTCGAGCCCCGCCCGGGTTCGCTCTGCGCGTGGATCTCGCCGCCGAGCAGCTGGGCGATCTCCCGGGAGATCGACAGACCGAGGCCCGTGCCGCCGTACTTGCGGCTGGTAGTGCCGTCGGCCTGCTTGAACGCCTCGAAGATCACGCGCATCTTGCTCGCCGCGATGCCGATGCCGGTGTCGGTCACCGAGAACGCGATCAGCGGCGCGCCCGGATCGCTCAGCGAGCCGGCCTCCAGCAGTTGTTCCCGGATGCCCACCGGCACGTTCGCGCCGGCCGGCCGGATCACCAGCTCCACCGACCCGGAGTCGGTGAACTTCACCGCGTTGGACAGCAGGTTCCGCAGCACCTGCAGCAGCCGCTGCTCGTCGGTGTGCAGGGTCGCCGGCAGCTCCGGTGAGACCCGCACCGACAGGTCCAGGCCCTTCTCCGCGGTCAGCGGCCGGAACGTGGCCTCCACGTAGTCCACGAGTTGGACGAGCGCGATGCGCGTCGGGGAGACGTCCATCTTGCCCGCCTCGACCTTGGACAGGTCCAGGATGTCGTTGATCAGCTGCAGCAGGTCGGAACCGGCACCGTGGATGGTCTCGGCGAACTCGACCTGCTTCGGGGAGAGATTGCTGTCGGCGTTGTCGGCGAGCAGCTTGGCCAGGATCAGCAGCGAGTTGAGCGGCGTGCGCAGCTCGTGCGACATGTTGGCGAGGAACTCGCTCTTGTACCGCATCGACACGGCGAGCTGCTCGGCGCGCTCCTCCAGGACCTGCCGGGCCTCCTCGATCTCGGTGTTCTTCACCTCGATGTCACGGTTCTGCCGGGCCAGCAGCTCGGCCTTCTCCTCCAGTTCGGCGTTGGATGCCTGCAGCGCCTTCTGCCGGTTCTCCAGCTCCGCAGACCGCTCCCTGAGCTGCTCGGTCAGCTCCTGCGACTGCTTGAGCAGCAGCTCGGTCTTGGTGTTGACCGAGATGGTGTTGACGCTCGTCGCGATCATCTCGGCGATCTGGTTGAGGAAGTCCTTCTGGATCTGCGTGAACGGCGTGAAGGACGCCAGCTCGATCACGCCCAGCACCGTGCCCTCGAACAGCACCGGCAGGACGATGACCTGCGCCGGCGGGGCCTCGCCGAGCCCGGAGGAGATCTTCAGGTAGCCGCTGGGCGCGTTCTCCACCAGGATCGTGCGCCGCTCCTCCGCGGCGGTACCGATCAGCGCCTCGCCCGGCCGGAACGACGTCGGCATGGAGCCCATCGAGTAGCCGTAGCTGCCGAGCATCCGCAGTTCGTACTGCTCCTCGGTGTCCCCGCCCGCGTCCTGGCCCTCCATGAGGGGCATCGCCACGAAGAACGCGCCGTGCTGGGCGGAGACGACCGGCGTCAGCTCGCTCATGATCAGCGACGCCACGTCCTCCAGGTCCCGGCGGCCCTGCATCAGCGCCGAGATGCGGGCGAGGTTGCCCTTGAGCCAGTCCTGCTCCTTGTTGGCGATCGTGGTGTCACGCAGGTTGGCGATCATCTTGTTGATGTAGTCCTGCAGTTCCTGGATCTCCCCGGACGCGTCCACGTCGATCTTCAGGTTCAGGTCGCCCCGGGTCACCGCGGTCGCCACGCGCGCGATGGCGCGCACCTGCCGGGTCAGGTTCCCGGCCATCTCGTTCACCGACTCGGTGAGGTCACGCCAGGTGCCGTCGACGTCACGCACGCGTGCCTGCCCACCGAGCTGACCCTCGGTGCCCACCTCGCGGGCCACACGCGTGACCTCCTCGGCGAAGCTGGACAGCTGGTCGACCATCGTGTTGATCGTCGTCTTCAGCTCGAGGATCTCGCCCCGGGCGTCGATGTCGATCTTCTTGGTCAGGTCACCCTTGGCGATGGCCGTGGTCACCATGGCGATGTTGCGCACCTGACCGGTCAGGTTGGACGCCATCTGGTTCACCGACTCGGTGAGGTCCTTCCACGTGCCGGCCACGCCGGGCACGTGCGCCTGACCACCGAGGATGCCGTCCGTGCCCACCTCGCGGGCCACCTTGGTGACCTGGTCGGCGAACGAACTCAGCGTCTTGACCATCGTGTTGATGGTGTCGGCGAGCTGCGCCACCTCGCCGCTCGCCTCGATCGTCACCTGCCGGGTCAGGTCGCCGTTGGCCACCGCGGAGGCGACCTGGGAGATGTTCCGCACCTGCATGGTCAGGTTGTTGGCCATCAGGTTGACGTTGTTGCTCAGGTCCTTCCAGATGCCCGTGACACCCGGCACATGGGCCTGGCCGCCCAGCATGCCCTCGGTGCCCACCTCACGGGCCACCCGGGTCACCTGCTCGGCGAAACTGGACAGCTGGTCGACCATCGTGTTGACCGTCGTGACCAGCTCGAGGATCTCACCCTTGGCGTCCACGGTGATCTTCTTGGACAGGTCGCCCTTGGCGACGGCGGTCGTGACCTCGGCGATGTTGCGTACCTGACCGGTCAGGTTGTTCGCCATGAAGTTCACGGACTGCGTGAGGTCCTTCCAGGTGCCGGCGACGCCCTGGACCTCCGCCTGCCCACCGAGGATGCCCTCCGTACCCACCTCACGGGCCACACGCGTGACCTCCTGGGCGAACGACGACAGCTGGTCCACCATCGTGTTCAGGGTGTTCTTCAGCTCCTGGATCTCCCCGCGCGCGTCCACGGTGATCTTCTGGGATAGGTCACCACGGGCCACGGCGGTGGCGACCTGGGCGATGTTGCGCACCTGGGCCGTCAGGTTGCCGGCCATGCCGTTCACGGAGTCCGTCAGGTCACGCCACACACCCGCCACGCCGGGCACCTGCGCCTGACCGCCGAGGCGGCCCTCCGTGCCCACCTCACGGGCCACCCGGGTCACCTGGTCGGCGAAGGCGGACAGCTGGTCCACCATCGTGTTGATGGTGCTCTTCAGCTCCAGGATCTCCCCGCGCGCGTCCACGTCGATCTTCTGTGACAGGTCGCCGCGCGCCACGGCCGTCGTCACCTGGGCGATCTGCCGCACCTGGGACGTCAGGTTTCCGGCCATGAAGTTGACGGAGTCCGTCAGCTCCTTCCAGGTGCCCGAGACGCCGTCCACGCGGGCCTGACCGCCCAGGCGGCCCTCCGTGCCCACGTCCCGGGCCATCCGCGTCACCTGGTCGGCGAAGCTCGACAGCTGGTCCACCATCGTGTTCACGGTGTTCTTCAGCTGGAGCATCTCGCCGGAGACGTCGACCGTGACCTTCTGCGACAGGTCGCCGTTGGCCACCGCCGTCGTCACCTGCGCGATGTTGCGGACCTGCCCGGTGAGGTTGCGGAACGCGGTGTTGACGGAGTCCGTCAGGTCCTTCCACGTCCCGGCCGCGCCCGGCACCTGCGCCTGGCCGCCCAGCTCACCCTCGACACCGATCTCCCGCGCGACCCGCGTCACCTCGGCACCGAACGCCGACAGCTGGTCGACCATCGTGTTGACGGTGTTCTTCAGCTCCAGCATCTCGCCGGCCACGTCCACGGTGACCTTCTGCGACAGGTCACCGCTGGCCACCGCCGTCGTCACGGCGGCGATGTCCCGCACCTGCGTGGTGAGGTTGCGGAACACCGTGTTGACGGAGTCCGTGAGGTCCTTCCAGGTCCCGGCCACGCCGGGCACCGTCGCCTGGCCGCCGAGGCGGCCCTCGGCACCGACCTCGTTGGCCACGCGCGTGACCTCGTCCGCGAAGATCCGCAGCGTCTCGGTCATCTGGTTGATCGTCTCGGCGAGCTGCGCGACCTCGCCGCGCGCCGGAACGGTCACCTTCTGCGACAGGTCGCCGTTGGCGACCGCCGTGGTCACCTGGGCGATCCCGCGTACCTGGGCCGTCAGGTTGCCGGCCATCAGGTTCACCGAGTCGGTGAGTTCCTTCCAGGTGCCGTCGACCCCTGGAACATGCGCCTGACCACCGAGGATGCCGTCCGTGCCGACCTCACGGGCGACTCGCGTCACCTCCGAGGAGAACGCCGAGAGCTGGTCCACCATCGTGTTGACGGTGTTCTTCAGCTCCAGCATCTCGCCCGCGACATGCACGGTGACCTTGCGTGACAGGTCACCCTTGGCGACCGCGGTGGTCACCAGGGCGATGTCCCGCACCTGGGCCGTCAGCCGGGACGCCATCGTGTTGACGGAGTCCGTCAGGTCCTTCCAGGAGCCGGAGAGCCCGCGCACCCGCGCCTGGCCGCCGAGCTTGCCCTCGGTGCCCACCTCGCTGGCCACGCGCGTGACCTCGTCGGTGAACGTCGACAGCTGGTCGACCAGGTTGTTGACGGTACGGCCGACCTTCAGGAACTCGCCCCGCAGCGGGTGCCCGGTGCCGTCCGGGCCCTGGGTGCGCAGCTCCATCCGGGGCGACAGATCACCCTCGGCGACCGCCGACAGCACCCGGCTGACCTCGGAGACGGGCCAGACCAGATCGTCGACCAGGGCGTTGGAGGCGTCGATGGCGGACGCCCAGGAGCCCTCGCAGGCGCCCGTCTCCAGCCGTTCCGTTAGTTTTCCCTCACGTCCCACCATGCGCCGTACCCGGGACAGCTCGCCCGTCAGGTGCAGATTGCGGTCGGCCACCTCGTTGAAGACCGCCGCGATCTCCGACATCACGCCGTCGCCGGACACCGTGAGCCGCTTGCGGAAGTTCCCGTCCCGCATGGACACGAGCGCCGCAAGCAGCCGGTGCAGGGCAGCCGTGTCCACGGCGGTGGTGCCGCCGTGCTTGCCCAGGGACTGTCCGCCTTTCGCGCGCGTCTTCGTGGTCCGCGTCGCCGCGCCAGACTCCACTGTGTCCCTCCCGCAGGGGTCGACCGTTACTGCTGTGCTCGGCCGCGTCGGCCGGTCTGCCGGTTCATTCGGCATACCGGATACCGGGCGTACCGGTTACTACTGCGTAGTTCTGCCAGACGAGATCCGGCCGCACCAGGGGCTGCTGCCCGCCATACACGGAACACACGCAACCCGACCGACAACCTGACCGGACCTTCATCACAAGCCTGCCCAGTGTTTCACCCCGGCCGAACCAGGCCATAACAGTTCGGCAGCTTCGCACACAGACAGCACACGTGGGGGCGTAATCACCGGCGACCGGCATCCACTGGGACCGCGAAGGTAAGTAACCTTGCATGCGGCTGTCCAGCCGCACCGGTCCGTCCGGCCTGGACGGTGGCACGAGAACGAGCGGGCATCGGAGGGGCGGCCGCAGACCATGACCACCGGACTGATCCCGGGGGACCCTTCCCCGGAGCAACGGCCGACGGGCGAGTTGATGCCGCAGCAGCGGCACGAGCCGGCCGGCCCCGCAGCCCCACACGTCCACGACCGGTCGAGGAGTTCTGTGATCACCGCGCGCGCGGCCGCCAGCTTCGAGCCCGTCGGGCGGTCGGTGGCGACCGCCCGGTCCTTCGTCCGCGACACCCTCCAGGGCTGGGGCTTCGCCGACATCGTCGACGACGCCGTGGTCCTCACCAGCGAGCTGGTGACCAACGCGGTGGTGCACGCCGGCACGCACGCGGAGGTGCTGTGCCTGCGCACCGAGGACGGCGTACGGGTCGAGGTGTCCGACCGCTACCCGGAGCGCGAGGTCCCCCTGCAGAGCGCGCACGCCGCCATGGGCAGCCCCGACCGCGAGGGCGGCCGCGGCCTCCAGCTCTGCGCGGCCCTGGCCGGCCGCTGGGGCGTGGACTACACACCCACGCACAAGAACGTCTGGTTCCAGCTCGATCTGCCCGAACACCCGGTCGGCACCCGCACCGCCGGCCCCGCGCTCCCCGCCGAGCTCCTCCCGCTGACCGACGGCCGGGTCCGCGTCGCCGTGGTCCAGATCGACCGGAAGGGATCCATCACGTCCTGGAACGAGGACGCCGAGGACCTTTTCGGCCACACGTCCCACCAGGTCACCGGCAAACCCCTCACCGACCTGGCGGCCTGGCCGCACACCCCGGGCACCGGCACCGGCATCGCCGAGGCGCTGCAGCTCTCCCGCTGGGAGGGCAGCTACGGCATCCGCGGCGCCGACGGCCGCGTCACCCCGGTGTACGCCTCCCACCTGCGGGTCCGCGACACCGGCGGCGAACCCTCCACCGTGTGCCTGCTGGTCCGCGAGGACGAGCGCGCCGTCCTGCAGACCCCCCTGCGCGTCCCGTCCGCCGACCAGCCCTCCTCCGCCGACGGGCAGAGCACCGACCCCTTCGAGGTCTTCATCGGCTCCCCCGCGCCGGACGACCTGGACGGACTGCTCCAGCGCACCGTGGAGCGCGCCCGCGACATGCTCGACGCGGACTCGGCCTTCCTGCTGCTGGCCACGGACGACGAGACGGAACTGGAGGTGCGCGCCTCCACCGGCCTGCCCTCCGCCCGCCAGCGCTTCGCCCGCGTCCCCGTGGAAGCCGGCCCCGGCCGCTACGGCTCCGCGCGCATGCCGGCCGTCCACGACGACCTCACGGCCGTCCCCGGGGCCGTCCCGCTGCTCTCCGGCACCGGCATGCGCTCGGTCGTCACCGTGCCCCTTAAGGTCGAGGGCCGCCTCACCGGCTCCCTCGGCGTCGCGGCCGAGGCGCCCTCCCGGTACTCCAACGAGGAGGCGCTCCGTCTGCAGTTCGCGGCCGACCGCATCGCCCTGGCCGTCGAATCGGCCCGCCTGGGCGAGCTGGAGCGGCTGCGCCGAGGCTCCCTGAGCTTCCTGGTCGAGGCCTCCGACCTGCTGGCCGGCACGCTGGACCGGGACCAGACCCTGGCGCTGATGGCCCAGATGACCGTGCCGACGCTGGCCACCTGGTGCGCCGTGTACACGATCGCCGACCAGGCCTCCGAGCCCTACCTGTCGTACGTGCTGCACGAGGACGAGGAGCTCATCGACGGCATCAAGTCACTGCTGGGGAAGATCGCCCCGCCCGACCCGGTGCCGACCCCCGGCGCCCGGGTCTGGACGGCCCCCGGCGAGATCGCCCACCAGGCGGCCCTGCGCAGCTCCATGCGCAGCCTCGGCCTGTCCGGCGGCCCCACGCACCAGGTCGCCTCGGGCATCGGCCCGACCCTCGCGACGGCCTCCGCGGTCGGCGGCGAAACGGTCGTCCTGCCACTCGTCGCCCGCAACCGCGTCATCGGCATGCTCACGCTCGGCAAACCGACCGACGAGCACTTCCGCCAGGAGATCCTCGAACTGGCCGAGGACCTGTCCCGCCGGGCCGCCCTCGCCCTGGACAACGCCCGCCTGTACTCGGAACGCACGGCCATCAGCCAGGCCCTCCAGCGCAGCCTGCTCCCGCCCGGCCTGCCGAACATCGACGGCGTGGAGGTCGAGGTCATCTACCGCGCGGCCGGCGAGGGGAACGAGGTGGGCGGTGACTTCTACGACCTGTTCCCCATCGGCAACGGCGCCTACGGCTTCGCCATCGGCGACGTCTGCGGTACGGGCCCGAACGCGGCCGCCGTCACCGGCCTCGCCCGGCACGCGCTGCGGCTGCTGGCCCGCGAGGGCCTGAACGGCCCGGCGGTGCTGGAGCGCCTGAACTCCGCGATCCTCGACGAGGGCGACCGCAGCCGCTTCCTGACGCTCCTCTACGGCGAGATGCGCCCGCAGGAGGACGGCAGCGCCGAACTGAAGGTGGTCTGCGCCGGCCATCCGCTCCCACTGCGCCTCCGGCAGGACGGCACGGTGGTGGCCGCGGCCGAACCCCAGCCGCTGCTCGGCGTCATCGAGGACCTCGACCTGTACGAGCAGACGGTCACCCTGGATCCGGGCGACGTCCTGCTGTGCGTCACGGACGGTGTCACCGAACGCCGCGAGGGCTCACGCATGCTCGGCGACGACGGTCTGGCCGATGTCCTGACCACGTGCACGGGTCTCACCGCGGGCGCGGTGGCGGCCCGCATCATGCGCGCGGTGGAACGCTTCGCCTCCGACGCCCCGTCGGACGACATGGCGATCCTGGCGATGCGGGTGCCCGAAATCCACCAGGACGCCTGAGGCGCGTCCGGGCATGAGAAAGGCCCCGCCCGAATGGGCGGGGCCTTTCTGTCGGAGCCCCCAAACGGAATCGAACCGTTGACCTTCTCCTTACCATGGAGACGCTCTGCCGACTGAGCTATAGGGGCCTGTCGCATTTCGAGGTTTCCCTCAAGGCGACAAAGAGATCGTACCCTGAACGGTCCCGAGTTCCCAAACGCGTTCGGAAGTCGCCCCGACGCTCGTTCAGAAGGCCGGCTGGAGCAGGCCGCCGAGGGCGTTGCAGGCGGAGACGATCCGCTGCATCTCCCGTTTCGTGAGCCCAGCGTCCACCGGCAGGGCGAGCGTCTCGTCGGCGGCCAGTTCGGTCTCCGGGAGGGTTACGCAGCGCCGGTACTCGGGCAGCCGGTGCACAGGCGTCCGGACGGGCACCCGGCAGTCAACTCCCCTGCCGCGCAGGGCTCGAGCGAAGGCATCGCGGTCCGGCCTGCCGTTCCCGGGCACCCGCACGACGTACTGCTGGTAGGTGTGCCCGTCGCCGCCCTCGGGTGTCCGTACACCCTTCAGCCCCGCGTCGAGGAGGGCGGCCCGCTCCCTGCGCCGCGCGATCTCGTCGTACGACGCCTCGGACTCTCCCTGTTGCAACACGAGCAGCCCGTGCCGCTCTCCGACCTGGTGCAACTGCCCCAGGTCGGCCTGCCGTCCGAAGCGATGTACGACAACGACGGCCGCCGTGCGGGAGGTTACGGCCGCCTCCAGGGCCGACGGGGCGAGGCAGTAGGTCACCGGATCTATGTCGGCGAACACCGGGAGTGCGCCGACCAGGGTGACGGCCTCGGCGACTTCCACATTCCCGAAGGCAGGTACGACGACCTCGTCACCGACTCCGACGCCGGCGGACCTGAGCATTGCAGCGGTACCCATGGCGTCGATCCTGGGCGGTCGACGTGAACGACACGTGACGGGCACCAGGCAGGCAAAAGAAAAAGGCCGGGCCCCGAACCGAAGTCCGGAATCCGACCTTTTACAAGAATTGTTCGGCGGTGTCCTACTCTCCCACAGGGTCCCCCCTGCAGTACCATCGGCGCTGTGAGGCTTAGCTTCCGGGTTCGGAATGTAACCGGGCGT
>NZ_JBEYVS010000080.1:0-16862 GCF_040644095.1 Streptomyces sp. NPDC047028
ACGTCCTCTACGCCATGCTCCGTGACCGCCAGCCCTTCCAGGCCCGAGCACCCCTGCGTCTCGTGGCTTGACAACAGCATTAGGCAGCCGCCTCCCCGGCCGGGCCGCCGGTCGTCTTGAAGTAGACGGCCTCGGGGTGGTGCAGGATCAGTGCGTCGGTGGACTGCTCCGGGTGGAGCTGGAACTCCTCGGAGAGGCTGACGCCGATGCGTTCGGGGCGCAGCAGCCCGGCGATCTTGGCGCGGTCCTCCAGATCGGGGCAGGCCGGGTAGCCGAGGGAGTAGCGGCAGCCCTGGTAGTCGGTGCGGAGCATCCCGGCGAGGTCGGCCGGGTCGTGGCCGGCGATGCCGAGTTCGGTGCGGACGCGGGCGTGCCAGAACTCGGCGAGCGCCTCCGTCAACTGCACGGACAGGCCGTGGAGTTCCAGGTAGTCGCGGTAGGCGTCGGCGGCGAACAGCTCGTTCGCGGCGGCCGAGACCCTGTTGCCCATGGTGACCGTGGTGAAGGCGATCACGTCGGTCTCGCCGGACTCCTCCGGGCGGAAGAAGTCGGCGAGGCACAGGTGGCGGTCGCGGTGCTGGCGCGGGAAGGTGAAACGGGTGCGTTCGGCGCCGTTCTCGTCGAGGACGATCAGGTCGTCGCCCTTGGAGACGCAGCGGAAGTAGCCGTGGACGACGGCCGCTTCGAGGAGGTTCTCGGTGTGCAGCCGGTCCAGCCAGGCGCGCAGCCGGGGCCGGCCCTCGCTCTCCACGAGTTCCTCGTAGCTCGGCCCGTCGCCGCCGCGCGCGGACTTCAGGCCCCACTGGCCCATGAAGGTGGCGCGTTCGTCCAGCCAGGAGGCGTAGTCGGCGAGCGGGATGCCCTTGGTGACGCGTGTTCCCCAGAACGGTGGTTCGGGGACGGGGTTGTCGGTGGCCACGTCGGAGCGCGCCGGCAGCTCCGCCGGCCGTTCGGCGGGGCGTGCGCCGGCCGTCGTACGGACCCTGCGGCGCTTCAACTCGGGCAGTGCCACTCCCGGTTCGCCGCGCTTGAGGGCGGTGAGGGTGTCCATGAGGCGCAGGCCCTCGAAGGCGTCGCGGGCGTAGCGGACCTCGCCGTCGTACAGCGCGTGCAGGTCCTGTTCGACGTACGCCCGGGTGAGCGCGGCGCCGCCGAGGATGACGGGGTAGGTCTCGGCGAGGCCACGGGTGTTGAGCTCCTGGAGGTTCTCCTTCATCACCAGCGTGGACTTCACCAGCAGGCCGGACATGCCGATGGCGTCGGCACCGTGCTGCTCAGCGGCTTCGAGGATCGCGGAGACCGGCTGTTTGATGCCGAGGTTGACGACGTTGTAGCCGTTGTTGGTGAGGATGATGTCGACGAGGTTCTTGCCGATGTCGTGGACGTCGCCCTTGACGGTGGCGAGGACGAGGGTGCCCTTGCCGGCGGCGTCGGTGCGTTCCATGTGCGGTTCGAGGTGGCCGACGGCGGCCTTCATCACCTCGGCGGACTGCAGGACGAACGGCAGCTGCATCTGGCCGGAGCCGAAGAGTTCGCCGACGGTCTTCATGCCGTCCAAGAGGATGTCGTTGACGATCTCCAGGGCGGAGTGCTCGGTCAGCGCCTCGTCGAGATCGGCGGTCAGGCCCTGGCGTTCGCCGTCGACGATGCGGCGGCGCAGCCGTTCGGGAACGGGCAGCGCGGCGAGTTCGGCGGCGCGGGAGGCCTTCACCGAGCGGGTGTCGACGCCGTCGAAGAGCTCCAGATAGCGCTGGAGGGGGTCGTAGTCCTCGCGGCGCCGGTCGTGGACCAGGTCGAGCGCGCACTCCAGCTGCTCCTGCGGGATGCGGGAGATGGGCAGGATCTTGGAGGCGTGCACGATGGCCGAGTCCAGTCCGGCGGCGACGCACTCGTGCAGGAACACGGAGTTGAGGACGGTGCGGGCGGCCGGGTTCAGGCCGAAGCTGATGTTGGACAGGCCGAGCGTGGTCTGCACGGCGGGGTGGCGGCGCTTGAGTTCCCGGATGGCCTCGATGGTCTCGACGCCGTCGCGGCGGGTCTCCTCCTGGCCGGTGGCGATGGGGAAGGTGAGGCAGTCGACGAGGATGTCGCCCTCGGCCATGCCCCAGTTGCCGGTGAGGTCGGCGATGAGGCGTTCGGCGACGCGCAGTTTCCACTCGGCGGTGCGCGCCTGGCCCTCCTCGTCGATGGTGAGCGCGATGACGGCGGCGCCGTGCTCGGTGACGAGCGGCATGATTCGGGCGAACCGGGAGGTGGGGCCGTCGCCGTCCTCGTAGTTGACGGAGTTGACGACCGCGCGGCCGCCGAGCCGTTCGAGGCCGGCCCGGAGGACCGGGGGCTCGGTCGAGTCGAGGACGACGGGCAGGGTGGAGGCGGTGGCGAGGCGGCCGGCGAGTTCCCTCATGTCGGCGACGCCGTCGCGGCCCACGTAGTCGACGCACAGGTCGAGCAGATGGGCGCCGTCGCGGATCTGGTCGCGGGCGATCTCGACGCAGGTCTCCCAGTCCTCGCGGACGAGTGCCTCGCGGAACTTCTTGGAGCCGTTGGCGTTGGTGCGCTCACCGATGGCCAGGTAGGAGGTGTCCTGCCGGAAGGGGACCGAGGTGTAGAGGGAGGCGGCGGCCGGTTCGGGGCGCGGGTCGCGGCGGACGGGTTCGAGGTCGCGTACGGCGTCGGCGACCTGCCGCAGGTGCTCGGGGGTGGTGCCGCAGCAGCCGCCGACCAGGCTCAGCCCGTGCTCGATGACGAACTGGCGGTGCGCGGCGGCCAGTTCGACGGGCCCGAGCGGGTAGTGGGCGCCGTCGGAGGTGAGGACGGGCAGCCCGGCGTTGGGCATCGCGGACAGGCCCGTGCGGGCGTGCCGGGACAGGTGGCGCAGGTGCTCGTTCATCTCGGCCGGTCCGGTGGCGCAGTTGAGGCCGATCAGGTCGATGCCGAGGGGTTCGAGCGCGGTGAGGGCGGCGCCGGTCTCGGTGCCGAGCAGCATGGTGCCGGTGGTCTCGACGGTGATCTGCGCGAACAGCGGCAGGTCGGCGCCGGCCTTCCTGAGGGCGCGGCGGGCGCCGATCAGGGCGGCCTTGGTCTGGAGCAGGTCCTGCGTGGTCTCCACGAGCACCGCGTGCACGCCGCCGGCGACGAGGCCCTCGGTCTGCTCCTGGTAGGCGTCACGCAGATCGGCGTACGGGGCGTGCCCGAGCGTGGGCAGTTTGGTGCCGGGGCCGACGGAGCCGAGGACCCAGCGGGGCCGGTCGGCGGTGCTGTGGCCGTCGGCGACCTCACGGGCGATGCGGGCACCGGCCTCGGCGAGTTCGCGGATGCGGGAGGCGATGCCGTACTCGCCGAGGTTGGCCAGGTTGGCGCCGAAGGTGTTGGTCTCCACGCAGTCGACGCCCGCGGCGAAGTAGGCGTCGTGGACGTCGGCCACGAGGTCGGGGCGAGAGACGTTGAGGATCTCGTTGCAGCCCTCGTGCCCCTGGAAGTCGTCGAGGGTGGGGTCGCGGTCCTGGAGCATGGTGCCCATGGCGCCGTCGGCGACGACGACGCGGGTGGCCAGGGCGTGCCTCAGCTGCTGGGCGGTGGCCGCTCGTTGGCTGCTCACAGGGCGGCCTCCAGGAAGGGTGCGAGTGCGGTGGCGGCCTCGTGGCCGTAGCCCTCGGTGAGCCGGGCCGTCACGGTCTCCCGGTCCAGGGTGTACTCCTGGGGGCCGGGCGCTTCGAGGACGAGGGCGGCGAGGACGCAGCCGAGGCGGGCCGCGGCCGGTTCGGGCAGGCCGGCGGCGAGCGCGGCGAGGAATCCGGCGCGGAAGGCGTCGCCGACGCCGGTGGGGTCGACGGCGCGGCGGACGGGGGCGGCCGGGACGGTGACGGCGCTCCGGTCGGCCCGTTCGATGCGGACGCCGTCGGCGCCGAGGGTGGTGACCCAGGAGCCGACCCGGTCCAGGATCTGCCGCGTCGTCCAGCCGGTGCGTTCCCGGACGAGGGCGGCCTCGTAGGCGTTGGTGAACAGGCGGTCCGCGCCGTCGACGAGGCCGCGCACCTGCTCCGGGGTGAGCCGGGCGAGCTGCTGGGAGGGGTCGGCGGCGAACGGGACGCCGAGCGCCCGGCACTCCTCGGTGTGCCGGACCATCGCCTCGGGGTCGTCCGGGGAGATCAGGACGAGGTCCAGGCCGCCGGTGCGGTCGGCGACGGGGGTGAGGCTCAGGGTGCGGGCCTCGGCCATGGCGCCGGCGTAGAAGGTGGCGATCTGGTTCTGCTCCTGGTCGGTGGTGCACACGAACCGGGCGGTCTGCTCGGTGGCGGAGACGTGCACGGAGTCGGTGTCGACGCCGTGCTCCTTCAGGTGCACCTGGTAGTCGGCGAAGTCCGGTCCTACGGCGCCGACCAGCACCGGGGACAGGCCCAACTGGCCTAGGCCGTAGGAGATGTTGGCGGCAGCGCCGCCGCGCCGGACCTCCAGGGAGTCGGCGAGGAAGGACAGGGAGACGTGGGACAGTTCGCCGGGCACCAGGTGGTCGGTGAAGCGCCCGGGGAACGTCATCAGATGGTCGGTGGCGATGGAACCGGTGACGGCTATTCGCATGGGTCGGCCCCCGCTCAACCCGTCGCGGCCTGGCGGAGCTTGTCCGCCCGGTCGGTGGCCTCCCACGTGAAGTCGGCGCCCTCGCGCCCGAAGTGGCCGTACGCGGCCGTCTGCGCGTAGCGGGCCCGCAGCAGGTCCAGGTCGCGGACGATCGCGGCCGGGCGCAGGTCGAAGACGTCGGTGACGGCCTGCTGGATCCGGTCCACGGAAACGGTCTCGGTGCCGAACGTCTCGATGAACAGGCCGACCGGGGCGGCCTTGCCGATGGCGTAGGCGACCTGGGCCTCGCAGCGGCGGGCGAGTCCGGCGGCGACGACGTTCTTGGCGACCCAGCGCATCGCGTACGCGGCACTGCGGTCCACCTTGGAGGGGTCCTTGCCGGAGAAGGCGCCGCCGCCGTGGCGGGCCATGCCGCCGTAGGTGTCGACGATGATCTTGCGGCCGGTGAGGCCGGCGTCGCCCATCGGGCCGCCGATCTCGAACCGGCCGGTGGGGTTGACCAGCAGCCGGTGCCCGGTGGTGTCCAGGTCGAGGCCGGCCAGCGCGGGCTCGATGACGTGCTCGCGCAGGTCGGGCACGAGCAGCGACTCCAGGCTGATGTCGGGGGCGTGCTGGGAGGAGACGACGACGGTGTCCAGACGGACCGGGCGGTCGCCGTCGTACTCGATGGTGACCTGCGTCTTGCCGTCCGGGCGCAGATACGGCAGCGGGCCCGTCTTGCGGACCTCGGCGAGGCGGCGGGCCAGCCGGTGCGCGAGGGCGATCGGCAGGGGCATCAGCTCGGGCGTCTCGTCGCAGGCGTAGCCGAACATCAGGCCCTGGTCGCCGGCGCCCTGCCGGTCCAGTTCGTCGCCGTCGCCCTCCACCCGGGTCTCGTAGGCGGTGTCGACGCCCTGGGCGATGTCGGGCGACTGCGCGCCGATGGAGACGGAGACGCCGCAGGAGGCGCCGTCGAACCCCTTCGCGGAGGAGTCGTAGCCGATGCCGAGAATCGTCTCGCGGACCAGCGTGGGGATATCGGCGTAGGCGGTGGTGGTGACTTCGCCCGCGATATGCACCTGGCCTGTGGTGATCAGGGTTTCCACCGCGACACGGGCCGCCGGGTCCTGGCCGATCAGTGCGTCGAGAATGGTGTCGCTGATTTGGTCGGCGATTTTGTCGGGATGGCCCTCGGTCACCGACTCCGAGGTGAACAGTCGACGGGACACGTTTCCTCCAGCCGTTCCTGCAGCCGTTCCTCCAGCCGGAACGGGCCTGGGTCCGGTAATTGTTGTCGGAGAAGCGTGCGTCGGAATGCTTGGGGACGACTAAAGTAGTCCGTTCTGCAACGATGAATTCCGCTTTAGCGCGCTGCAAGGTGGGGCTGGCTGAATGGCGGGTAGAAAGGAGCTTTCCATGACCCGCTACCTCATCAGCTTCCTACCTTGGATCGCCTATGCCGCGATCGCCACGAGCGACGAGTGGCGCAGCGGCGCGGAGTGGGGACTGGGGATCGCCGCGTTCGTGATCTTCCAGGGGCGGCGGTCGGGCAAGCGCTTGGACGAGATGGTGATCGAGGTGAGTGCGCTCGTGTTCTTCGCGGGCATCACCTGGCTCTCGTACAAGCAGCCCGACTCCGGCCTCATCCCCTACGGCCCTGCCCTGGTCGACGCGTGGCTCGCGGTCACGGCGTTCGGTTCGCTGCTCATCGGGCGGCCGTTCACGCTGGGGCTGGCGCGCAAGATCGCGCCGGAGCATGTGTGGAAGACGAAGGCGTTCTTCCGCACCAACGCGACGATCACCTCGGTGTGGGGGGTGTCCTTCATCGTCGCCGCCGGCGCGCTGGCGTTGCTGATCAAGGCTGATCCGCATGCCACGACCGCGGCCATCGTGATCAAGGTGGTCACGTTCGTGGTGCCCGTTCTGTTCACGATGCGGTATCCGGCGATCGCCGCGCAGCGAGCTCGCCAGACCGCCATGCAGTGAGATGCACGCGAGTGCTGACCAGCGCCGTGACCTGGATGCCCCGGGTCGCGGCGCTCGTCGGCGTGCGGCGCCGTCTCCCAGCAGGCTCCGCCCCCTGGCCCCCCGGCCCTTCGCCCACCCACCACCCGACTCGGTGGGCCGAGAGGTGAACGACCGTGGACCGGCTCGGTGGGGTGGGGGTGGGACGTTGGGGGACGGTGAGTGCGCGGTGGGCCGGGGCCGGCTTGGGGGTGGGGCGTTGGGAAGCGCCGCTGCCCCTTTGGGCAGCGGCGCTTTTTGGCAAGGGGTCAGGGGGTGGCCCAGGCTCCTGGGAGGCGGTGGGGGGTCGGGCTCCAGCCCGCGGGGGGTGGGGTGGGGGGCTCGGGGGGTTCCGTGCCTCTGAGGATGGCCAGGAGGACGACCGTGACCGCGGCGAGCTGCTCGGGGTCGGGGTTGCCGCGGAGGACCTGGATGGCTGTGCCGTCGGCGGGGCTCATACCGGCTGGTTCCCGTGCTTGCGGGAGGGCATCGCGGCCTGTTTGGCGCGGAGCATGGCCAGCGAGCGGATGAGCACGGAGCGGGTCTCGGCGGGGTCGATGACGTCGTCGAGGAGGCCGCGCTCGGCGGCGTAGTAGGGGTGCATCAGCTCTTCCTGGTACTGCCGGATGCGGTCGGCGCGCGCCTGCTCGGGGTCGTCGGCGGCGGCGATCTCGCGGCGGAAGACGACGTTCGCCGCACCCTCGGCGCCCATCACCGCTATCTCGTTGGTCGGCCAGGCGAAGGTCAGGTCGGCGCCGATGGACTGGCTGTCCATGACGATGTACGCGCCGCCGTACGCCTTCCGGAGGATCAGGGAGATGCGGGGGACGGTCGCGTTGCAGTAGGCGTACAGCAGCTTCGCGCCGTGGCGGATGATTCCGCCGTGCTCCTGTTCGCGGCCGGGCAGGAAGCCGGGGACGTCGACGAGCGTGACCAGCGGGATGCTGAACGCGTCGCAGGACTGCACGAACCGCGCCGCCTTTTCGCTGGCGTGGATGTCGAGGACGCCCGCGAACGAGGCCGGCTGGTTGGCGACGATGCCGACGACCTGGCCGTCCAGGCGGGCCAGCGCGCAGATGATGTTGGTGGCCCAGCCCGCGTGCACCTCGAAGATCTCGCCGTCGTCGACGATCTCCTCGATGACGGGCCGCATGTCGTAGGAGCGCCCGGGATCGCCCGGCACCAGGTCGAGCAGGGCCTCGCAGCGCCGCTCCGGCAAGTCCTCGGGCCGTACGGCGGGCGGCAGTTCGCGGTTGTTCTGCGGCAGCATCGACAGCAGGTAGCGCACCTCGGCGAGGCACTCGGCCTCGTCCTCGTAGGCGAAGTGCGCGGCGCCGGACACGGTGGCGTGCACGTCGGCGCCGCCGAGCCCGTCGTGGGTGATCCGCTCGCCGGTGACGGCCTGGACGACGTCGGGGCCGGTGATGTACATCTGCGAGGTCCCGCGCACCATGAACACGTAGTCGGTGAGGGCGGGGCTGTAGGCGGCGCCGCCCGCGCACGGGCCGAGCATGACGCTGATCTGCGGGATGACCCCGGACGCGGCCACGTTGCGGCGGAAGATGCCCCCGTACCCGGCGAGCGCGGTGACGCCCTCCTGGATGCGCGCGCCCGCGCCGTCGCTGAGGGCGACCAGGGGCGCGCCCGCCGCCAGCGCCAGGTCCATCACCTTGTGGATCTTCGCGGCGTGCGCCTCGCCGAGGGAGCCGCCGAAGATCCGGAAGTCATGGGCGTAGACGAAGACCGTACGGCCCTCGACCGTGCCCCAGCCGGTGATCACGCCGTCGGTGTACGGCCGCTTGTTCTCCAGGCCGAAGCCGGTGGCGCGGTGCCGGCGCAGCGGCTCGATCTCCTGGAAGCTCTCCTTGTCGAAGAGGAGTTCGAGGCGTTCGTGGACGGTCAGCTTGCCCTTGGCCCACTGCGCCTCGGTGGCGCGCGGTCCGGGGCCCTCCCGCACGGTCTGCTTCACCAGGTCCAGCAGCGCCACCCGCGACCGGGGGTCGGGGCGCGGGGGCGGCTGGGTCATGGGGGCGAGTGAGGTGGTGTCCTCGGTCACGGTCATTGGGGCACCCATCCATGTGGCTGACGGAGATGCGGACCGTCCATTCAAAGCGCGCTTTCCCGCCAGGGGCCACAGCGGGCACCCCCTATGCTCGGTCCCGCTCCCCCTATTAAGGGTGGTGGGCGGGGTGGGATAGGGGTTGGTGTGCTCCGGTGCGGCATCTAGAACTGTCCGAACGAGGCCAGTTCGCGACAAGACGGGTGCTGCGATGACAACGGCGATGGCATTCCCTGGAATGGGACCTACCCGCTTCCGGGAACTCGGACGCTTCCTGCTTCTCGATTCCCGTGCCAAGAAGCTGCTTTCGGTCGCGGACGACGTCCTCGGCCAGTCTCTTTTCGACGCGTTCCGGCAGAGCGAGGACGCCTACGACCCGGCGGCGCAGGTCGCCTTCATGGTCGCGTGCACGGCGCTCGCCGAGCGCGCCCGCGAGGAGCTGGGCGAGCCGCTGGTGTGCACGGGTGCCAGCTTCGGTGAGAAGCCGGTGGTCGGCTTCAGCGGGGCGCTCGACTTCCCGGACACGGTGCGGATGACGGCCGGCCTGGCCCGCTGCACCGCCGAGTACTTCGCGCACGAGCACCGTGACGTGGTGACGCAGTCCTTCGTACGGGCCCCGGCCGGGCCGCTCGCCGAGCTGTTCGCGGACATGGACGCCCGGGGCGCCTGGCACGAGGTGGCCTGCCGGCTGGACGAGGGCCTGCAGATGGTGTCCGTGCACGAGGACGGCCTGGAGCGGTTCCAGAAGGAGTTGCGGGCCATCGGCGCGCTCCCCCTGTACGTGATGCGGCCGCCGATGCACTCCTCGCGGTTCACCGGGCTGCGTGAGCTGGCCGCCCGCGAGGTCCTCGACGCCCTTCCGCTGCGCGATCCCCAACTGCCCGTGCTCGCCGACCAGGACGGCGCCGAGCTGACCACGGCCGCCGGGCTGCGGCAGATGCTGCTGGACCACTTCGTGCGACCCGTCGACTGGCCCGCGACGCTGGACGCGCTGCACGCGCGCGGCGTCGAGCGCCTGGTGGTCGCCGGCCCGGACGCACTGTTCGGCCGGGTGGAGTCGGCGACCTCCCGCTTCGAGGTGGTCCCGGTGACCCCGGACCGGCCGGGGCCCCGGCAGGCGGCGGCCCGCCCCGCGTCGGCTGCGGCGGGGGTGTGAGATGACCGCCCAGATCTCCGAGACGTCGTACGCCGACCCCCGGCTCGACGGCAGCCTGCACGGCCTCTTCCTGCGCGGTCTCGCCCTCTCCGCCGACCGCGAGTGCTTCCGCGTCGACGGGAACGGCACCACCTACGCCGAGGCCCACCGGGCCGCGCTGGCGCTCGCCGGCGCCGTGGCCGACGCGTGCGGCGGGGCACCCCGCACGGTCGCCGTGCTCGGCAGCAAGAGCGGCGGGGCGTACACCGGCCTGCTGGCCGCCCTGTACCTGGGCGCACGGGCCGTACCGCTGCACCCGGACTTCCCCGCCGCCCGCAACCGGGCCGTCCTGGAGGCCTCCCGGACGGACGCCGTCATCGCGGACGAGCGGGGCGTGGCGGCGTACGAGGCGATCGGCCGGCCGGACCTCCCGCTCGTCGCGGCCCACCAGCCGCTTCGCGGTGAGCCGTTGAGCGAGCCGCGCGCGGTCCGTCCGGAGGACACCGCCTACATCCTGTTCACGTCCGGCTCGACCGGCCGGCCCAAGGGCGTGCCCACGACCCACCGAGCCGCCGACAGCTACTTCCGTACGCTGCGCGGCCGTTACGACTTCGGGCCCGGCGACGCCTTCACGCAGACCTTCGACCTGACCTTCGACTGCGCGATGTTCGACCTGTTCTGCGCATGGGGCGCGGGCGCCCGGGTGGTGCCCCTGCCGATGCGGGCGTACCGGGCGTTGCCGGAGTTCCTCGCCGAGGAGCGGATCACGGTGTGGTTCTCCACGCCGGCGGCCATCGCGCTCGCCCGGCGTTCCGGGGCGCTGGCGCCGGGCGCGCTGGACGGCCTGCGCTGGTCGCTGTTCGCGGGCGAGCCGCTGCACCGGCACGACGCCGAGGACTGGCGGGCGGCGGCCCCGCACAGCACCGTGGAGAACCTGTACGGGCCCACCGAGCTCACCATCACCGTCACCGCGCACCGCCTCTCCCCGGCCACGCCCGACGAGCGGTACCTGGGCGGTGTCGTCCCGATCGGCCCGGTGCACGCCTCCCTGGACCACGTGCTGCTCGCCCCCGACGGCTCCACCGACGGCGCCGAGGGCGAACTGTGCGTCACGGGGCCGCAGATGTTCGACGGCTATCTCGACCCGGCCGAGAACGAGGGCCGCTTCCTCGACCACGACGGGCGCCGCTGGTACCGCACGGGTGACCGGGTGCGCCGCTGGCCGGACGGCGAGATCGGCTATCTGGGCCGCGCCGACGACCAGGTGCAGGTGCAGGGCTGGCGGGTGGAGCTGTCCGAGGTCGGGCACGCCGTGCGCGCCCTGGACGGGGTGGAGGACGCCGTCGCGGTCGCCGTGCCGCGCGCCGGCAGCCACGAACTGGTCGCCTTCTACACCGGCCGCCCCACCGAGAGCCCCCTGCTGGCCCGCGAGTTGATCGCTGAGCTGCCCAGGGCGATGGTGCCGCGGCTGCTGGTCCACCTGGCCGAGTTCCCGATGAACGCCAACCGCAAGATCGACCGCTCCGCCCTCCGGTCCCGCGCGCTGACTCTCCTGGACAGCGGCCGGGCCCGGAGCTGACCGGACGCCGAGAAGCCCGGGGACGCACAACGGCCTCCGGGCGACGCCGAGTAGCCACGGACGACAAGGAGAGCCCCCGTGGACGTGAACACCAAGGACGCCCGCCTGCTGCACCACCTCCTCGACGCGCAGGCCGCCGCCCGGCCACAGGACGTCGCGGTGCGTGACGCCCGGGACTCCTGGACGTGGCAGCAGCTGGGCGCACAGACGCGGGCCGCCGCCGACTGGCTGCGCCGGGCCGGGGTGGCGCCGGGCGACCGGATCGTCGTACGCCTGCCGAACGTGCGCGAGACGACGGCGCTGCTGTACGCGGCGTCCCGGGTCGGGGCCGCGCTGGTGCCGATCAGCGCCGAGATGAAGGAGTTCCACCTGCGCGCGGTCATCGCCGACTGCGCGCCGAGGCTCGTGGTCGTCACGGACGGCGCCGGCGAGTGGGTGTCCGGCCTGACCGACGTGCCGGTGCACGAAGTAGGCGCCCTGTGGGCCGAGTTGGCGGCCGACGGGGAGGACGGCGAGGCCGGGCAGGCGTCCGACGCGCCCGCCGTGCTGATCTACACCTCCGGCTCGACGTCGACGCCGAAGGGCATCATCTGCCCACACGCGCAGATGCTGTTCGCGGCGCACTCCATCAACGAGGTCCTCGGCTACCGCGCCGACGACACCGTGTTCGTCCGGGTGCCGCTGTCCTTCGACTACGGCCTGTTCCAGGTGCTGCTGTGCGCGGTGGCGGGCGCGACGCTGGTCCTCGCCGACTCCGAGGCGGACTCCAAGCTGCACATCCTGATCCGGGAGAGCGGCGCGACCGTGCTGCCGCTGGTGCCCTCGCTCGGCGGCCCGCTCATCCGGCTCGCCCAGCGCGACCCGCGCCCGACCCGGCTGCGCATGTTCACCAGCACCGGCGCGGCGCTGGAGCAGCGGATCATCGACGGGCTGTGGAAGTGCTTCCCCGACGCCAAGGTCGTGCGGATGTACGGCATTTCGGAGTGCAAGCGGATCACGATCATGCCGCCGGACCAGGACCACGAGCGGCCCGGCTCCTCCGGCCTGCCGATCCCGGGCACGAAGGTGGCGATCCTGGACCCGGACGGCAACGAGGTGCCGGCCGGGGAGAGCGGCGAGATCACGGTGACCGGGCCGCACGTCATGGCCGGCTACTGGAACCTGCCGGAGATCACCGCGCGCACCTACCGGCCCGCCGCGGAGACCGGCGCCACCCGCCTGTTCACCGGTGACTACGGGCGCGTCGACGAGGACGGCTACCTGTACTTCGAGGGCCGCCGCGACGACATGTTCAAGCGCAAGGGGATGCGGGTGTCCACGATCGAGATCGAGGGCGCCGCGATGGACATCCCGGGCGTGCGCAACGCGGCCGCGCTGAAGCCGACCGCCGACCGCGACCTGATGATCTTCGTGGAGTCCGACGAACTGGCCCCGCAGGCGGTGCTGCGCGAGCTGGCGACCCGGCTGGAGGCCGTGAAGGTGCCCGCGCTGTGCAAGGTGCTGACGGCGTTCCCGCTGACCTCCAACGGCAAGAACGCCAAGCAGCAGTTGCAGGCGATGCTCGACGCGGAGGCCGCGAAGTGACGGCGCCGGAGCGGGGTCGGGCGGAGCCTGGCCGGGTGGAGCCGGACGGGCAGGTGCCGGACGCCCGGCAGGCGGACGGGCAGGTGCCGGACGCCCGGCAGGCGGAGCTGGACAGGGAGCTGGTGGCCCGGTACGGCTCGCCGCTGTACGTGTACGACCTGGACCGGGTGGCCCGCGCCCGCGCCGGTCTGCGCGCGTCGCTGCCCGAGGGGTTCACGCTCTACTACTCGCTGAAGGCCAACCCGCACCCCGGTCTGGTGCGGGCGCTGCGGGAGGGATCGGGCGGCTGCCGCGCCGAGGTGTGCTCCACCGGGGAGCTGGCCTCGGCGCTGGAGGCCGGACACCCGGCCGGGTCGGTCCTCTACTCCGGGCCGGGCAAGACGGCCGGGGAGCTGGCCGTGGCACTCGCCGAGGGGGTGCGGACGTTCTCCGTGGAGTCGGCGGGCGACCTGCGCCGGCTCGGCGAGGTCGCCGTACGGCACGGGGCGGTGGCGAAGGTACTGCTGCGCGTCAACAGCGCGGTCGCCGCCGCGACCACCAGCATCCGGATGACGGGCACCCCCTCCCAGTTCGGCATCGACTCCGAGAGTCTCCCCGCCCTGCTGCCCGCCCTGCTCGACGTGCCCGGCACCGAAGTGGTGGGCGCGCACTTCTTCCCGCTGTCCAACTCCAAGGACGAGGACAGCCTGATCGCCGAGTTCACGGCGACGATCGAGCAGGCGGCCCGGCTGGAGGGCGAACTCGGGCTGCCGCTGGCGATGCTGGACATCGGCGGCGGCTTCGCGGCGCCGTACTCGGTGCCGGGCGAGCGGCCCGTGTACCCGAATCTGCGGGCCGCCCTGGAGAAGGCCCTGGACACCCGGCTGCCCCGCTGGCGCGAGGGCGGCCTGGAGATCGCCTGCGAGTCGGGCCGGCACCTGGTCGGTGACAGCGGGCGGCTGCTGACGTCCGTGACCAACGTCAAGGAGAGCCGGGGCCGTACGTTCGCGATCCTCGACGCGGGCATCAACACGCTCGGCGGCATGGCCGGTCTCGGCCGGCTGCTGCCGCTGTCGGTGGACCCGGCCTGCCACCGCACGGGCGAACCGGTGCCGGTGAGCCTGGCCGGCCCGCTGTGCACGCCGGGCGACCTGCTGTCCCGCTCGGTGCGGATGCCGCCGCCCGAGCCGGGCGACGTGCTCGCCGTGCCCAACGTCGGCGCCTACGGCCCCACCGCGAGCCTGCTGCTGTTCCTGGGCCGGCCGGCCCCGGCGGAAGTGCTGCTCCGCGACGGCGAGGTGGTCTCGGCCTCCCGCCTCGCCGTGTCCCGCACCCCCGTCGTCTAGCGCGGCCAGTCACACAGCACAGCGGTCGCCCGGCACAGCAGTCGCATCGCATCACCCGCCCGTCGCACAACCCAGCCAGTCGCATCACCCAGCCTGGAGTCCAGTGACCATGACCGAGTCCGCCGCTCAGCCCGACCACGACACAACCGCACCGTCCCTGTCGGCCGCCGTGCTCGCCGGGCTGCCCGGGTCCGCCCGGGAGCGGCGGCTGCTCCGGCTCGTCGTCGAGCAGGCCGGGGCCGCGCTGCGCAAGGCGGGCCGGGAACCGGACGGGGACCTCGACCCGGGGCGCCCGTTCCGGCAGTCGGGACTCGACTCGCTGGCCATCGTCGACCTGCAGCGGCGGCTGTCCGCCGCGACCGGAGTCGACCTGCCGGTGTCGATCGCCTTCGACCACCCCACCCCGCGCGCCCTCGCCGCACAGCTGATGCGCGAGCTGCTGGGCGAGTCACAGGCCGACACCCCCGAGGAGCCCGGGCACGGCGTTCTCGACCCGGGCGAGCCGATCGCGATCGTCGGCATGGCCTGCCGCTACCCGGGCGGCATCGCCTCCCCCGGCGAGCTGTGGGACCTGGTCGCGGCGGGCGCCGACGCGATCGGCCCACTGCCCGAGGACCGCGGCTGGGACGTGGCCGGCCTGTACGACCCCGACCCGGACGCGCCCGGCAAGACGTACGCGCGCGAGGGCGGTTTCCTGTACGGCGCCGCCGACTTCGACGCGGACTTCTTCGGGATCAGCCCGCGCGAGGCCGCCGCCATGGAGCCGCAGCAACGCCTCGCGCTGGAGACGTCGTGGGAGGCGCTGGAGCACGCGGGTGTGGACCCGGTGGCGCTGCGCGGCACCAGCACCGGCGTGTTCGTGGGCGCCGAGCCCCAGGAGTACGGACCGCGCCTGCACCAGGCCCCCGAGGGCTTCGAGGGCCACCTGCTGACCGGTGCCGCGACCAGCGTCATCTCCGGTCGCGTCGCCTACACGCTGGGCCTTGAGGGTCCGACCCTGACCGTGGACACGGCGTGCTCGGCGTCCCTGGTCGCCCTGCACCTGGCGGCGAACGCGCTGCGCTCCGGCGAGTGCTCGCTGGCCCTCGCGGGCGGGGTCGCCGTGATGTCCAGTCCCGGCACCTTCACCGCGTTCAGCCGCCAGCGCGGCCTGGCCCCGGACGGCCGATGCAAGCCGTTCGCGGAGGCCGCCGACGGCACCGGCTGGGCGGAGGGCGCCGGCTTGCTCGTACTGGAGCGGCTGTCGGACGCGCGGAGGAACGGGCACCGCGTCCTCGCCGTGGTCCGGGGCTCGGCCGTCAACCAGGACGGCGCCAGCAACGGCCTGACCGCCCCCAACGGCACCGCGCAGCGCCGCCTCATCCAGCGCGCCCTGGCCTCCGCGGGCCTCACCGCCGCCGACGTCGACGCCGTCGAGGCGCACGGCACCGGCACCCGCCTCGGCGACCCCATCGAGGCGGGCGCGCTGCTGGCGACCTACGGCCGGGACCGCGACCCGGAGGCGCCCCTGTGGCTGGGCTCCGTCAAGTCCAACCTGGGGCACGCACAGGCCGCCGCGGGGGTCGCCGGGGTCATCAAGATGGTGCAGGCGCTGCGCCACGAACTGCTGCCGCGCACCCTGCACGTGGACGAGCCGTCGACCCGGATCGACTGGTCGGCGGGCGCGGTGGAGCTGCTGGCCGAGGCCCGGCCGTGGCCGGCCGGTGAGCGGGTGCGCCGCGCGGGCGTGTCGTCGTTCGGGATCAGCGGCACCAACGCGCACGTGATCGTGGAGGAGGCCCCGGACGAGGAGCGGGTGGAGAAGCCGGCCGACGGGGTGGCCGCCGAGCCCCCGGTCGTGCCGTGGCTGGTGTCCGGCACCACCGAGGAGGCGCTGCGCGCCCAGGCCGGGCGGCTCGCCGAGCACCTGCGGGCCCGGCCGGACCTGACCGCCGGGTCCGTGGCTGCGGCACTCGCGGGCCGTACGGCGTTCCCGCACCGGGCGGCCGTGGTCGGCGCCGACCGGGACGCGCTGCTCGCCGGGGTGGAGGCCGTCGCCCGGGGCGAGGCCCCGCTGAGCGGCGAGCCGGCCGGCGGTTTGCTGGCGTTCCTGTTCACCGGGCAGGGCAGCCAGCGCCTCGGCATGGGCCGCGGCCTGTATGTGACGTACCCGGTGTTCGCGCGCGCCCTGGACGAGGTGTGCGAGGCGCTCGACGTCTACCTCGATCGCCCGCTGCGGGACGTGATGTTCGGCGAGGACGGCCTGTACGGCGAGGCCGGCACCGAACTCGACGCCACCCACTACACGCAGCCGGCGCTGTTCGCCCTGGAAGTCGCCCTGTTCCGGCTGCTGGAGTTCTGGGGTGTGCGGCCGGATGTGCTGGCCGGGCACTCCATCGGTGAGCTGGCTGCCGCGCATGTGGCGGGGCTGTGGTCGCTGGAGGACGCGGCGCTGATCGTGTCGGCACGCGGCCGGCTGATGCAGCAGCTCCCGGCAGGCGGGGCGATGGCTGCCGTGCAGGCGACCGAGGACGAGGTACGGGCCGTGTTGCCGGACGGCACGGGCATCGCGGCTGTGAACGGACCGATGTCGATCGTCGTGTCCGGCCCGGAAACAGGTGTGAACACGGTTGTCAGCCA